>CBFIDI010000025.1:0-19359 GCA_965661355.1 Rickettsiales bacterium | reverse complement strand
CTTTTTATTTCATCAATATATTCTTTATGCTTTAAGTTATCAGACATATTTATTTTTGTTGTTTTTGTTGTTTTTTAAGCGAACCCCCTAAATATAAATCAAAAAATAATTAAATAATAAAAATTAGTTTTTAGGGCTCATAATTTTAAAAAGTTACCTAATATTTTAAGACCAACAATGCCCGACTTTTCAGGGTGAAATTGAATTCCGAAAATATTTTCATCAGCTATTAAGGCGTTTAAATCATGGCCATAATTAACTTTTGCAATAATGTTTTTTGTATTTTTACACAAAAAATGATAACTGTTGGCAAAATAAACATGGTCTTTGCTTTTTATGTCTTTTAAAATTGAATGATTCTTTTCAATTATTAAATTATTCCAACCCATTTGCGGAATTTTTAAGTTTGCCTGCGCCTTAATTTTAACAACCTCGCCCGCAATCAGATTAAGGCCCAAAACCTTTTCTGGAGCGGTTCCATCATCAATTTTTTCATAACCACAAGTGGCCATAACTTGCATACCCACACAGATTCCTAAAAAAGGCTTTTTGTTACTTTTAACTTGGTGCATAATTTCCTCAACCAATCCTTTTTTATCTTGAAGACCCTTCATGCAATCTTTAAAAGCGCCAACGCCTGGCAAAATAATATGACTTGCTTTTTGTAAATCTTGCGGCTGGTCAGAAATTAATATTTCGCTTTGCGTAATTTCAGACAAGGCATTTATAACCGATTTTAAGTTTCCGGACCCGTAATCAATTACAACAATTTTCATTTTTTATGCTTTCATTTTTTTAGGCTTAACAGATTTAAGATATAAATCTGGATCGATAATTTCTTCGCTAAATCTTTTAAAGCTTAAGTTTGGCGAGTTTCTGTGCCAGCTTTTCATGGCCTTAAGCCTTGCCTCTTCTTCATTTTGCGCCAAAACATAATTTTTTTTGATATATCCTCTTTTTTGCAAAAATTGACCCAGCCAATTTGTTGCGTTCATGCCTATTAAAAGCAAGAAAGCAAAATTAAAAACCACAAAATCAAAGCCAGAAATAAATGCAAAAGAACAAAGATTTATTAGTGCAATTTCAACCAACACTAAAACCGCCGAACTTACCCACATTTTATGGCGCAAAAACCATAAAACATTAAACAAGAAAGCAGTAAAAGAAAATTCTTCACGAGTTATCGCAATATCTTCAACTTTATCATCTTTATCTTTCTTGGTATAGGTAGTGTAAAGCTTAAGTGACATATTACTAAACTTAAAATAGTTAATATTTGCAAAATATTTAACAATAATATCAATAAATTTTGATTAAGTCAAAATAAATATCTTTACAAAAAAGTACTTTATAAAATTTTATATTTAATAATACAAAACGAATTTCAAACAAATTTTATTTCTAGAATTTTATAAACTTAGCTTTCAAATTCAAAATCTACCCTTTGCCCGATTTTTAAGTGATAAATTGGACTAAGTAATTTTAATTAATAAATTTAGCAATTAAATTATAACGAATGAACCGGCATTTAAAAATAAATTTTGATATGACGCCAATTTCGAAGTTTAAACAATCATTTATGTGCTACAACAAAAGATTGATAGGCAAATCTCATACCAAAACCCATCTTTAGGAGCAAATTTATTCATCGTAATATAATTACTAGATTAGTCGCCCAAAACTCAATATGTCGGTTGATAAGCCTAGTTTTGACATAATAAGTTCGCTAATTAAGTTATCTAGGCCGTTAATTATCAGTTAAAGATAGAGCTTTGGCACAAAATATGTTACTAAATTTTTATGATGGCTTTTTGCCACAAACAGATAAAATTCTTAAGTGGCCTTTAAGTATGAAAAATAATATTATTCATCACCATAATTACAAAAACAAAAAAACCCGCCTAAAAACTATATTTTAGACGGGTTTAATGCAATTATATTTTATAAAATACTTACTAACCTAAAGCTTTTTTTGCTTTTTGGGCAACTTCTTTAAAAACCGCAGGCTCTCTAACTGCCATGTCGGCTAAAACTTTACGATCTAAATCAATTTTAGCCAATTTAAGACCATTAATAAAAGTTGAATATTTCATGTCTTGTTGACGCACAGCGGCGTTAATTCTTTGAATCCAAAGTCTTCTCAAATCTCTTTTTTTAGTTCTTCTGTCACGATAAGCATATTGCAAAGCTTTTTCGACTCTTTGCAAAGCGATTCTAAAGCAATTATTAGAACGACCCCTGTAACCTTTGGCCATTTTAATAATTTTCTTGTGTCTAGCTTTTTTGGTGACTCCTCTTTTTACGCGTGCCATAATTTATGATTTTTTTAGTTTATATCTTGTGCCAACAACTTAGTTTGTTAAGTTATATATTAGCTGTTTGGAAGGAAAAACTTCTTTACATTTTCACCAAAAGATTTATCCATGATGGCTGATTTACGAAGTTTTCTGATACGAGACTGGCTCTTTTTGCCCAAATTATGGCGCTTTCCGGCCTGTTTGAACTTAACTTTGCCAGAAGCGGTAACTTTAAACCTTTTTTTGGCACTGCTATTTGTTTTTATTTTTGGCATTTCTTTAAAAATTTTAAGTTTAATATAAATATGCAAGAATATGGGTGAAGCCAATATAAATCTATGACCCATAAACTTATAAAAATCATATTAGTTATTAAGTTAAATTGCAAGCAAAAATTCTATTGATGGCATTTTCTAGCTGATTTAAATCTTTTAAATATTAATTCAAGATAAATAATTTTAATTAATAAATTTATCAGTAAAAAAATATACAATTTTCAATTTATATTAACCATTTGGGGCTAAAAAATAAACGATATTACACTCTTTTCTAACTTTAAAGGCGGGCTAAAAAATATTCTCTAAAATATATTACTAGATTTTTACGATAATTTTTACCAAAACTAAATAAGATGCTTATTTCGCTTTAAAAGATGAAAAATAGTAATTACAGAAATTCTTTGTTAATTTTTAGCGATGAGTTTGACGAAATAAATATAACAGATAAGTCTGAAGAAATTTTGTTATGGATAAGCTATTTTGAAAGTTCAATAAAAACTAAGTGACAATAAGTTCAAAAACCCGTAATTATAAAATTTATTAAGTTTTTCTGTTGTTGAAATTTCAAAGAAATTAAAGCCCTTAAAAAAATTATAATTAGCTAAAATTTATAATTTTTGGTGGGATTGGTAGGACTTGAACCTACGACCAAGACGTTATGAGCATCCTGCTCTAACCACTGAGCTACAATCCCGCATAAAAATAAAGACCATAAGTAAGGCAACATTTCGTTGTTAATTATATTGTTTTTTTTTAGTTTTGCAACTATTTTTCTTTGCTTTATATCATTTAATATTTGTAAAGAAGTATTTGCCTTATTATATCACTTTTGCCTTTAATAGATATATGAAAAAATCAAAATATTATCCAGAAATGATTATTTTGCTAAAGATAAAATATTTGCATAACCTTATTTTTTTAAAAAACTAAAAATATTATAACGCCATAAAAAAAACTATAAAAATTTCAACAAGTTGCGGTTCTTATTTCTAGTGACACATAAATTCAAACAAATTATTTGACTTGATGGCGCAATTTGTTTTTTGTTTTATTATTGCTTATTTACCTTTTGAAACACCAACTAGAGCGGGGCGAATTAGCCTGTTGCCAATTTTATAACCAGCCTGAATAACCTGAACCACTTTTCCTTCTTGTTCTTCGCTGTCAACTTGCGAGATTGCTTCGTGAAGATTATGGTCAAAATTTTCTCCAAGCGGAAAAACGCGCATAACTTTATTTTTTTCTAATATTTTCATTAATTCTTTCTTGGTCATGTCAACGCCAATAACAAAATTTTTGACTTCGGCACTTGAATCCATTTCTTTTTTAGGCATATTTTCGCACGCCATAAAGAAATTTTCAGCCACCACAACTAAGTCAGAGACAAAACCAGAAATTGCGTAATTACTGGTTTTTTCAACATCTTCTTTTGCGCGACGACGGACATTTTCAATTTCAGCCAAAGTTCGAAGCAGTTTATCGTTGAGCATAGCTGATTTTTCTTGCTCTTTTATTAATTTTTGCTCTAAAATATCGGTTTCGCTTAAATTCTGTTCATTTTGATCTAAACTTTGGTTATTTTCTTGATTTTGGACGCCTTCTTGGTCATTTTCTGTTTTATTTTTAGGAAATTCTGATTTATTCTGGGCATCAATATCGTCGTGAGAATTTTCTTTGTTTTGAGGTTTTTTACCCATTTTTTCTTGCCAGTTTGTCATTTTTGTTTAATTTTGTTGGTTTTTAGCTATGTTGTACCAAATTTTATCTTTAAGCGTTAATTTATTCGTTATTACTATCGCTAAAATAATCATAAAAAAACTCAACATATCTGTTACCTATATTTTGTTTTTGATAATAAGTTTATTAACAAAATTATTTATACCTTAATTTAGTACTTAAAGATTAAGTTTGATATTATATAATCAATTATTATTAATTTCGAGCCTTTTATTTTAAATATCTCCTTTAAATACTGGTTATATAATAATTAATTTAACAAAATTAAGTCACAAGAAAGCACCGCGGTAATTTTTCTGGTGAATTTTAGCGGCCAAATTTCAATACTAAATTACAATGGATCAATTGATGTTTAAGGTTAAAAATTAATATTATATAAGCATGTATTTAACTTTAATATAATTAATATAATAACTTACATTTTTTTTTCAAGAGTTGCTTATTTATGTTAAATGTTTTATAATTTAGGCCTGAAATTAAGTTTTTAATCAATAAAAAATAGAAATGTCAAATCATATAATCGAAAGAGCCAACCATTTAGTTCCAATGGTAATAGAGCAAACCGCCAAAGGCGAAAGATCGTTCGATATTTATTCAAGGCTTTTAAAAGAAAGAATTATTTTTCTTTGTGGCCAAGTTGACGATAATATTTCTTCATTAATCGTTGCCCAGCTTTTATTTTTAGAATCGGAAGATCCAAATAAAGATATTTATTTTTATATAAACTCACCAGGCGGAGTCGTTACTTCGGGCCTTGCGATGTATGACACAATGCAATATATTAAACCTGATGTTGCCACGCTATGTATTGGTCAAGCCGCGTCTATGGGCTCTTTATTGTTAACCGCAGGGGCAAAAGGAAAAAGATATTCCTTGCCAAATTCAAGAATAATGATACATCAACCAAGTGGCGGATATCAAGGGCAAGCTTCTGACATTGAAATTCATGCTCAAGAAATTATTTCACTTAGAAAAAGGCTAAATGAGATTTATGTAAAACATACTGGTCAAAAACTTTCTGTTATAGAAAAGTCAATGGATCGCGACAATTTTATGACTGCTGATAAGGCTCAAGAATTTGGACTTGTGGACAAAGTTATTGAAAGTCGCGACAAAATAGAATTAAAATAGAATTAAGATTATATTTTAACAATTCTTTAACCGCTAAATAAAGGCTAAACAAGATCTAGCAACAACATAAAAGATATCTAAATTATGGTAAAAGATAACGAGAAAAACAAAGAATTAAACTGCTCGTTTTGTGGTAAAAATCAAAATGAAGTAAAAAAACTGATCGCTGGGCCGACTGTTTTTATTTGTAACGAATGTATTGGTTTATGTACTGATATTTTACGCGAAGAAAATAGCAAATCTTTATTTGACGGCTCTGAAGGTAAAAAGCCAACCCCGTCAGAAATATTAAAAATATTAGACGATTTTGTCATTGGGCAAGATTATGCCAAAAGAGTGTTGTCAGTTGCTGTTTACAACCATTATAAAAGAATTGATCTTTCTGAAAGTTTAAAAGCTGATGATGTTGAAATCAACAAGTCAAATATTCTTTTAGTTGGCCCGACTGGTTGTGGCAAAACATTGCTTGCGCAAACTTTAGCAAGAATTTTAGATGTGCCTTTCACAATGGCAGACGCAACTTCTTTAACCGAAGCTGGCTATGTTGGTGACGATGTTGAAAATATTATTGCTAGGCTTTTACAAAATTCAGATTACGACATTGATAAAACTCAGCGCGGAATTATTTATATTGACGAAATTGACAAAATTTCTAAAAAATCAGATGACGGCACCAGAACCCGTGATATTTCTGGCGAAGGAGTTCAGCAAGGTTTATTAAAAATTATTGAGGGCACCGTGGCTTCTGTTCCGACGCAACCTGGCAAAAAAGGCGCGCAACAAGAATATGTTCAAATTGACACAAAGAATATCTTGTTTATTTGTGCTGGTGCATTTTCTGGCCTTGAAAAAATTATCGCAAATCGCGGCAAAGGTTCTTCTATAGGTTTTGGCGCCGATGTGCGTGAACAAGGGGACGAAACCAAAAAAGATATATTTAAAGGCGCCCAACCTGATGATATTATCAAATTTGGCCTAATACCCGAACTTGTAGGAAGAATTCCGATAATTGCGCCTCTTGAAGGCTTAACCGAGGAAGATTTAGTCAAAATTTTAACCGAGCCAAAGAACTCAATTGTTAAGCAATATAGCAAGCTTTTTGATCTTGATAAAGTAGAGTTAAAATTTGACAAGGATGCAATTAAAGAAATTGCCAAAAAAGCAATATCAAGAAAAACTGGTGCTCGTGGCCTTAGAGCAATTGTTGAATCAATACTTCTTGACACAATGTACGAAATTCCTTCTCAAAAAAATGTTAAATCGGTAACGATTTCTAAAGAATCGGTAACGCAAGATAAAAAGCCAAAAATTAATTTTTTAACAAAAGAAGAAGAAAAGAAAAAAGAAGAAGCTTCAATTGAAGTTATTAAAGAAAAGAAAAAAGCTTCTTAAATCGCAAATATTAATAAAAAGGCACTTAAATTTTGTTTTTTTAGTGCCTTTTTATTAAAATATTGAGTCAAAAATAATTTTGAATTATATTTTCAATTCTTGACCTTTTTTTAGATTAAATCACTTCAAAATTAATATTTTTTATTTATCATTTTGCAATCGCAAATATTCATAATTATACCAAGCCCTATCTTTAAATATTAATTAAGGGCTAAATAATTTGATTAATAAATTTATTAGCAAAAACTTATCCGTCGCAAGGCTAAGTTAGGTTTTTGGTGTTGGATTTAGTGATTAAATTACGCCCAGATAAAATTTCTTTTATTAAATCAGCAATATCTACGCCCTTAAATTGAGATTCGAACCTTATTTTTATTGCGTTACCAAAAAATTCTTCGGCATACAAAATTTTTCTTTTTTCGCTTTCTCTTAAACTTTCTTGATCTGAATTCTTAGTTTCAACAATAAAATGTAATTTACTTGCTCCATCTTTACAATTTAAAACATATGCAAAATCAGGAGAATAACTTTGCGCCCCCGCAACTGGAATTTTTATTGAATTTTTAGGAATTTTACTAAAAACAATAACTTCTTCAATATTTTTAATAATATTTTCTTTTTCAAGCTCGCTGTCAAAAAATAATTCTTCGAAAAAATAATTATTGGCAACTATTTCTTTAGACGGCAAAACGCCAATTTGCGAAGAATCAATTTCTTTTTTGATTTCGCCTTTTTTATTAGTTAACTTTGTTGGGTGAATTGAGTTGGTTATTTTTTGATATTCAATACCAAATCTATCAATAGCATTAAACAGCAAATAGTTATTAAATTTTTCTTTTAAAATTCTTATTGTCGAACTATTTAAATATTGATTTATAGAAATTTTAGCCTCGACAAAAGCTTGATGAATTGTTTTAATATTTAAATTTAAGGCAACAGCCAATTCTGTAAGAAAATTATCGTAATCAATTGTAGAAATTTTTGAAATTTCGCTATCATTTATAACGGTTTCCTTGAAAAAAACTTCATTTTTATCCGCCTCAAGCTTAAATTCTTTATTTTTAAGCCCACCCTCTTTTAATATTTTAACATAATTTGATAAAAATTCTTTAAAAATTACCTTAAATTCTTCTTCATTTTTTATTTTATACTCTAAAATAACTTTTTGATTAATTTTTTCCCATAAATCTTTTAAATCACTATATTTTTCTTGCCTTATTCGAATTTTTTTCTTTTCTTTTTTACTATCACTTATTTTATTTTCATCAATGCCTTCAAAAATCATTGGATAATGTTTTTTGATATAATCAAATCCGCCATCTTTAAAATCATTATTTCTTTTTATAATCTCATTTTCGTCAAGTTTTTCTAATAATTTTTCTTCCTCAATATTATATTTTTCAACAATTAACTTAATCATTTTTTCATCTAATCTTGTCTGATTATCTTCAATTGAAATTGCTCCAGACTTATTATTTATTTCATTTTTTAACTTTTCAACAAAATCATTTTCGGTAAAGTCGACAAAATAATTGAGATAAAATTGTTCATCTTTAACTCGATTTCCATATTCATTAACAGGAAGTCGCAAACCGCGACCAACTTCTTGCAATTTTGAAATGTCGCTTCCGCTGCTTCTTAATTTGCAAATTTGAAAAACATTCGGATTATCCCAACCTTCGCGCAAGGTCCATTTTGAAAAAATAAATCTTCTTGGGTTATCAAGCGATAAAATTTTTTCTTTGTCATGCAAAATCTCTTCAACCTCTTTTGCGATCGATTCATCATCAAAATTTTCTTTTTTTCCAGATTTATCTTTTGCAAAATATCCACCATGAGTTAATGAAATATCTTTTAAGGTTGTTTGCAAAAATTTTTTATAAAAGCCATCTTTTTCATCTTTTAATAATTTTTCACACTCTGCTTTTATATATTTTTCGGCAAGTTTTTTAATATTTCCATTTTCACCGCGATATTCTTCAATATTATCAATAAAAAACAAAGTTAAAGGCTTTATTTTTATATCTCTTTTTAAAAACTCTTTTTCTAATTCAAAATGTTTTTTTATAGCTTTTGCAATCATCGATTCTTGCAAAGTTTCGCTGTAACTATACGGATTTATTTTATCGCCCTTTTTCAAAGTTAAGCCATTTGAAAGATCAATCTCGGTCTTTTTCATCTTTAAAATCTTTAAATCGGCCATTTCTTGATGAATTCTGCCAAAATTTTCATTTACGGTAATTTTATAGCTTTTCTTTTTGTCATTTTTTTCAGATTTTTCTTGACTAAGTTCAAAATTCGCTTCTTTTCCTGTGCTGTTTACAAATTTTAAAAGCGCATTTTTTCCCGCTTCAAATTCGCTAATATGGGCTATAATTCCTTTGACTAGATTTTTATTGAAAGAATCGACCGCGCTAAGTTTATAAACTAAATTTTCATTTTCGGTAAAAGTCGCGCCATAACGCAAAATAAATTGCGGTTTCATTTTTTGGATATTTTCCCAAGATTTATTCTTCTTGTCAAATTTATGCGGCTCGTCAATTATCACAAAAGGTTTAATAGCGGCAATTGCTTCAAAAGCGATTGAATAATTATCAAAAATATGACGATCAAATACTTTTTCCATCGTTTCGGAATTAAGCATTCCAGAATTGATAATCATCACTTGAATTTGATTTTTATCAAAATTTCCAGCATTAACAAAATTATTTATCGCCGTTGGCAAGAAAGACTTTTTGCTTTTATTCGATCTTTGACTTTCAACAATATGCAAATTAATAATTTTATTATATTGCTCTTTAAAATGACCAATTGAATTGTCTGATTTTAAAAAATTTATAGTTCCTGCTTTAATTGGCAAAGTTGGAACAACGACAACAAATTTAAAAATACCATAATTTTTATTTAACTCAAAAATGGTTTTGGCGTAAGTATAAGTTTTGCCAGTTCCGGTTTCCATCATTATATCAATGATATTGCTTGAAGATTTTAAATTTCTTTCAACATTATTATCATTTTGTAATGTTTTTATATTATTATAATATTTTCCAAAAATTCTCGTTTTGTCAATCAAAGGGTTAACAATTTGTTTTTGAATCTCTTGGGGTTGAAGAATTTCTATGCCATCAAAAACGCCAATAACCGATTTTACTGCTTTTGATTGGTGATCTAAGTTTTTTTCAAAATTAAAGCCTGTCATAATTTTTTAATATCTTGTGATGAAGTCGATTTCTAAACCCTTTTTACTGTTATAATTTGCTAAATTTTCAGATAATTCCCTTAATAATTTGCTTTCAAAATTATAGCCAAAAATAATAATTGATTTTGGATTAAAATTTTTATCTTCATCAATTTTTTCAATTAGTGCTTTTAAGTGCTTGGTGGCAAAATTTTTATAAATTAAATAAATTCTATCGCCAAAATAATGAGATTTATAACCATTTAAGTCAATTTCATCTAAATTTTGCGTCAAAGCAATTCCGTCATAAGTTTTCCAAGTTGTAAGAAGAGCTCTTAAATCTTCATCGCTTAATTGATTTTCGTCAAAAAGATTAAGATTTTCTTTAAATTCTTTGGCTTTAATTTCATAATTTTGCCAAATTGGCGTGGTTTTAAAAATTTTAAAGCCAAAATCGAGATTTCTTTCGCCATTTTCAAACAAATTTTTGTCTTTTTCTTGATTTTCTTTAATTTTTTTGGCCGATCGCACAATTCTTTCTTTGGTGATGTCAAAAATTGTTGGATTTTCGGTTTTTAATTCATTTTTGACAAAATCATAAGCGGTTTTGCTTTTTTTGGCGTCAATTGGTTCAGGAAGTTGCGCTAAAATAAATTTTCGATTGCCGCCATCTTGTGCGTTAAGTTGCATCACGGCATCGCCAGTTGTGCCAGAGCCAGCGAAAAAGTCTAGGATAAGGCCGTTGTTTTTCTTTGCAAAAGTAGAAGATAGTACTACTTTCTTTAACAAATCAACGGGCTTTGGATTTTCAAATGGAGAATTTCCCTTTGAGACACTAAAAATATCTTCAATTTCTCTTATTCCATTAGATGTGAGATGCTTTGCTATTCTATCTATTTTTAAAATGCTATGAAATTTTGAAAAGTCATCCGATAACTTTCTTAATTTTCCTATAATATTTTTCCCATATTCTTTTTTTACTAAAATATATTCATTATTTTTTAATCCATCGTCAATTTTGTCTTTAAATTTCTTATCTTTAAATTCTAATATTTCCTCATAATGAAGATTTCCATATTTTCCAAATTCCTTTCTTATCGCATCTTCCTGAATCCAGTAACTTTCTCCATCAACTTCAATTATTTTACCCCTGATATCTTTAGGTTTTTTTAAATTATCGAATTTACTTAAATTTTTTGCGTATATTAATAGATTATCATGACCATTTATAACAAATTTCGCCTGCCCACCGCCTTCAGAGGTGTTAACAATTATATCCTTTACAAACTCCCCCTCACCAAAAATCTCATCCATCAAAATCCGTAACTGCGCCACCTCGTTATCATCAATGCTAACAAAAATCACGCCATCATCGCGCAATAATTGTCTTGCAATATAAAGTCGAGGATACATAAAAGTCAACCAAGCACTGTGTGAATTGCTTTTTGAATCAACGAAAGTTAAAACTCTTTTTGCTTCTTTTTCGTCAATTCCTGAAAGCTCGCTTAATTCTTTGGCGCTAAATTTTCGGTCATCTTGATAAACAAAGCCGTCGCTTCCTGTGTTATAAGGCGGATCGATATAAATCATCTTAATTTTTTCACGATACGCGCTCGCCAAATGTTTTAAAACTTCTAAATTATCACCCGAAATCAATAAATTTTGCGAATTCTGATTTTCTGGTTTTTCATTCCATTCTTCATCTTCTTGCAACAAAGTTTTTGCGCTATCGCTTGCCAAAAGCCTTGCATAATTTTTGCCAAGCCAGTCCATTGAATAATTTTCTTTTGAAAAATCGACATCTTTTTGCGCCAATTCTTTTTTTAATTTCTCAAAGTCAAAATCGCCATTTTTGTCAAAACAATTTGAAAAATGTTGTTTTAAAATTTTAATATTATCATTTTTAACAACAATATTTTTAGTAATATTTTCTTCTTTCATTTTTCTAATTTAGTTTCTATGTGGTTATTTTTTAATATTCAATAAATTGCAATTTAAAATATTATTGCATAATTATTTTTATAATCTTAGAAATTGTAAAAACTGATATTAAGGTGAAAAATATTGCAAAAGCTATTAGAATTTCGCTAATTAAAATAATTTCTTCCAAGCCTTTATTTAATGAAAATACCATTAATAAAACTGGTAATATTAAAGGAAAAGAAAAAATAGCCAACATATTTGATTTATTTGAAGAAAGGCTTAAACAAGACGAAAAAGCGCAAATTGCATTTATTGAAAATGACGCAATTGATATTAAAAAGATAAGTTTACCCAATATATTTTCATAACCCATTAATAACACTAAAAAATAAGAAGAAATTATTAAAGGCAGAGAAAATAAAAACCAATTAGCTAATATTTTTGCAAAAATATAAATTTCTAAATTTTGGCAAAATAAAATTACTTGTTCTAGGGTTCCGTCGTTAAAATCTTGATCTAAAAAGCTTTGATTTGCAAAAACAAGGCTAAAAACTAAAGATATTGTAATTATGTTAATAAAATAAATTTCTGAATTTTGCGATTTTATATCTTGTGAAATAAATAAAAAAATTGAGCAAGATAAAATGAAAAATAGAATATTTTGCAAAAATTTATTAGAATTTCTGCTTTGTTTGAAAATTTCTTGTTTAACAAGAGAAGATAAAAGCATTTTATTTGTCTCGTCCGTAAATATCTTCAAACCTGACTATGTCGTCTTCGCCAAGATATGAACCTGTTTGTATTTCTATTATTTCTAAAATTTTATCAGTTTTATTTTCAAGTCTGTGTTTTTGTTCTTTTTTTATAAAAGTAGATTGCCCTTTTGAAAGATAAAATTCTTTGTCGTTAACTGTAATTAAAGCTTTTCCTTTTACCACAACCCAATGTTCTGATCTTTTATGATGAAGTTGCAACGAAAGTGAACAATTTGGCTTTACAATAATTCTTTTAACCTTAAATCCCTTATCAGAACAATCGTCCAAAACTTCAAAACTTCCCCATGGCCTTAAAACTTTGGTATGGGTTTCGCATTCTGGCCTGTTTTTCTTTTTTAATTCTTGATAAAGCTTTTTGACATCTTGTGCATTTTTTTTATGAGCAACCAAAACTACATCTCTTAAATTCACAATAATTAAATCACGAACGCCAATTACTGCGGTTAGGCCATCTTGCGAGTTAATATAACAATCTTTTGCGTCGTAAGTTGCAATATCACCAATTAAATTATTGCCTTCTTTATCTTTTTTAGTATTATTTGCTACCGCGTCAAAATTTCCGACATCGTCCCAACCAACATCAATATTAGCAACTGCTATTTTTTTATTTTTAGATAATTCTTCCATAACCGCATAATCAATAGAAATATCTTCGCATTTTTCGAAATTATCTTTGTCAAGACGAATAAAATCCATATCTTTAACTGAATTTTCGTAAGATTTTTTTGCAAAATTATAAATTTCAGGTTTTAATTTTTTAAGCTCGGATAAATATTTAGAGGCTCTGAACATAAATATTCCGCTATTCCAGTGATATTGCCCGCTTTTATAATATTTCTCAGCAATAATTTCATTTGGCTTTTCGACAAATTTATCAACATAATTCAAAGGTAAATCTTTTATTTTGCTGTTATTTTTAATATAGCCATATCCGGTATTAGCACTTGTGGCAACAATTCCAAAAGTAATAAAAAAATCGTCAATTGCTTTTAATGATTTTTTAACCGAATTAATAAAACCAATATTATCTTTAATGATATGATCAGAAGGCATAATTAACATGGCATCGTCTTCTTTGCCAAGTTTTTTTATAACATCAAAAGCCGCTACAGCAATTGCTGGCGCAGTATTTCTTGCAACTGGTTCAAGAATTATTGAGTTTGGTTTAATGTTTTTTTCTTGCAATTTCGAGCCAACAATAAATCTGTGTTCGTGGTTGCAAATTATTGAAATATCATTGAATTCATCAGATTGAACCCTTTTTACCGTGTCGAAAAATAAAGATTCTGATCCAAAAATATTTAAAAATTGCTTCGGATTTAAACTTCTGGATAAGGGCCAAAGCCTAGTTCCTGAGCCGCCCGATAATATTACTGGGGTAATTTTTCTCATTCTTTTATATCTTAATTATTACAGGTAATGTTTTAAGACCAAACTACCTTTTCCAATTGATAAATTTTCTTTTATTGCTCTAAAAATATATTCATTCGCGTTTTTAACAGAATTTAAAATATCTAATTTATTTGCTAAATTACAAGAAATTGCTGATGCTAAACTGCAACCAGTTCCGTGAATATTTTTAAGATTAAGTCTTTGATTTTCGATTATATGAATATTTAAGTTATCATCAAGTAAAATATTGCTAATTTTATCGCTTTTTAACTTTAAATGAGCAGCTTTAATAAAAACATTTTTTACCCCTAAATTTTTAATTTTAAAGGCGGCTGTTTTTATATCTTCAATATTATTAATTTTTATGCCCGATAAAATTTCAGCTTCATCTATGTTTGGCGTTATTAAAAATGCATCTTTGGTAAAGTTTTTTAGCGCCTCAATTGCATTATTTTCAAGTAAAATATCACCCGAAGTTGCAACCATTACGGGGTCGAGAATAATTTTTGAATTTGGTGATTTATCAGATATAACTTCTTGAACCTTAGAAATAATTTCTTTATTTGCCAACATTCCAATTTTTATTATATCAAAAGAAATATCTTCAAAAACGCTGTTTAATTGTTGTTGTAAAAATTTTGTTGGCGGACAAAAAACTTGACTTACTTTTTGTGTATTTTGCGCTGTTAAGCAAGTTAATATACAAGAACAATAAATATTGTGCGCTGTTATGGTTTTTATGTCGGCCTGCGCTCCGGCGCCACCACTGGGGTCGGAACCAGCAATTATTAATATTTTTGATAAATTATTCATCATATTTTCTCTTGAAATATTTTTTTAGGTAAAATTATTTCTGAAACTTTCCAAGAAAATTTATGTCTGGTTAAAATAATTTTAAAATTATTTTTATCTTTAGAAAATTTTAAGAAAAATCTATTATGTTTTTCAAAGCCAATTTTTATATTTTTAACTTCTGTGTTGGTTTTTTCTTTTATTTCTTCTTTTGTAAAAATATTTAAAAAATCTAATTTTTGTAATATTTTAAAAGAATTAAAAACCCCTAAAAAGTCAATTTTTTTTATCACTTTTAAAAAATCAAACAAGCCCCATAAAAATTTTTCTTTTTCTTTTTCTTTGCCTGTAATAATGTAAAATAAATTTTGATTTGTAGTAGCTTCTTCAATAGCTTTATCAACATAGCTTTTAGCAAAATTACGCGCTATTATTTTTTTAAAAGAATCATTTTCTTTATTATTTATATGTTGGTAAATTTGACTTTTTATACTTTTTTGTAGAGATTTATGATCTATGTTTTTAGAGAATTTTTCGAAGTTTTTTTCTTGTATAGAATTGTTTAAATTGTATAAAGTTAATAAAGGTAAAGATATATAGGAAGAAACAATAATAAAAACCAAAATAAAAGCAATAAGAAAGATTTTAAGAATGTTTTTACATCTTTTTTTATTACTACCACTATTGTTTTTTGAAATATCTTCCTTAGGCATTAAAACTCGTTTTTTATTTATTAACAAATAATATAATTTATTTGAAATTAATTTAATTCAAAAACTTTTTTTCCACCAACAAATGTCATTATTGCTCTACCTTTAACTTTAAAATTGTCAAAAGGTGAATTTTTTGATTTTGAATAGAATTGCTCCGAGTTAATTATCCATTCTTTATCAAGGTCAATTAATGTTAAATCCGCTCTAGCGCCTTTTTTAATTTTACCACCATCATAATTAATTATTTTTGCTGCGTTACAAGTCATTTTTGCTAGTAAATCAGGTAAACTTAAAATTCCATCATGATATAACTTCAATGACAAAGGCAACATTGTTTCAACGCCAACAATTCCAAAAGCAGAAGTTTCAAGAGGCTTTTCTTTTGCTTCTTTTTCATGAGGAGCATGGTCAGTTGAAATTATTTCAATTACTCCAGTTTTTAAACCTTCTATTATTGCTTGACGATCTTTTTCACTGCGAAGCGGGGGATTCATTTTTGCGTTGGTTCCGCTTTTTAAAATTTGTTTATCAGTCAATAAAAAATGGTGTGGGCAAGCTTCAGCAGTGGCATTTAAACCTTTTTCTTTGGCTATTTTAATTGCTTCCACCGATTCTTTTGTTGAGGCGTGTAAAAGATGATATCTTCCACCTGTTGCCTCTAAAATAGCTAAATCTCTTTGTACAATTACTGATTCTGAAATATTTGGAATACCCCTAACTCCAAGTTCAATAGAAACCTCACCTTCATTAATGCAACCACCATTTGTAAGATTTAAATCTTCAGCATGTTGCGCTAGAATTACATTTAAATTTTTAGAATATTCAAATGCCCTTCTCATGACATTTGCATTCATGACCGGAAGGCCGTCATCGGTAAAACCAACCGCCCCAGCCTCTTTTAAAGATTGCATGTCAGTTAATTCTTCACCTTTCATGGCTTTTGTAATGCAAGCATAAGGTAAAATGTTACAATATGCTTTGTCTTTAGCTTTTAATTTTAAATATTCTATCGTTTCAACTGAATCTATTGTAGGATTAGTATTTGGTTGACAAACAACCGCAGTAATTCCGCCAGCGACCGCTGATTTTGAACCACTTGTTAAATCTTCTTTATGGGTTTGTCCAGGGTCACGAAAATGAACTTGAACATCAATTAAACCAGGACATAAAATTTTACCACTGCAATCAATTTCTTGATCAAATTTACCAGAAATATTTTCGCCAAAATCGGTAATTTTATCACCAGTGATTAATAAATTTGAAATTTTATCGTAATTTGAAGCGGGATCTATTATTCTGGCGTTTTTTAAAAGAGTTTTTTTTGTAAGATCAACTTTTTCGTTATATGGTAACTCGAATTTTGCCATTTTTTCCTTTGTTTTTTTTCAGTATTATTAACTATGGAGTTGGCTATAATTGCCGCCTGATATATTTTACCAAAAACTCAACATTTTCAATTGGTGTATCTTTTATTATACCATGACCAAGATTAAAAATAAAAGGTTTTTCTGAGAAATTTTCTAAAATTCTATCAACCGATTCTTTTATTTTATCTTTCGAACCATAAGCGAGAATATAATTATCTAAATTACCCTGAATTATTAAATTTTCTTCATTTTGTAATTCATTTTTGATATATTCACAAGAAATATTCTGATCAATTGCTATTACATCACTTTTTACACGCTTTGCATAATTTATGTAAGAAGTACCAGAATTTTTAGCAAATGCAATTATTGGTGTTTTTGGGTGAGCTTTCTTAACCGCCTCAATTATTTTCTCGGTTGGCTCTATTACCCACTTTTCGTAATAATTATATGGTAATATTCCGGCCCAAGAATCAAATATTTTAACAATATCAGCTCCAGAATCTATTTGTTTAATTAAGTAATTAATGACAGATTCTGTTAAAATATCAATCAGTTTAGCAAAAAATTCTTCATTTTCAACCATTGATCTTTTTACCAGATCGAAATTTTTCGATCCACCACCTTCAACCATATAACAAGCCATGGTAAAAGGAGCGCCAGAAAAACCAATTAAAGTTTTGTTAGATGCTAAATTTTGCCTTGTTAGTTTTAAATTCTCAAAAACTGGGTTTAAAAATTCATTAACTTTGTTAATTTTAAATTTAGATAAATCTTGCATATTGCTGGTTTTGGACAATTTAGGACCTTGACCTTTAATAAATTTAACATCAACACCAAGAGCATCAGGGATAACTAAAATATCAGAAAAAATTATAGCTGCATCTAGGTCAAATCTTTCAATTGGCTGTAAAGTTACTTTGCTTGCTAATTCTGGATTATAACAAAAATCAAGAAAATTATCTTGGCTTTGCCTTATTTTACGATATTCTGGAAGATATCTTCCGGCTTGACGCATTATCCATATTGGAGGAATTTCGTGTTTTTCTTTTTTTAAGATAAGATCTAATAATTTTTTCATTTAATATTAATTATATTATATATATTTATTATTTATATTTAGGTCTTGTTTATAAAGTTGTTATTAGTAATTAACTCTTTTATTAACAATTGTAAAAACGGCCAAAGGCTACATTTTATTAAAATTTCAATAAATTATCAACAAGTTTATTTTACGATTATTTTTTTACTAACATGTTTAGATATTGTTGATAAAAATGTTAATAAATTTGGTAATTTTTTATTATTTTTATATAATGTTTAAAACATGTAGTTTATTAACAAATTATTAACAAAGTTATTAACAATGTTGATAACTTTAAACTGGTGCTAGTTGCCGCCTTTAAATATAAAGCTTTGAGAAAAAATATATTTTTAACTCCTTTATTTTAGGGTTTTTTGAAGTTTTTTATTTTTTAAAATCTTTACTATCAAGTGTTTTGTGATTAAATAAATTTTAAAAGCTTTGTGGCTGGTGCTTTGCTTTATTTTTAAATTTTAAAAGCTTGATTTTAAAGGTTTTAAAAGGTTTTTAATTTTTTTATTATGTTAAAATTTATTTTTAAACGCTAATTTAGTTTAAAATAATTATTAATTATATTATTTTAATTTATAATTTACCATTTAAGGTGAGTTAAAAAATTATAAAAAGATATTTATTATGTGATATTACAGAAGTTTTTACTATTATCTATTAATGAAATTTTAGCTAATAAATTTAAATTTATAAAGTTTAAATGGCGCTATGTTATTTTTCATCTTTAAAGTAAAATATTATTCAAGAGATATTTTTAAATTTTTATGATTATTTTTTGTTAAAAAGTTAAATTTATATAGTTTTTCAATGTAAATAAATATTGTTAATTGCGACAGGTAAATTTGTCTTTAGAGATATTGTTTATTATTATATTTAGGATGTATTTTAATCTTATTTATTTTTTAAAATTTATTAAATATTGTAAATTAGGTTTTGGAAAATTTTATAACGGATTTTTTATAAATTAAAGTTAGAATAAAATTATGAATCGTAGTCAAAGAATAGAAAATATTTTAACGCAAGAATTCAACCCAGAAATTTTAGAGGTGATAAATAACTCTAATCTTCATTCTGGTCATTTAGGTGATGATGGAACTGGTGAGACTCATTATTTAGTTAAAATAAATTCTAGTCATTTTAACAATTTAAACCGAATTGAAATACATAAAAAGATTAACAAATCTTTGCAAAAAGAATTTGATTTAGGTCTTCATGCGCTAGAAATAAAAATTTTGAAATAATTATTGTGAAGTTTCAGTAAAAATGGTATAATATTAAAGTTCACTT
>CBFIDI010000024.1:0-21459 GCA_965661355.1 Rickettsiales bacterium | reverse complement strand
ATAAAGCGCACAGAAGCCGTGCCCATCCCGTAATCGTCAAGAGACTTTTTGGCAGTTCCAATTAAACTTTCATCATTAGCTAAGCCCAGATAATTATTTGCACAAAAATTTAAAACCGACCTTTTTTCGTCCCCTTTTTTTATTTCAATTTGCGATGATTGCGAACTAGTAATTTCATATTCATTTTTATAAAGACCTTCAGTTTTAAGGTTTTCTAATTCTTGCGAAATTTTGTCTAAAAATTCTTGCTTTATCATTTAAGGAAAAGTTAAGTATATTAATATTTGCCATACTAGTTTGACATATTTACTGGGATTAATTATATTTAAATATAGACAAGAAATCAATAAAATATTTAACTGATTTGAGATAAATAATTCGCAAGACTACGAAATTTTCTATATGATTTTTGAAGAAAATATTACAATTGATTAAAAATAGATAAAATTTAAGATGAAAGAATTTGAAATTATTGAAAAATTTTTTAAACCTCTGACCAAAGTCTATTCTAATAAAAATTTTGAGTTGGCAAGTAAAAATTTATCTGATGATTGCGCTTATTTAAATTTTTCTAACCCAAATAAAAATACAGTAATTAGCAAAGATATATCTTTAGAAGATATTCATTTTAACTTTAACGACGGCGCGTTTAACATCGCTAGCAAATCATTGCTTGCCAATTTATCAGATTTGTCTTCTTCTGGCGCCAAGCCAATTGGTTATTTTTTGGCAATTGGTTACGATGACAGAGCGGATAATAATTTTTTTTCGAGCTTCTGTCAATCGCTGCAGGTTATACAAGAAAAATACAATATTTCTCTATTTGGCGGAGATTGTTCAAGGTCAAAAAATGGCATATTCATTAGCATTACAATTATTGGCCAAGCCACTAAGGGGTTAGAATTATTAAGGCAAAATGCTCAAGAAAATGACGAAATTTATGTTAGCGGCAATATTGGCGACTCTTTCTTGGGCCTTAAGGTAAAAAGCCAAAAATTAAATTGCGAATTTAACGATTATTTCTTACAAAAACACTTTTTGCCCTGCCCTAAAGTAGAGTTTGCCCATGATTTATCTAGAAATAATTTAGCAAAATGTGCGATTGATATTTCTGATGGGCTAATTTCAGATCTATCTCATATTTGCAATAATTCAAATTTATCAGCTAAAATTTCGTTAGAATCAATTCCTTTTTCTAATAATGCTAAAAAAATAATGCAAATTCACTCTTTTAACAAGCAAGATCTAATTACGGGAGGTGAAGATTTTGAATTAATTTTTACAGCCAAAGCAAGTAACAAAGAAAATATTTTTACACTTGCAAAAAAACATAATTTAAGTTTAAATATAATAGGAAAAATGGTTAAAAACGATGGTTCTGGCCATAATAAAGTGGAAATTTATGATAAATACGAAAATATAATTTTAATTAATAAGAAAGGTTATGAGCACTGAAAAAGAACTTATTTACGCCAACCCCTTTAGAAGAGGTATTGCCAACGCAATAGACATAATTATTGTTGCATTGTTAAGAATAGCTTCTATTCAGATTTTAGCGGCAATTTGGCTTAATAAAATAATGGAGAAAATCGCTCAAGACTATAAAGAATTTTATGGCACACAAATAGTTGAAAATGTGCAACAATTATCATTTTTTATCAAAAATCATCAAGACTTTAATCACCTAATTGCATTTTTTGTCATTGTTATTTTTATTGGAGCATTTTACCACGCCATTTTAAACTCATCTTCCTGGAAAGCAACAATAGGAAAAAGAATTATGTCCGTTATGATTGTTAATTCAGAATATGAAAAAATAAATATATTAAAAGCTTTGTGCCATTATTTTATGTCACTTGTGCCAATTATATTATTGCTACAATTAGTTTCATTTATGTCAGTTAATGATGTTGCTTTTGTAAATGCTATAACAGGAAATATGACAAATTTATTGATCTCTTTTATTGCGGTAATGTGGTTTAATTTACAATATTTAACCAAGAAAAAAACAACAGCCCAAGATCTTATTTGCAGTACCTTATTCGTTAATGGACGATCAAAGGCCAAAAACCCGTTTTCAAAATTATCAGATGATGAAATTTGATAAAAGAAAAAAAAGAAAAAAACACCATTTGAAAGATAGTGCAAATATTATTGATGAAGGTGTTGAGATAATCAAAAAAAAAATCAACTGGTTTTACAAGGCTCATTTTATTCTGGCTTTTTTTATCTCTGTAATATTATTTTATTTTTTAGTTTTAGTTCCAATCAAGCCTTTTTCTGTCAATTTTATAACAGATAAAATAAACCAAAAAATACAAAAAAAATTAGGTCCTGGGTCAAATTTTGGTAATAGCTATATATCTTTCTCGCCATATGGACATATTAATATTAAATTAACTGACTTTAAGTCACAAGAACTAGACGCCAAAAGCGATATTATAAACTTAAATATCCCAGAAATTGACTTCGAGATTTCGTTATTTAAAATATTAATGCTAAAGCCAAGCCCATCTAACATTACCATTCCAAATCCAAATATAATAATTAATTTAACCAAAAAAAAGTCAAACGAGGAAGAAGGGGTAAAATCCTTCAAAATTAAATTATTAGAGAAATATTTGCAAAATTATATCAGGTCTATTAAATCAATTAACCAAAGTACTTTTATTAAACTAAATCGCCTTAGAATTGAGAATGCAAAAGTAAAAGTTGTAAAAAACAAGAAAAAAAACATAAATTTAACTATTCATAAATTAGAGTTTATATTAGAAAAAAACTTTAACGATGAAATTTCACAAGAAGTTATCGCAGAATTATCGCTTGACAATCAAAAGCAAAAAATTGAAGATAAATTGATAAAAATAGATAATATTTGCATTATAAAATCAATTAAAACAGCCGAGTGCAATATTTCATTTGAAAAACTTAAGCCTAGATATTTTGTAGATTTATGTGAAAAATGTTCAGAATTAGCCCAGATAAAAGGCGAATTTGAATTTACCTCGTCAATATTATTTCATGACAAAGTTGAAGATATTAATTTTAACATTAATTCTAATTATGGAAACTTTTATTTAACTAACTTATTTACAAAAAAAACCTTCTTTAAAAACTTATCGCTATCAGGAAATTACAATTTGACTAATGATAATCTGAATTTATATAAAATAAATACTAAACTTGCATCTGTTAATAATTCACAACAGATTTTACCAGATGAAAGCTTGAATTATATAGATTTTTCGTTAGATTACGATCATACTGGGTTTTTTAACGAACATTTTAGCAATTATAACATGAAATTGCTCTTAAAAAATGTAGATTCAGAGAAAATCGCAGATTTTTGGCCTTTATTTTTACCAAAACAAAATATTAGAAAATGGGTCAAAAACCATATTAATTCTGGCAAAGTAAATAATGCTAAATTAGAACTTAGTCAAGTTAAAAACAATGGATTTTATGAAATGAAAAATCTTGATGCTAAGCTAAATTTTACGGGGCTTCATTTAAACTATTCTGATAAATTTCCGTCAATAAAAAACATAGACGGATATGCCAGTTTTTCTCCTAAAAATATGGAAATAATAATATCAAAAGCAAATTTTCTCGATAGCAATATTTCTAATTCAAAAATATCTATTGCCAACTTTAAAAAACCAACTTTAAAAATATATGGAAATATTAACGGTTCGAGCGCCGATTTATTTAAGCACGCAAATTATTCTTCTAAAAATTTTATTGACCAAGCTGACAAATATTTCAACGGTAATTCAAATGGATATGTTAAGGTTGAAATTCCGCTATATAAGAATATTAGCCTTAAAAATTCTTATATTTTCTTAAGCGCAAAATCTATTGGTGAGAATGCAAAATATAGCGAAGGAGATATCGATATAAAACTAAAAAAACCACATTTAAGCGAAAAAATATCAGTTGAAATTGATAGCGGTCAGGCCAAGCTATCGCTGCCAATTCTAGCAATAGAAAAAGATCGTAACAATGAATCAATATTAAAATTTAACATTGATCTATCTAAGAAAGACATTATTAGCGTTCGCAATATTACTTTGAAGAAGCAAAAAAATCCAAAAGAAAAATTCGTTGGAAGGTTTGACTATAATTCTAATAAACAAAAATTTACTTTCGCCAATTTTTATAATAGCTATTCTGGTAACAGTTATTTAGTAAAATATCGTGATTATATTAATAAAAATAATAAAAACGAACCTAAACTTTCTATTACTGGATCTTCAATTAATTTAAGAGATTATATTAATCAAAAATCGCAAGAAAAATTTAAAACAGGCAATTCGTCAACTTTATTATCATTAATTTCTAATAATTTTGCCTTTTATTTTTCGGTAAAAAGAGTTTTTATGCCAAATTCGAAATTATTTCGTAATGTCAAAGCTAATATCTTATGTTCAAATAAAGTTTGCTATAAAGGATATATAAAATCTGATTATAAAAACAAAAATAACATTCTTTTTAACGCCTCTATAAATGAAAAAAACAACAATATATTTATTAATATTAAAGATATATCTTACCTAACAAAATCACTAAACTTATTTAATAAAATTTCACCCGACCCAATTACTATTAACTTAGAACAGCTAACAAAAAATAATTCAGTTATATATAAAGGTAAATTAACATCTGACAAATCACTTACATTATACGAAAATAATACCGTTAAAAAACTTGCAAATGACGATTTATTTTCCAAGGTTAAAGATAAAATATTTTCACAAAACAAAACTACATTTAATAAAGTTGAGGTAAATTTCAATATTCAAAATGAAATATTACAAATAGAATCTCTCATTGCCAATAATTATAAAATAGGAATAACCGCAAAGGGTAATTATAACTTTAAAAGCTATTTATTTGATTTTAAAGGTATGATAATTCCGGGCTTTATAATTAATAATTTATTTGGAATAGGGAATATACCTTTAATTGGAGATGTTGTAAGCAAATTTATAACTGGCGGCGAAGGAGGTGGTCTTTTTGGAATAAAATTTGAATATAAAAAAGAAAACCCAAATTCAGAACCGACATTTAAAACTAATAAGATTAGCGCTTTTATTCCAGTTGGAATAAGAAGTTTGTTTGATAAAATTTAATAATATTAATATTAAATTTTTTGCAATTTATCATGATAAATTTCTATAAAAGAATTTTTTTTAAGGTTCATTAAATAAGACTTTCCTTCAATTTCTAATTCTTTAATAAATATTTTATTTTTCGCCATATCAATATCTCTCTCGTCAATTTCAGAGCTTATTTTCTTGTCGATTACCTTAAAAATATAAAACCCGTCACCTAATGTTATAGGCTGTGTATATTGTAATTTGTCAACTTTAGCTATTTTTTGATATATTTTTTCAGAAATATCATTTTTTGAAACCCAACCTATAACTCCGCCAGTTAAAGATTTTGGGTTTTGAGAAAATTGCGAAACAAATTTTTCAAAATTAGCGCCATTAATTAAATCTTGATGAAGTTTATCAATAAATTTTTTACTATTTTCATTGCTATTTTTTATATAAATTTCAGCTATTTTATAATTTGCAACTTTAGGATTTATATTACTTATTTCAAAAAATTCTTTAATTTTGTAATCACTAATTTTAATTTTAGATTTTAATGAAGAAGAAACTATTCTGGACCAAATTAAGTCTGACTCAATCTGTTTTACAAAATTTTGAAATGAAATATTATTTTTGGATAACAACCTTTTAAAGCCAGTTACTGTTGCGCCTTTTTTTTCAGCAATTGCCTCTACAACACCTTCTACTTTATTGCTTCGAACCTCAATTTTTAGCCTTTTAGCTTCTTGCCTAATTAATTCTTCATCAGTCATTTTGTCAAGAATTTGACTTAGAACAACTTTCTTTTCCTCATTGTTACCAACCCTAATCTGAGAAAATAACTTAACATATCTATATCTATCTTCCAGTTCGTAAGAAGTAATAACCGAATTATTAACCCTAGCAACTATAAAATCTGAATTAGTCGCAAATAACACTTTTGAATTAAAGCTAAATAAGAATATTAAAAAAAGCAATATAACTCTAATTTTAGCTTTACTTAGTAACATTTAAATTATTTAGAAATTTTACCAAAAACACTTAAACCCCTAATTAAATCAATTGCTCTGGCCAATTGATAATCATCTTCGTAAAGCCCAAAATTACTATCTTTTATTTGTTTTGAATTTTTAATTTCTTCTTTAATTTGAGCTTCAATGTGACCCTCTAACTCAGCTTCCGAAGAGCGCAAAGAAATGGTGTCACTTTTTTTTATCTTAGCTTCCTCAACAATAATATCCGGATCAATGCCACGAGCCTGTATTGACTTGCCGCTGGGGGTATAGTAAAGCGCAGTAGTTAACCTTAAAGCGCTGTCATTTTTATTAAGCGGAATAACAGTTTGAACTGACCCTTTACCGAAGCTTTTCTCGCCCATAATCACCGCTCTTTTGTTATCTTGAAGAGCCCCAGCAACAATTTCCGAGGCCGATGCCGATCCTGCATTCACCAAAACAACAATTGGTTTATTTTTTAAAAACTCTTGTTCGTTATCGTCTTTATAAATTATTTCATCTGATTTTTTTCTTCCCCTAATAGACACAATAACTTGATCTTTATCTAAAAATAAATCACTAACCTTGACCGCTCGATCAAGAAGTCCACCTGGGTTATTTCGAAGGTCAAGCACAATGCCACGCAGATTTTCTTCACCAACTTCATTTTTTATTTTTCTCAACGATCTTTCAACACCAATATCAGCTTGCTGTGAAAAAGTATTTATTTTAATATATCCAACATCATTAAATACAGAGCTTTTTACCGCTTTAACTTTTATTATGTCTCGTTGAACAGTTTTTTCGATTGGTTTTTTAGAATTTTTTCTTATTATAGTTATATTTACAGAGGTATTAGGCTTGCCTCTGAGTTTTTTTACAACATCTTGAATATTAAGGCCAACAACTGTTTTACCATCAATTTTTGAAATATAATCACCTGATTTAATTCCAGCTCTATCAGCTGGTGTAGAATCTATGGCGCTAATTATTTTAACTAATTGATGTTCCATCGTAATTTCAATTCCTAAACCGCCAAACTCACCCTTTGTTTGGACCTGCATTTCTTTGAAATCTTCTTTAGATAAGTATGACGAGTGCGGATCAAGTGACTTTAACATGCCGTTTGCCGCAGACTCGTATAATTCTTTGTTTGATTTTTCTTCAACATAGTCTTCTTTAACTTTTTTTACTATTTCGTTAAAAAAATCTTTTTGATCGTTGCCAGAACTTGTTAGTACATTACTGAGGGCAAGTTTATTAAGTTGAATTTGCGACAAAGAAAATGAAGCAAAAAAACCAATAGCTGTCGCGCTGGTAACAATTACAAAAAGCTTAAGACTTTTATTCATCAAATAAATAGGTTAGATAGATATTAATAATTACACAAACAAATATTTTAATGTAATATTATCTCAAGTCAACCTTATTTAATCTTTAATTCCGTATTCACCTTTTAATTTGTCTGTTATTTCTTTAGGCGGCTCTTCTCCGTAGGCAGAATATAATATTACACCATAATTTTCTAAATGTATAATATCGTCGTTCAAAGCTTTTAAGAAGAGCTGTAGCTTAAGCCTTTCGACCATTACATAATACCAAGCGCTTCTTCCAGCGTCGACACCTTTTACTAAGTAAATTAGGTCGGCCTTAGACTTTTTTTGCGGATCAACACCAGCCTGAGCAGTAACATCATTTTTCTTCTTAGCTTTATCCTGAATTGAATTTTCTGATTTAGGAACTAACTTTTCTTGTGTAAAGTTAGGTTTTTTCTTAAATCTTTCTGCGAAGCTTTCATTTTGTTTACTCATAATTTAATGTTTTAATTGTTATTGACAGTATTTATACTTGGTTTTTAATCCACCAATCATTAATTGATTGCTTAGGCCCACATGGACCGCCTTCAAGTGAAACGCAAGGGCTTTTTACATCGACCGAGTCGTTGGCTTTGGAGCAAGATGCAAAAAATGGAACTATAAATATTAGTAGCAAGATTTTTTTCATGTTTACAATTCGTTATTAAATTGTTAAAATTTTAACTTAAATTCATTATAACACATTATTAACATTTTTTCAAATAAAAAATTAAAATGCAAACAATTTTAATTATAGGCCTAGGATTAATTGGTGGATCATTAGCCAAAGCACTGAAAAATCAACATTCTAATATTAAGATATTCAGCCATGACAAATGTGAAAATTCTCTAAAGCAAGCTAAAGAAGAAAATATTATTGAAAATGAAATAGAAATTACCGAAAAAATTAACGATTTTGACCTCATAATAATTGCAGCGCCACTCAAAGAATATCAAAATATATTTGACAAACTCAGTGAATTCAATGTCGAAAAACCGATTATTATTGATATAGGTTCGGTTAAAAACCTTAATTTAAGGATGAATAATCAAAAAATATTACAAAACTTCATTGCTTGCCACCCAATTGCCGGGAAAGAAGTTTCTTCATATAAGAATTCAGACGAAAATCTTTTTAAGGGCAAAAAATTTATAATATGTAAAAAAGATGAAAATAAAGACAGTAATATTAAGGCCATTGAAGATTTAGCTCTTGACATTGGCCTTAAACCAGAAATTTTAAATAGTAAGATTCATGATGAAATATTCGCCCTAACCTCTCATTTGCCGCAATTTTTGTCATTTTTAACAAGCGACATGATTATTGAAGCAAAAAACAGTGAGTTATTAACAAAATCTTTCAGGCTTAATTCTTCTAATGCCAAAATTTGGCAAGATATTTTTGATATGAACGCCAGCAATATAGAGAAATATTATATTGAGTTTTTCGAAAATTTAATGATTTTGGCTGAAGATATTAACCAGGGCCAAGAAAGTAAGGCATTGACGCGAATTTCAGATTTAAATTTTAATTGCGACAAAAATATTAATAAAAAAGATTTACAACATATATTTTTAGATCAAAAAAATGACGAAGAAATTGCAAAAATTTTATTCAGATTTTTAATCGTAGCGTCTTATTTACAAATTCTAGATCATGAAAAATATCAAGAATATTGCTCTTCTGGCTTTAAAGACTTTACAATAATAATGAATTTGGTATTATTAGACAAAAGTTTTTTGGCTGAAAAATTGCAAAAAAGCAAAAAATATATTTTAAAATTTATCGACAATATTTCATTATAATGAGTGATTTAATAAGTGAAGTTAGGCCATATAGAATAATAAATAAAAGAAAATCGCGCGAAATAACTGTGGGCGATGTGAGAATTGGCGCAAATAATCCAATTGCCGTTCAATCAATGACCAACACTTCTACGACAGATGTTAAAGCAACCATAGATCAGGTTAATCGCTGCGCCGAAGCTGGGGCCGAAATAATGAGAATTTCAGTGCCCGATAAAGAATCCGCTGAAAGCTTGGCAAAAATTATTCCATATTGCAATGTTCCAATTGTTGCAGATATACATTTTCATTATAGAAGGGCGATAGAATCGGCGAAATCAGGAGCTAAATGCTTAAGAATTAACCCCGGAAATATTGGCAGCGACGAAAAAGTAAAAGAAGTAATAAAGGCGGCCAAAGATTATGGCTGCTCAATAAGAATTGGCGTTAATGCTGGATCGCTTGAGCAAGACTTGCTCGAAAAATATAAAACCCCTACCCCCGAGGCATTGGTTGAATCGGCGCAAAGACATATGAAAATTTTGGAAGATAACGACTTTTTTAACTTCAAAATTAGCGTTAAAGCTTCAGACATATTCTTGGCAACCGCTTCATACAGGCAATTAGCAGCAATTTGTGATTATCCGCTTCATATTGGAATTACCGAAGCTGGAAGCTATCTTAGCGGGGCAGTAAAATCATCAATTGGCCTTGGTATGCTTCTTTACGAAGGAATTGGCGACACAATAAGGGTTTCTCTTTCGGCCGACCCGGTTGAGGAAGTGAAAATAGCCTATCAAATTTTAAAATCACTTGGTCTTAGAAATTATGGCGTAAGTTTAGTTTCTTGCCCTTCTTGCGCTCGACAAGCATTTAACGTTATTAAAACTGTTGAAGAAGTTGAAAAAAGAGTTGCACATATCAAAAAACCAATTACGGTTTCAATTTTAGGTTGCGTTGTAAACGGCCTTGGCGAAGCTGCTCACACACAAATAGGAATTACTGGCGGCGGCGCTGGTAGGCATAATGTTTATATGAATGGCAAACCCAATCACAAAATAAAAAGCGAAGAACTTGTTGACCATATCGTGTCATTGATTGAGGAAGAGGCAAAAAAATCTTAACCTTATGGACAGCAAGTTAATTAGCGACAATTTCTCTAAAGGCTCGAAAAATTATGCTAAATACGCCCAAATTCAAAAAGATTGCGCTAAAAAACTCTGCAAATTTGCATTTAAAGAATTAGATAATGCAAAAAATATATTAGATTTAGGATCTGGCACTGGAAATTTATATGATAATTGTCAAAATTTAAAGGTCGATTATTTTGAACTTGATATATCGCAGAAAATGCTAGATCTTTCTAGATGTAAAAATAAGATTAATGCTAGTTTTGAAGAAGTTCCGGTAAAAGATAATTCGTTTGACTTAATTTTATCAAGCTTTGCTTTACAATGGAGTTTTAATTACGAAAAAATATTATCTGAAATTAACCGAATATTAAAAAATAATTCTTATTTAATTATTTGCGCGCCCGTCACCGGAACCTTGAAAGAATTAAAAGATGCAAATAAAGAATCGGAATCTAATTTTTATATTATCAATTTTTTTGACGATATAAAGTTTCAAAACAAAAGTAAAAAATTTAATTTAAAGCTGGAAAATTCCAAATCACAAAAAATATCTGTAAAATACGAAAATGCAATTGATGCAATAAAAAAAATGAAGTTAATTGGTGCAAATTATAATGATAAATCAAATAATGTGATAAATCGTAAAAAAGTAAAAAAATTTAATGACATTTTTCAAGAAAAGTATAATAATATAGCAAGTTGGAATGTAAATTATATGAAATTTAAGAAATGCTAAAAACATTTAAAAAACTATTCGTCAAAAAAAAGAAAAAAGAAGATAAAGAGCAGAAATTTGTTAACTCTGTAAAAAACTCCTCCTCAAAAATAGTCAATTTGTTAAGCTTAGAATTTCAGGATTTTTGTCGCGAACTTAAAATAATGAAGCAAAAATCAAAAAATTTATTTGAAACTAACATGAATCTGGGTTTAAAAAAAATTGAAAATGGCGATATTTCAGAAGCTATATTTCGTTTTAAATTTACCAGCATTGTTTGGTCGGACAAGCCAGAGCCAAAATATTATTTAGCATATTGTTATATTTTAAAGAAAAAATATTCTCAAGCACAGAAAATTCTTAGAAAAAACCTCGAAAATCAACCAGATCACTTGCCATCACAAGATCTATTGTTAAAAATTGAGAATAGGCGATAGGTGAAGTTAAAGTTTATAAAATATCCATTATTAGTTTTTTTCTTACTAACTTCTAAATTATGTTTTGCTCAAGATAATGTTGATGATTTTTCATCTTTTGAATCAATATTTTCAAAACCAAAAGAAAATAAAATCTACGACCCGCTAGAGCCGATAAACAGAAAAATATTTTTGTTCAACGATTTTTTTGACAGAAACATATTCGAGCCATCAATTAGAAAATATGATGAATATACGCCAAATTTCATTATTAAATCAGTTAGAAATATTACTAGAAATACTATGGCGCCTTTATCAATTGTTAATTCATTTTCTCAAGGTAAGTTTAATAACGGTCTAGCCAACTTGTCTAGTTTCATAATTAACTCAACAATTGGTATTTTTGGAATATTTGACATTGCCGCAGAGAAAAACATAGTTTACAGCCAAGAAGATTTTGGTCAAACATTAGCTTTTTACAACCTAAGCCCTGGTCCATATTTAATTTTGCCATTTTTGGGCCCTTCAAACTTAAGAGATTTTAGCGGCAGAATTGTAGACGCCACAATTGACCCCTTAAGCTTTAACCGACTTGAAATTGGAGGTTCGGAAGATGGATTTATTCACGATAAATACAGAGTAATAACGAATTCACTGTCGGTCATAGAATCAAGAAGGCAACTTCTTGTAATTATATCTGATGCCAGAAAAAATTCTTTTGATTTTTATGCAAAAATCAGAAGTTTTTATTATCAAAACAGAAAATCTCAAATTAAAAAATAATGAAAAAAATTATATTTACTCTAATTATCTCTTTATTTTCTTTTAACGGTTTTGCAAACGACTCAAAAAAAGCTCAGCAATTTATTAAAGATTTAACATCTGAAATCTTAACAATAGCGTCAGATAAAAAAATATCAGAAGATAAAAAGAAAAAACAAATTATAAATAAAGTTGATATTTCTGTTGATTCAAACTGGATCTCTAGGTTTGTTTTAGGCAGAAATTATCGTCAATTATCAAAATTGCAACAAGATAAATTTAAAGATTTATATCGTAGATTTATGATAAACACTTACGGTCCAACTCTACAAAAATATAGCAATGATAGTTTCAATGTTTTGTCGGCCGAAAAAAGAAATATTTTTTATGTGGTAAATTCTGAGTTCGACAGCCCAGATTCTAACGCCCCAGTTAATATTGTTTTTAGAGTCAGACAACAAAATAATAAATTTCTTATTTTAGATATAGTTGCCGAGGGTGTTAGCCTAATAGAATCACAAAGAGATGAATTTTCATCAGCTATTTCAAGAGAGGGAATTGAGAAATTTATCGAAAATCTATCAAAGAAGGTGCGTAAATTAGAGCAAAAACAAAACTAAGATTTACGACAAAAAGTGAAAGTTTTGTTATCTGATAAATCAGGATTGAAGTAATATCCGTCAATATCAAAAATTTTTATATCATTGATATTTTCTATGTTATTTTTAATTAAATAATCAACCATTTTGCCGCGAGCTTTTTTGGCAAAAATACCAATTATTTTAAATTTACCGCTCTTAAATTCTTTAAAGTTAATATTAATATAATTTAAACCAGAAGAATTAAGTTTGACCGCCTTAGAATATTCTTCGCTTGCTAAGTTTACGATATATTCATCTTTTTTTAACTCTGATTCCAAATGATTAGTTAATTTTTCTTGCCAAAAATCATACAAATTGCCGCCTTTTGAATTTTTTAATTTTGTCGACATTTCCAATCTATATGGCTGCATTAAATCAAGAGGCTTTAAAATTCCGTAAAGCCCAGATAAAATTCTTAAGTTACTTTGGGCAAAGTTAAGTTGTCTTTCGTTATAATTTTGAACTTCTATTGCATCATATACATCGCCGTTAAAGACAAAAAGTGCCGGCTTAGAATTTGCTTTGGTAAAGGGGGTTTTAAAATTTTGGTATCTTTCATGATTTAACTTAGCTAAATTATCGCTTATTTTCATTAAGCTAGATATTTCATTTTCAGAATATGATTTTAATTGCGTAATTAATTCTTTGCTTTCACTTAAAAACTTTGGTATAGAATGGTTTTTAAGTTCAATATCTTGATTATAATTTAAAGATTTAGCTGGAGAAATAAGAATTTTCATAAATTGTTCCTAGTAAATATATTTATTATTTAACCATTAAAATTAATCAATAAAACCATCTTCAAAAACTCTGAAATAATATATTTTAAGGTTTTTGAATGTAATTTTATAGCAAGTTATATTATTAAAATAATTTCTAGCCTTAATTATTTAACCTTAAATTATAGACAAAAAATATTACTTTCAACCTTTTAAGTGCAATTTTCTTGCCTGTAATTTATTTTTAGAAAGTTATTTTAATTGAAAATGAGTTTAAATATAAAAATATTAGATTAAATAATATACCTAATTTGAGCTTTAGTTAGAGTTATCTAAAGCCTGATTTAAATCGCGAATTATATCTTGATGACTTTCAATTCCTACTGAAAACCTGCATGAATTATCTTTTATGCCAATTTCCAATCTATCTTCTTCTTGCATATTAGAATGTGTAGTAGTTGATGGGTGCGTAATTAAGCTTTTTGTGTCGCCTAAATTATTAGAAATATCAACAAGCTTAAGCGAATTCATAAATTTAAATAATTTTTCTTTACCGCCTTTAACTTCAAATGAGATCATAGATCCACCAAATTTCATTTGCTTTATCGCAACTTCATATTGTGGGTGAGATTTAAGATGCGGGTAAAGCACGCGGTCAATTTTATTGTGAGATTCTAAGAATTTTGCAACTTCTACGGCATTTTCGCAATGTTGGCGCATTCTTAGTGCAAAAGTTTCTAAAGATTTATAAACTATCCAAGCATTAAAAGGGCTTAAAGCTGGCCCAGTATGACGATGAAAAGGGAGTAATGTATCTTTAATAAACTCTTCATTACCAATAACACTGCCTCCTAAAGACCTACCTTGCCCGTCCATATGTTTTGTTGATGAATATACAACAATATCAGCGCCAAGTTCAAGCGGCTTTTGACAAAATGGCGATGAGAAGATATTGTCAACAATAAGCTTAGCCTTATTTTCTTTGCATAAATTAGCAACAAATTCAATATCTATTATTTCTATCGTCGGATTAGCCGGAGATTCTATAAAAACTAGCTTTGTATTACTTTTAAAAGCATTTTTTAAACTTTCTTTTTTAGTTGCGTCAACAAGCGTAACTTCAATGCCGTAATTTGGTAAAATATTTGTAAAAATATAATTACAAGAACCAAAAAGAACTCTAGAGGCAATTATATGGTCCGAGGACTTAATTTGACACATAATAGAAGAAAAAACAGCCGCCATTCCCGAGGCCATAACACAGGCCGATTCACCACCTTCAATCAATGCAAGCTTATCTTCAAGCATTTTTAGGTTAGGATTTATATATCGCGAATATACATATCCGGGTTCTTCGCCATTAAATCTTTTTTCAGCTGTTTCGGCTTCGTTATAGCAAAACCCAGAATTCATATAAATTGCCTCAGAAGATTCTCCAAAATCAGATCTTAAAGTTCCGCCGCGAACAAGCTTTGTTTCAAAACTAATATCATCAGGTAAATCTTTATTTTTGTAACTCATTTAATTTTGTGCAATATTTAATTTTTTATGAAGCTTCTTAGTTTCATCTTCAAGAAGCTCTACTTTTACTATTGTAGTGCCCTTATGTTTATATTCAAGTATTTCTGCTGCTTTTTTCGATAAGTCAATAATTCTATCTTTTACAAAAGGACCTCTGTCATTTACCCTAACTATAACTGATTTTCTATTTTGCATATTAGTAACCCTAACAAACGAAGGCAACGGCAATGTTTTATGAGCCGCGGTCATGGAATGTAAATTATATATTTCGCCATTTGCAGTTTCTTTACCGTCAAATTGTTCGCCATACCACGAAGCAACGCCAACTTCTTCATAATCATCATATTCTTGTGGATGATAAAATATTCCTTCGACTTTATATGATTTGCCAATTTTGTAATGCCCAACATATTTGCCCTCTTTAAAAATATCATCAAAATCATCATAAATTGATTGGGGACGCCTATTTTGCGCGACGCTAGAAATTTCATTGTTATTTTCACTAGTCAAGATGATATCTTTTTTGTTACTAATAATTGAATTGTTAGATGATTTATGTTTATTTGTTGCGCTAATATTTATTATCGAAGCTGGACTTATGATTTCATCGCGTTTAACTTTTTTTATTTTTTCGTTAAAATTAATCGCCCCACCTTCAAATCTTGTTGTGGCGTTGCTATTTTTTAATATTATAAATACCGATAATGATAAAATAATTAATATTTTTGCCTTGATTTTAAACATAAAAAACTACTTCGTTAAAAATTTTATGTTATCATATTTTCTAATCTTTATCAAGAAAAATTGAAATTAAATTAACAAGATGAAGTTAATTACTACATATTTATATAAAAAAAATCTAGTATGTTTGTAATTTCATATTTTTTTGCAGATATTTTTGCGCCTCTTTTGTAAATTCAGCCTCTTTTACCGCAGATAATTCATCTTTCTCAATTAAAAAAATAGCATATTCAGAAAATAAATTTGCAATAAATTTACTGTTAATTTTTCTATTATTTGTTAAGTAAATTTCATTTTGAATAGCAAAATTTAATTCATAACACAAATTTTGGAAATCTTTAACCGAGCAAAAATGTATATTGGGCGTTTCATACCACTGAAAAGGAATGGTTTTATTAACTGGCATTGTACCTTTAAAAAATAAATGCAATCTGTTTTTAATATTGGCAAAATTAGGTAAGGCTACAATTGCCTTTTTAGAGATTCTTAACATTTCACTTAAAACTTTATCTGGCTTATGCGTCGCTTGAATTGTTTGGCTTAAAATTGCGTAATCAAAGCTATTATCAGGGTACGATAGCAAATCTTCTTCTGCGTTACCCTGAATTACCGAAAGACCTTTTAGCAAAGATTTACTAACTTTATGACCAGAAATTTCTATTCCTTTAGCTTGACAATTTTTATTTTGACTTAAATATTGCAAAAGTTCGCCATCTCCGCAACCAATATCAAGAACCGAAGAATTTTCTTTAATTAAGCTAGCAATTATCTGTAAATCAAAGCGAATTTCGTCTTTAAATATATTTTGGCCAATTTCTTTAGTCATTTTAGTAATTTTAATATTCTTTAAAGTTAATTATGTCCGTTTTATTAATATGAGCTTGCAACAAAAAGTAACTTAAGTATGTTAAATATGAATAAAAATTTATTATTTTACAACTATTTAAATTCAATTTTATATAAACTAGCCTAAAAATCCTTTTATAGAATCTTCTAAAATTTTGTTTTTAATTAAAAATGTATCATGGCCAGAACTTGACTCTATAACCAAAGAGCTAACATCAATTGAACAGGCAAGCAATGCCTTTGTAAGCTTCTTGCTTTCTGATGGCTCGAAGCACCAATCGTCCGAAAAGGCTATTATGCAAAATTTTGGTTTATATTTAGCTGTTTTCTCAAATGCCAAAGCCAATTTTCCACCATTATCTTTTTCGAGGTCAAAATAATCGGTAGCTTTTGAAATATAAAGATAAGAATTTGCGTCAAATCTTTCGACAAAACCATAACCTTGATGATGCAGATAACTTTCAACCTGAAATTCGGCGTCAAAATGAAATGAAAAATCTTTTTTATTTTGCAAATTACGACCAAATTTTCTTTGCAATGACTTTTGCGACATATAAGTTACATGAGCCGTCATTCTTGCAACCGCTAAGCCTTTATATGGGTGTTTTTTTCTTGAAATATAATCACCAGAACACCAATCACGGTCAGCCATAATTGCCTGTCGGCCAATTTCGTGAAATGCAATATTTTGCGGGCTGTGCCGATAAGAACTAGCTAAACAAACTATATTTTCAACTTTTTGCGGATAATTTATCGACCACGACAAAGCTTGCATACCACCAAAAGAACCCCCGATAACCGCTTTAAGTTTTTTAATACCAAAATGTTCAATTAGCAAATTTTGAGCATTTACCATATCGTCAATTGTAACAAAGGGAAAATCAAGTCCATAGGGCTTTTGACTATTTGGATTGACTTCTTTTGGGCCAACCGAACCCATGCATCCAGAAATTACATTTGAGCAAATAACAAAATATTTTGATGTGTCTATGGCTTTATTTTTACCAATCATAAAATTCCACCAGCCTGGTTTTTTAGTTATCGGATTTGTTGAAGCGGCATATTGATCTCCGGTCAGGGCGTGGCATATTAAAATTGCATTTGATTTATCTGAATTTAACTTGCCATAGGTTTGATATGCTATCGGAAAATTTTTTAATTGTCTTCCATTTTTTAATTTTAGCGGTTTTTCTTGCCCCAAATAGACAATTTCACCAATTTCATATTCTTTAAATTGCGTACCAAATCTTGACTTAACTTTCATTTGTTGTATTTTATATTTACAAGAATATTTTTGCTGCGGTTTTTTAATTATTTAATTATTAAACTTATCATAAACCAGCGATTATTTGATAATAATAATAAAAATAACATGCAAAATCAAGAAAATAGTCAATATAAAAAAGATTTAGGAAGCTGTAGGAAGGAAATCGACGAAATTGACGATAAAATTATCAATCTTTTAAATCAAAGAATAAATATAGTTTCAAAAGTTAAGAAAATAAAAGAAGATAACCAAGATGATTTCTTTATAAAATCTGCCCGCGAAGCCGATATGATAAAAGATTTAGTTAAAAAATCTGATAAAAAAATTCATAAATCAATAATTGCAAATATTTGGCGTAAAATTATTACTAGCTCTAATATGTACGAACAACCTTTAACTGTTGCTCTTTACAGCCCAAATGACAATATGTCTTACCAATATTTACTTCGTCAATATTACGCCGATTATATTCCCATTAATAATTGCAGCAATGCGCAAAAGGTTTTTAGTCAACTTGAAAATAACCAAGCGCAAATTGGCGCCTTAAAAGTCCCTAACCATAATGATGAACAAGAAAATTGGTGGCTAAACCTCGCTAATAGCTCGTCTAGCGTGAAAATTTTTGCTAAAACGCCATTTTTCTATCAAAATAATCAAGAAAAACTATTTATTTTAGCCAAAAAAGAGCAAGAAAAATCAAGTTCAGACACTACAATTATATGCCTTGAAACAAAAAGCGATATTTCATTTGATAGAATTGAGAACAATATTAAAGAATGTAATCTTAACTATAATTTACTAAAAAGAGCAACTAGCGACTCAATTATCGATGCTAAATTCTATTTAATTGAATTAGATGGATTTTACGAAGATGGCGATGAAAAATTAAAAGAATTATCACAAAAATCTTCTAAACCATTTATAAAAACCTTGGGCTGTTGTCCAAAAATTGAAGAACTATAATTTGCAATAACTAAGGTTCTTGACTAGTTAAGAAGAAAATGAAATCGAAGAAGAGTGTAGCCAAAAACAATCCAAATGCACTTGATAATGTAAATTTCTTCAAATTATTACGGGCATACTCCTTCGCTTGCATGAAGTCATTAAGAGGGGAAAAAAAGTCTCTTAAAGACAGTTGAAATCTACTAACTTCATTATATTCATCTAGCAATTACAAAGATGTAATTTTTTATTAATATCATATCTATCCTTACTAAAAGTTAAATAAGGATCAAAAAACTATGTGGTTGATTTTATATCAAATCTTCAATTGTTAGAGAAAGTCTACAACATAAATAAAAACGATTTAAAGATGATAATGGATTGCAAGATATTGCGAAGATAAAAACTTTAATAATATAAGATTATAAAAATAAAAATTTTATGACTAATATATATTGAAACTTTTCTAATTTTGATAAATTTACAAAGTTACGAAAAACTTAATAAAATGCAAAATATTAAAGAAAATCAAGGTCGACAAAAATAAATTTTTCTAATTTTGATAAATTTATAGAAAATTTTGCACGCTAATTTAAACAAAAACTACCTGCTTTACATTGCAAAAAGATATGACTACAAATATTTACATTAATATTTAGCGAAAAACTAAGAAATATTAAATAAATAAACGCATTAATTTAAGTAAATCACTGTCTTTGCTTGACTTTTTAAGAATAAATTAATATCATTTAGGGCTAATCTTACCTAAAAATGAGATTTAAACCTTTTGCAAACATATTATACATGGCTGCAGAAAGTTTTTAGGCAATTCTTGATTTATAGAATCCTAAAAAATACTGGTAATTTAAAATAAAAAACAATGACAAAAAGAATACAAGCAAAGAAAAAACTAAGCAGAAAGCTTGGCGTGAATTTATGGGGCCAAGCCAACGATACTTTTGAAAAAAGAAATTATCGCCCTGGTCAACATGGAAAAAATGGCCTTAGAGGCAGAATGTCTGATTACGGAACTCAGTTAAGGGCAAAACAAAGAATGAAGTTTCATTATGGTAACCTTACCGAAAAGCAATTTCGCAATACTTTTAAAGCTGCAACAATTTTAAAAGGTGATGTTAGTGAAAATTTTGTCAACCTTTTAGAATCAAGATTAGATGTCGTAATTTACCGCGCTAATTTTGTTCCTACTGTGTTTGCATCGCGCCAGTTTGTTAATCACAAACATATTTTAGTTAATGGTAAAAAGGTCAATATTCCATCTTACAGATTAAAAATTGGTGATGTTGTCGAAGTTTTTGAAAAATCGCGCGGCATTCCTATGGTTATCGAGTCTCTTGAAAAGAAAGAACGCGATGTTCCTGAATATTTACAGCTAGACAAAGACAATTTTGCCGTTAAGCTAGTATCAGAGGCCAGCTTCGCAGAAATTCCCTATCCTTGCGAAATGGAACCTCATCTTGTTACAGAATTTTACTCAAGATAGTAATATTAAATTTTAAAGGTCAATTATATTTATTAATAATTGACCTTTACCCCAAAAAACCATTTTTTAACTAACTATTTTCCACCGAAATTTATAGAATTTAGACTTTACCTTCCCTCGTAACTATCTTCATTTCTCTTTTTTATCTGACAAAAACCATATTTTAATAGATCGTTCAAGCAATTAATCTTGTTATACCATTTTAACTTTATAATTGACCGTTATGAGAATAAAAATTTATTCAAGATAAGTTACTGTAAAAGAAATGAGTTATGTCTTCTTTGTTAATTTTTAACGAATAATTATTAATATAAAGTTAAAATTGCATTAAAATATAACGCACTTTCAAAACCTGAATTTAGTATTAAACTTTATTAGAGCTGTGCAGATCTAGGAATCATCTTTAAATGTCATTATCATAACTATGTTAAGTTTTTGGTGACAAAATTATTAATTAAAATTGGTGCTTGATAATGGTATTTTTGATATGAAATTCAAATAATTAATAGGTAATTTATTTGAATATTATTTTCAAAATATTCAAAAATAATCTTTATGATATTCCATTTCTTTGCCTTCAAAATATAGAGCAAAGTCAAATCGAAAATTATAATCTTGATATTGAATGTGGTTTGATATGAAATCTAGAGCGCAATTTTTTATTCTTTTAATTTGCGACTTTCTTAAAATAACCTCAATCATCTCATTTTTATTGCGAGATTTAACTTCAACAAATATAATTAAGTCTAACTTTTTTGCTACAATGTCAATTTCGCCATACTTAGATTTATATCTTAGTTGCAAAATTTCATATCCGTTGTTTTTTAAGAAATTAGCCGTTTCATTTTCGTGCAATAATCCGTATTTATAACCATTATTTTTGTTTGACATGACTAATATTTATTTACTATATACTCACACCCACCAGTTCGGAAGTTATTAAATGACACAAGAATTGTATTTAATGCAACCTTGTATATTAAATATTATAATAAAATAATTTTATACCAAAAATATTAAT
>CBFIDI010000023.1:0-25706 GCA_965661355.1 Rickettsiales bacterium | reverse complement strand
CAATTTCAAAAATAATTTCTTGAGTTGCACTTTGGTTATCTTAAAATTAAAGATTTTTACCCTAAAAATTAAGCTTTGCTACTTTTTAATTGCGCCCTAGGTAAAAGTTTTAAAAATTATGTTACATTCGTAACTAATATTTGCGCTGTAGAGCGAAAAAGGAAAAAATTATTTTCCACTTTCAATTAAGTTGCCTAAAGACGCTTAGAGATCAAAAAAATGATGATTTTTTGAATTCAAAATCTATGATGAGGTATTTTTGAAATTTTAAACCCTATTCGTAGTGACGGGCATTGTAAGGCCTGTCTTTTTTAATAAAAATATTTTAGAAAATGCATAAATACAGAACTCATAATTGTGCCGAGTTAACAAAAGAGAATATTGGTCAAAATATTAAGCTTGCGGGTTTCGTTCATTCTAAGCGTGATCATGGTGGGTTGATTTTTATTGATTTGCGTGACCATTATGGCGTGACTCAGATGGTGATTGATAAATCAGAGCCGCCAAAAATTATTTTTGATGAAAATGTTAGAGAAATTTTTAGTCGTGAACCAGATAAATTTGAAGATGTAATAATTGACCCTGAAAATAAAGAGGATATAAATTCCTCAAAGCCAGTTCACGAGACAGCAAGTACTTCAGAAGGCGGAAAAAACGCACTAAAAAGACATTCTGATTTGGGGAATATATCCAAAATAAAACTCGAATCAGTTCTTGTGATTGAAGGCGAAGTCATAGCGCGCGATGCCGAAATGATAAATGACAAAATTCCAACTGGTGAAATTGAGATTAAAGTTGCAAAGCTTGAAATTGAATCTCTGGCCCAGCAAATTCCATTTCAAATTAACGATAATAACGATTATCCTGAAGATTTGCGTCTAAAATATCGTTTTTTAGATTTAAGACGAGAAAAAACTCATAAAAATATTAAATTGCGCTCTCAGGTTATTTCGCATATTCGCGCAGCTATGACTAATAAAGAGTTTCTTGAAATTCAAACGCCGATTTTAACGGCGTCTTCTCCTGAAGGCGCGCGCGATTATTTAGTTCCGTCTCGTCTTCACCACGGAAAATTTTACGCTTTGCCACAAGCGCCGCAACAATTTAAACAGCTTTTGATGGTTTCTAATTTTGATCGCTATTTTCAAATTGCACCATGTTTTCGCGATGAAGATTTAAGGGCAGACCGCGCACCAGAATTTTATCAACTCGATATGGAAATGGCTTACGCTACCCAAGAAGATATTTTTGAAGTTATTGAGCCGGTTTTAAAAGATGTTTTTGAAAAATTTGGCGTTAAAAAAGTTTTAAATGAAGATTTTGTTAAAATTCCTTATGGCGAGGCCATGTTAAAATATGGATCTGATAAGCCAGATTTAAGAAATCCGATTGAAATATCTGAAGGAAGTGACATTTTTGTTGGCTCGGGTTTTTCAATTTTTACTAAAGCTCTTGATTCAGGAAGTGTAATTCGCTCAATTCCGGCGCCAAAAACCGCAAATAAACCAAGGTCGTTTTTCGACAAAACTATCGCTCACGCCCAAGAACATGGCGCAAAGGGCTTGGCTTATATTATTTTTGACGAAAATGGCGTAGCAAAAGGCCCGATCGCAAAATTTTTAAGCGAAGACAAACTTAATCAGCTTAAAAAAGACGCTGGACTTGAAAATGGCGATAGCGTTTTCTTTTCTTGTGGAAATAAAAAAGAAGCAGCAAAAATTGCGGGCGTAGTTCGTGATAAACTTGGTTCCAGCCTTAATTTAATTGATGAGTCGGTTTACAAATTTTGTTGGATAATTGACTTTCCGATGTATGAATTAAATGAACAGGGAAAAATCGACTTTTCCCATAACCCATTTTCTATGCCACAAGGTGGAATTGAAGTTTTAAATGGCGATAATCCTCTTGAAATCAAGGCCTATCAATATGATATTGTGTGTAATGGAATTGAATTATCAAGCGGCGCAATTCGTAATCATAAGCCGGAAATTATGTATAAAGCTTTCGAAATTGCGGGTTATGGCAAAGAAACGGTAGAAAAAGAATTTGGCGCAATGGTTGGCGCTTTTAAATATGGCGCACCTCCGCATGGTGGAATTGCTCCGGGAATTGACAGAATTATTATGCTTTTGGCCGATGAGCCCAATATCCGCGAGGTTATTCCGTTTCCGATGAATGGTAAAGCCCAAGATTTAATGATGGATGCGCCGGCGCAGGTTGGTGATAGGGCGCTTAAAGAAGTTGGAATTTCTCTTAAGGGGAAGAAGGCTTAGTGAAGAATATTGTGATTTTTAAAGAGTTTTTAAGGTTGTAAGCAATAAATCAGGAAGAGAATCTTAATATTTTGAAGAATTAGATAGTTAAAAATTCTGGATATTTCTAAGAAAATATTTATTATTTTGATAATTCCATTTTCTTGTATTTAAACTATATATCAGAAAAATAGAAGTAAGCCAGCGACATTGATGAATTGAAATGAGATTAGAGAATGACTTATTAGGTGGTGACTTTTTTATTTCTGACGGCGCTTTTATTAACAGTGAAGATCTAAAGTAAAATTTGAAATATATTATTTATTCTGACGGTAAATTTTATATAAATATTTACTTTTTAGTTGAAGTAAAAAAGAGCAATTCGAGTAAAATTAAGTTTGAAAGATTTAAAAGAGGTTTTGATGCTAAAATCCAATTATACAAAAAAATATAATCTAGTTCAGGATGTGAAAAATGAATATTGAAATTATAGCATTAATTATAACTACTTTGAATTTTATTGCAATTGGAGTATTTACTTTTTGGCAATCGAGAACCGCTGAAAATCAAAGAAAACAGGACTTATTTGATAAGAGATTTGAAGTTTATGAGAATCTTATTTATATATCTAGAAAGATATATTTAGAGAGGGGTTATAAAGATAATTTTTTAATATCTTTAAATGAAAAATGCTTTTCTAAAAAGTTTTTGTTTGGGAAAGAAATAGAGAGTTTTTTTTGTGATATTGAACATAATCTTCGGTCAATAGGGTCTTTTAAGTCCGATGGAGAAATTTTTGATCATGAAAAAACTTTAAACGAACTTCCTGAATACAAAATTCTAATAGAATATTTTGAGAAACTACCTTTAATATCCGGAGAAAAACTTGAAAAATATCTAAGAATAAAATAGTGCTGATAGAAGAATTTTCAAAAATACTCAATCAAACATATTCTGTTTCAGAGTCATAGATTTTTTTCCTTCTTTTAGAATGTTGTTTCTAATTTCAGAATTTTCTTTTAATTCGTCAAGTCTAATACAATCAATTTTTAATAAAGTATCAGCATTATCAATTATTTCTAAAATTTCTAGCCAATTTTTTTAATTTGCTTTTGGGCAAGATATAGCGATGTCGATGTCTGATCTTTTTTGATTGTCATTTCTAGCTCGTGATCCAAAAATCCAAATTTCTTCTATAAAATCATTTTTTTTAAGATTTTCGAAAAAATTATAATTTAATATATCCATTTCAAGAAATTATTGTAAATATCTAACTTAACAGACATAACACCATTTTTATTAATTTAATCAATAATTTTATTATTTTCTTCAAATTAGTGGTATGTACAAAATTTATACATTGTGCGCCAATAAAAAAAATCTACATTCCCTTTTCACTTCGTTCTTTTCTAGAGCAAGCTAAAACCTAATAAAAAGTTAGAATTTGTTGTTTATTGCGTTCATCTGCAAAAAAATCATTTGAATTTCCCCGTGGCCCCATATATAATAACCCTTTAAAGATATTCAAAAAATTATTCGATATTTAAATATGAAAACTGACTTTTTTTCAACAACCAAGCTTCCACCTTACCTTTTTGAAGCGATTCATGAACTTAAAGTTAAAGAAATTGAACAAGGTAAAGAGATTATCGATTTTGGAATGGGGAACCCAGATTTATCGCCGCCGGAATTTGCGATGGAAGAATTGGCCAAGCTTGTGAAAAATCCGAAGCTTTATGGTTATTCTAAAGTTGGAGGAATTGACGAATTAAAAAAAGCATTCTGCGCCTATTATAAAAGACGATTTGGCGTTGAGCTAAATTATAAAAATGAAAGCTTGGTGACAATTGGTGTTAAAGAAGGGATAACAAGTTTGGCAACAGCTATTTCGGACGATGAAGGTTATATTGTGGCGCCAAATCCTTCTTATCCAATTCACAATTTTGGTTTTGTAATAGCAAAAAGTGCAGTTAAAAGAATTGACGCTTTGAGTTCGGATGAATATTTTTTAAAATTCAAGAAATTGGTTGAAAGTTCTGATAAAAAGCCAACGGCAATTGTGGTTAGTTATCCTTCAAACCCCACGGGAGAAATTGTGACGCTTGATTTTTATCAAGAACTTGTTGATTTTTGTCGCTTGCATGAAATTTATATAATTTCAGATATAGCATATTCTGAAATTTATTTTGGAGAAGCTAACAAGCCGCATTCTATCTTAGAAGTTAAAGGAGCGAAAGAAGTTGCGGTTGAATTTTGTTCGGTTAGTAAAACTTTTTGCTTTGCCGGAACCAGAGTTGGCCTTGTTGCTGGCAATAGTGAATTGATTAAGGCTCTTCATAAAATGAAATCATATTTAGATTATGGAAGCTTTGCCCCTCTTCAAATAACGCTGGCAAAATGTTTTGAAGATAAAGAAAAAAGCGATATTTATCTTAGTAATTTGCGTATAAAATATCAAAAACGCGCTGACTTTTTAATAAAAATTTTAGATAAAGATCTTGGTTGGAAGGTTGAAAAGCCAAAGGCGACTATGTTTGTCTGGCTTAAAATTCCTGAAAAATTTTCTAATTTAACTTCATTTGAATTTTGTAAAATGTTAATTGAAAAAGCCGGCGTTGCACTTTCTCCGGGAAGTGGTTTTGGTGAAAATGGCGAAGGATTTGTAAGGTTTTCTTTAATTCATGATGAAGATAAAATAATTGCTGCGGCGCAGAGTCTTAAAAAGGTTTTTCTTGATTAATTAATTTTGTTATCTACTATTTTAATTAATATAGTAAATTAATTCGAAATTATCAAAATGCCTAATATTGAATTTAACAAGAATTCTTCTTCCTTTGCAATTTATAAAATATGTTTAACCGCTTCTTACAAAAGAATTTTTGGCTATATTGGTATTGCTTTAGTCTCTTATATTTGGTTGACATTATTTATTTTGGGTGCAATTTGGATTTTTAACAATCTTGCTGTTGACTTAACTAACGGTTATAATCTTTATGGATTTTCAAGCTTGCTTTGGGCAAAAAATTTATTATTGATAGTTTTTGTGGCTTTTTATGTCTTACTTTCTTTGTCTTTTTATGCCGCCGTTAACAGTATTGGGTTTTTAGAAATTTCAAGGCAACATATGCTTAATTTAAAAGGCGGTTTCGCTGGATTTTTAAAGGCCTTAAAATATTCTTTAGGTTATTTCTTTAAAATTGTTAAATTTATATTAATTGCACTTTCTTATCTTGCCATAGCATCTTTGGTGTCATATGCGCTTTACTTGGCTTTCTCTAGCTTTTTATCTTCCGATTCTTCTTTCGTGATAGCCCTGCTTTTATTTATTGTTTTTGCTGTAATTTATGTTATTTATGTTTACTTTTTATTACCATCTCTTTTTTATAAAGATTTATCTGTAAAAAAATCTTTATTTTATTCAATTAAAATGACTAAAGGCAATAAGTTATATATGTTTAAAAATATTATATTAGTTAATATATATAATATTTTACTGTTTTTTATTATTGTCGCCATATTCTCGGCTATAGTTACTTTATTTTCTAGATTGGAATTCTTATTTTTACTAAAATATCTTATAATTGGCGATGATAATCTTTTAAACCTTGTTAACGTTTCATATGGTATGATATATTTTTTAGACTTTTCTAAAAGTATCATAAATATTTTATTTATGGCTGTTTCTTTTAATTTGTTAGCATATTTATTCTTGTCGGTTGAAAAAGAAAGAGGAATTGAATATAGTTAACGCAATTTAGTCAATTGATTATCTTAACTTTGGACTCAGTTGGTGTTGGTTGTTAGTTTAAAAATTCATTTACTAGGGCTAGGGCACTAATTATAGCGGTATCGGCTCTTAATATTCTTTTTCCTAAGCTAATTTTATTGATATTCTTCAATTTGTCAAAATTATCAAATTCATTTTGCGAAAAACCGCCTTCGGGGCCAATAAAGATAATTATTTCTTGGTCTTTAGTTGTATTTTCCTTTATTTTTGCTAATAAGCTACTTGCTTTTTGGCCATTTAAAGATTCGTCACATAAAATTAGAATTTTATTTTCAAAATCTTGCTCTAAGAATTTTTCAAGCTTAATAATGTCGCAAATAACTGGAACAGAATTTCTCTCGCATTGCTCACACGCTTCTTTTACATTTGCTTTAAAGCGATCATTGTTAATTTTATCTACTATTGTGCGCCGAGTAATAATTGGTTGAAATTTGCCGATATCAAGTTCAGTTGCCTTTTTGGCAATAAAGTCAATGCCGACATTTTTCACGGGCGCAAAAGCTAGGGTTACTGGGCTTGAAGTTTCTTGTTGCTTAATTTGACTTACAATTAATAACTCAAGAGACTTTTTGTTTATTTCTTGTGTTGTAGCTTTAAAATCACCTTGCTTGCCATTAAAAATTTCTATTTCATCGCCAATTTTTAACCTCATTACTTTTGATAAATAATGATGGTTACCATCTTTTACAATCAAATTTTTACCAGGTTTTAAGTCTGGCTGGTCGATAAAAACTCTTATTTTCCTCATAAATTTTGTAATTTTCACTTATTCTAATCTCTGTCTTTTATTTGCCCTTTATTTAAAGCTCTATTTATAAAAACCAAATTGCCCGTTATAATTTAATTATTAAATATTATGGCCTGTTTTTTTAACAAATTTACTAATTAAATTATCTGGTCTAAATTAGTATTGAAAAGTAATATTTGTAACTAGCCTTTATTTTTTTACTTTAAATTTTAAGTAAAAGCCTTGTATATTTTGATTTATGCATTCTTTTTTAGTTGAGATTTATCGTTAAAAGAATATTTTATCTAAAAAAATAATTAAATAATGAAATTGGTATTATATCTTGATTTGACTAATTTTGCAAACTATAATAAGTCGCTATGATTAAAAAGATTTGTTTATTTAAAAGAAAGTAATTATGGGTTTTGTAGTTTCGCTTCTGATTGTTGGCTTCTTGGCTTATGTCTTAAATTCAAAATTCAACAATCAAAGAAATGTTGATTATAGCGATATAAAAATAAATTCAGGCTCTGATCAAAAAACCAAAGTACGATTTTCTTCATTGTCACATCATTATTCATATTGCTTTGTTTTGTGGGGTTTAATTTTATTTGCTTTGCTTTGCTTTGTTGGTATTTCGCAAAAAAGTCAATATATTTTATTTGGAATATTGATTTTAGCTAACTTTTTTTTAATTAATTACCTTTTTCAAAGGGGTTTTAACGCTAAATCTCACCTCGAATCTTCGCTGAAATTTGTTATGATGATGACGGCGTTAATCGGAATTTTAATTACAATTGCCATTACCGCTTCAATTTTACTTGAATCTTTAAGATTTTTTGACAAGGTTAATATATCTGAATTTTTATTTGGCTTAAAATGGAACCCTCAAACTTCAATTCATGAAGGTCAGGCCGCTGCTGAAAGCTCTTTTGGTGTAATTCCGGTTTTACTAGGAACGCTACTTATAACATTTGTGGCAATTTTTATTTCTGTACCAATTGGCATTATGGCGGCGGTTTTTCTATCTTTTTATGCGGGTTCAAAATCGAGAGATTATCTTAAGCCGGTTTTAGAAATTTTGGCTGGGGTGCCAACGGTTGTTTATGGTTATTTTGCGGTTTCTGCGGTGGCGCCTTTTTTTAGAAGTGGTTTTGGCCTTTTTGGTATCGATGTTGCTTCCGAAAGCGCTCTAGCCGCTGGTTTTGTTATGGGAATTATGATTGTTCCTTTTATTTTATCCTTAACTGACGACGCCCTTAACTCGGTACCGACTTATTTAAAAGATGGCGCTTTGGCTTTAGGAAGTACAAAATCGGAAATGATAAAAAAAGTGGTAATTCCTAAGGCCATGCCTTCAATAATAAGCGCTGTAATTTTAGCATTTTCAAGGGCGATTGGTGAAACTATGATCGTTACCATGGCAGCAGGATTAGTTGCTAATTTAACATTTAACCCACTTAACTCCGTAACAACAGCAACGGCACAAATTGTGACATTGCTTGTTGGTGATCAAGAATTTGACAGCGCAAAGACATTATCTGCTTTTGCTCTGGCGCTGGTTTTGTTTGTTATTACTTTTATCTTTAATATCATTGCGCTTTATGTGATGAGAAAATATAAAAAAGACTAACCATGAGCGATTTAGTAGCGCAAAATTTACACAAAAGATACAAAAAAGAAAAAAGATTTAAAATTTACGGCGCAATGGCCATTGCTTTTTCATTAGCTTTTTTGATGATTTTCTTATCGGTGATAATATTCAAAGGTCACAAGTCTTTTTATACTCATAAAATTGCCCTTGAAATTAACTTTGACAAACAAAATATTGTAGCTAATTCTGAATTAGATCAAAATTTCGACAAATTGTCAAAAGAAAGTCTTGTTGAGCAAATTAGCTTTATAGGTTTAATAAGGCAATCTTTAAGGTCGAAATTTCCACAATCGCGTTCGCAAAAAGAGTTAAAAGATATTTATCGCATTATCAGTGACAATGCCGATTTTATTTTGCGTGATATTTTGCAAGATAATTTTGATTATATCAATACAAAGCAAAAATTATGGCTTGATGTATCTTCAAAGGTTGATGTCTATCTAAAATATAATATTTCAGCACCATTTAGCGCTCAAGAAATCTCGCGTATTGATTCTTTGGTTCAAACTGGACAAATTGAAGAATTTTTTAATATTGGTTTTTTTAAAAATCCAGACTCGCGCGAGCCAGAATCAGCAGGAATTGCGGCAAGTTTAGTTGGATCTTTTTTAACTATGGTTATATTTCTGATTTTGTCATTTCCAATCGGTGTAATGTGTGCTTTTTATCTAGAGGAATATGCGCCAAAAAATAAAATTACTGATATAATCGAAATTTCAATCAATAATTTGGCGGCAATTCCGTCTATTATATATGGGTTACTTGGTTTGACAGTTTATTTACAATTTATGAGTTTGCCAAGGTCTTCGGCTCTGGTTGGTGGAATGACTTTGTCAATGCTAGTTTTGCCCATAGTTATTATTGCTACTAGAAATACTATTAGAACTATTCCTGCTTCAATTCGTGATGGTGCAACAGCGTTGGGTGCATCGAAAATGCAGGTGATTTTACATCATTTATTGCCGCTTTCAATTCCCGGAATTATGACTGGAACAATTCTTGCAATTTCACGCGCTCTTGGCGAAACTGCGCCGCTTCTTATGATAGGAATGGTAGCGTTTATTGCTGATATACCAAGAAATTTCTTCGACCCAACCACTGTGCTTCCGGTACAGATTTTTTTGTGGTCCGATAGTCCAGAAATAGGTTTTGCTTCTAAAACTTCGGCGGCAATAATGGTTTTGCTAGTATTTTTAGTATTTTTTAATATGGTTGCAATATTGCTGCGCAAAAAATTTGAAAGAAAGTGGTAATTTTTTTTATTATAAAAAGTTTTTGCAAGTCTAATTTTGTAAAATTTAATTAGCAAATATAACTAACTTAGTGACGCAAAAAGGCTTGAAATAACTCTTTGGATTTAAATATTTTTCTGTCTCACTTTACAAGGTTTAATTAAATTCTTAGATTTTATAAAACTTTAATAATAATTTGAATTTATATTTTTAATTATAAATTATGTAATTTAAGATATATATTTTAAGTTAATATAAAAAATAATATTTTATTTATGTTTAAAGTGCATATTTTGGTGTAATATTAAAAAGTTAATTTATTTTACTTGCAAATGAGAAATTTATATAGTGTAACTTTAGTTGCAATATCGGCCTTTTTTCTTTTGACTCTATCTTCAAAAGCTTCGAATCAAAAAATTATAACGCAAAACGAGACTCAAGAATATCTCGAAAAAGAACCAACAATAGTTCCAAATAAAAGATTAAATGACATTATTAGGAAATCAAAACGAGAAAATTTTGATTCAAATGGGGATGATAAGGCGGTTAGCCCAAGAAAAAATTTTCGTAGAGAGTTAAGAAAGATGCAAGAAAGATTAAATAATTTGAGTCCAGAGCAGAAAAGGGCGTTGCAAGAAGAAAATGATCGCCATGTAAAAAAAATTAACGAAATTATGGGTTTTGATGACAAGCCCAATCTTTAAATATTACGGTTTTAGCTTGGTAAAAAGAATTTATCTTGGTCAATTTTAGCAAAATATCATATAAACTATTTTGCCTATTATTGAATTTATGTTCAGTTATTTTTCATATATGATGCCAAATTCCAGCTTTAAAAGCCAATTTATCTGCAATAATTTGATTAATAAACTCATCACCAAAAACCCGGCGCAGTGTTGGCTGTGACTTTGTTCTTAATAATAAATTTATTATCAGTTTAATTTATTAAGCTTGGCAAGTATTCTTTTTTAATAATCTTCGTCTTTCAAAAATCAATTTATCTATTTTACAAAGCCTAACAAAGCGTTGATCGTAACTTTTTTGATAATAATTTATTAATTAAATTATTTAATTTAGGTTAATATTTAAAGATGAAAAATGGTAAAAATTATATATTAAAGCCCCATTTTTTAATAATAATTAAGATAAAAGGTAAAAAAACTTGCCTGAAATGTAAAAATATGTTATGATATAGTAATATATAAATTAATTACTTTTATGAAATATGCCTAAATCAACAATTAGTAATACGCAAAGTCAAACAGATAATGATAGCGCTTCACAGTCATCTCGCTTTGCAAGGTTAAAAAATTCAGCTGAAGAAAAGGAGGCGACGACTAGCGCTGGTCTAAAAACCGAGGAGGGGTCTGTTGTAAATTCTAGGCCTGACGAAAAGGAAAATATTTCAGCTACGACAAAGAATAATTCAACAGAGCAAGAGCCAAATCAAGTCGGCGAAATGGCGCCAGATGTTAATTTGAAAGATTCAGCCACACTTAAAGATGCAAATAAACTCGAGGGCGAATTAGAAGAACCTATAAGAGGCGATGAATCTTATAATCAAGAAGGCCCAGAGGGGGAAAGATCTGGTGAAATATCTGATACTAACACTCAAGAGGCCAATCAAAATGGGCGTGAATATCCAAGCTTTAAGAATTTGCAAGAAGGTGAAAATGGCAGTGAAATAAAGAAAGACTCAGAATTTCGTAGCAATTTATTGTCTAGTTTAGAAGGCTATTTTACCGAAGATAAAGTTAAAGATGGTCAGCTTGAAGAATTATTTAGTTATGCAAAAGAAATATCACAAGGCTTAAAATTTGACGATGAATCAAGCGAAGGGTCTCAGGAAATGGGCGCCGAAGATGATTTGTCTCGAGAATTTTTGGCTTTTATTGGTGTTTTAGCCCAAGATGAAAATATTAACAATGAGAGCAAGGCGATTGGCGTTGCAAAACTTTTTGTGGCCTATAAAGAATCGATAAAAGCTGAAAATGAAATGTCACTAGAGGAAAGAGAGTTAGATATTGTTGGCCGCGGCGCAGTTAGAAATGTTATTGAGGCTGCTCAAGAATGTGAGGGTTCGATCAAAGATTTGTCTGATAAAAGGGGCGAGGAGTATGATTCTGCGGCTATGGAAAAATTTTCAGAGCAATTACAAGATCCGCCAGAAGAGGCAATTGAAAGATCGGGGCCTGAAAATGCGCAAAATCAAAATAGTAAGCCTATTATTAGTAAAGAAGGGGTGGGCAAGAGTGCTGTTTTTATTGGTAGTGCAATTTTGATGGCTACGCCAGGGCTTAACATAGTTGGGCTAATTGTTATGTTTGTATTTTTAGGCAAAGAAATTGCCACTAATAGCAAAAAAAATGAAGATAAAGAAGAGGTAAAAGAAGAGGCTGTCGCTAAGTTAAAATCTAAAATGGGAATTAAAGAAGGTTCTGGCTTAGATAGCACCGTGCGAGAACTTGCAGATCTTGCTGATAAATCAGTTTCTAATGGTGGCGGTGAATTACCAATTGAAGAGATGAAAGAAATTGCGAAGGGTTCAAAAAATGTTGATCGTCAAGCTAGTGAAAATAGAGGTGAAGGCAATTCTTCTAGCTCTGAATTTGAACAAGGTAATGTATCTGCTATATTGGAAGGTAATTCTGGAGCTAAGCTTGATGACGCTGGAAGTCTGCTTGAAGGAGCTGCGCAAAATCTTGTTGAAGCTGAAGCGGTCCGCAATAATGAAAGTGAACTTGAAGGTCAAGGTCAGGCCGAAGAAATTGACGGGGCTAATAGTGCACTTAATCAGGGGGTGTTAGCTCAAGAAAGCGCGCCTCAAGCGCAAGTTGCGGGTGTGGCAGATGAACAAGCGGATCAGTCGCTAAGAGTCGCCGAATCTATTGAGCCAAGTGAAGCAGAAAATGTTGCGCAACCAAGTCAAAGTCATGAAGATCAGGCTCAAAACTATAGTCAAGTAGCAGAGTTTGAAGGTGCAATGAACAGCGAAAAAGACGCAAATATTCAAGAAGAAGGATTGCAAAGCCAAAATCAAAGCCAAGGCCAAGGCGTTTTAGAGGCCGTTGCCAATTTTGCATCACCTTCAAACGAAGGCACGGGAAGCGGGGTTGAGGCAGCTAATGAACCTAGAGAGGTTAAGCCGCTTAAGGGTATTTTAAAAGACTCGGCCAGGGAAGGAAGTTGGGTCAAGAAAACTGGGTCAAGTCAAAATTCTGGCGTCAAAAAATCAGTTTCTTTTGCGAACCAGAACGATGTGCGTGAACTTGACAAAGGAAAGCCTTCAAATGACCCTGGTGTTGGGCGTTAAATATAAAAAATATTTAATAAATTAATCACTAAAAACTAAGCGCGACAATATTATTGTAATTTTTTGGCGGTGACTTATTGGACAAATTATTAAATCTATCATAAAAAATCAACAAAGATTTGACCATGCTTTGCTTTTGATAATAAATTGATTAGTAAAATTATTTATTTCTAAATCAGCATTTAAAGTTAGAGATTGGTTTAGCAATATTGACTTTAATAATTTATTATTTATCGGTTAAAATCTCATCAATTAAATCACGGTTTAAACTTTTGTAATATCAGATAATATTATTCTTATTGATAAAGTTTTAACCCTTGATAATGAAATTATAAAATTTAGATGGCGCCACGCTCTTTTTTATCTTTAAGGGTGCGTAAATATTTTATCTTTTTTTAGCAAAAAATAATCATAAGAATTTTGGTTTATATTTTGGGTGCGGTTCTGATCTTTTTAATATTTTTTACTAGAAATATTTTGTTTTTATATATTTTTAAAGATAATAAATAGTATAAAACACAGACCAAGCGGTAAATATAAAATTTAATTGGTCGAAAAGGAGCTTTATCTAGAAAAGGCCAAAACACGATCTTGTCCGGCCAAATCTTTTTTTGACTCTAGAAGATTAAATTTTTGCTTTTGAAAAATATCAATCACCGAATATTTTTGATCATAGCCAATTTCTAAAATGATCAACCCTTTATCAGATAAATATTTTTTAGATTTAAGGGCGATATCACGATAAAAACAAAGGCCGTCATCGCCGCCGTCAAGCGCCATAATTGGTTCGTAATTTTTAACTTCATTTTGTAAATTACTAATTTCGGCGCTTTTAATATAAGGTGGGTTTGAAATTATTAAATCAAAATTATCATCTTCAAGCTTTTCAAATAAGTCAGAGCAAAAAAAACTACATTGATTTTCGGTGTTATTATTTTGTGAATTTTTCTTAGAAATTTCAACAGCCTTTGGGCTTTTATCAAGGCCGATAATTTGTGAATTATTAATATTTTTCGCTAAAGCAACCGACAAACATCCACTTCCACAGCCAATTTCTAATATCTTGACCAAATCTTGCGTAAAGTGATTTTGTGTTAATTCTAAGGCAACTTCAACCAAAGTCTCTGAGTCGGGGCGTGGGTCAAGCACATTTTTGTTAACATAAAAATTAAGTCCGAAAAATTCACGGTTGTTAATTATGTGCGAAACAGGTTCATTGTTAATTCTTCTATTTAATAATTTTCTAAATCTGATTAAGTTATCTGTTGAAACTTCGTGATTTCCAAAAATAATTTGCTCTTTGCTCAAATTGGTAATATGGCTCAAAATTATCAGAGAATCTATCGAGTAAGATTCTATATTATTATTCTTAAGGTATTTTTTAGCTTCAAGAAGCAATTCAGATATTTTCATGTTAATATAAAATAGATGAAGATAAAATAATAATAAATTTGACCATTAAGGTTATATAAAAGACAAAATATATTGAGCAAAGAATTATAAAAATTGACAGAATATCAGAAATATATAATAATCTAGGGCTTGTGTATAATTTTTATTAAAAAATAAGTTTTTTAGACGGATTTAAGAGTGTAATTTGGAAGATGTTATGTACAAAATCAGTTTTTAAAATGAATATTTTAAAATTTTCCCAATATCTCTCTTATGGGGGTTTCGTTTATTACAACATCAAGATTTTTCTCTCTTCTAACATCAAAAACCGCTATTTCATTGGTACTGATTGGGTTTTTCTTGGAAATTTCTTTTGTTATAGGATTGATATTTATAATCATTTTTTTCAAAAATCTGATATATGAATCTTTAGAAACTTCAAGGTCAGAAGAGGCGTCAAACGACCTTAATTCAGACTCGTTATCGTTTGCCATTGCCATAAGATTTCCCTTGATGTAGTCAGTAAAGTTTGAAATATTATCTATCTTAACACTTGCGTAACCAGAAGGCTTGACATCGTCTTGCAAGTAATCTATTTTTCCGTTAACTGAAATTTGATAAAGTGAATTTTCGATTTTAATCTTGTTGATATCCACAGTTTGGTTATATTTTACATCAATAATACTGAGCTCTGCTGGGTTAATTGGAACGGTTATGTTTTGTTCTTCTGTTGGCGCTAATGTTAGAGTTACGGCAATCAATAAATCGTTTTTAATATTCTTGAATTTATCTTTGATTATTGATTTTTCTTTATTTTCGTTACTATTTTGCGAAAAATCTTGTTCAATTTCTATTTTTTTAGCTTCCTCTGGCTTCTCATTCTTTGATAATATTACTTTTTGCGCCTCTTTACTTTTGCCTATATTGGCAATGCTATTTTTCTTGATAGGTAGTCTATTATTGTCAGATTTATCTTCATCTTCCATTTCAGTACCACTTTGCGAACTTGTAACTTTCTCTAGCTGTTCAATTTCTTGTTGATCTTCTTGCGATAATTGCTCGATATCATCTTTAATCTCGCCCTCAAAAGCGATATTATCGTTTTCTAAGTTGTCAAGGGTGTCAATTTCTTGATTTTCATTATTTATATCAATATTAAATCTCTGACCAATATAATTACTTGCAATGTTGCTGGCAAGGTTTATTTCGCCCGTCTTAATTTTATCTATTAATTTACCTTCAAAAGAATTTTTGTAAATATTAATAATTTCAAAACCTTCAATTCTTTTCATTGCAAGGTCTATTTTTGAAATTAATTTGCCATTATCATTCTTTGAAGATGATATTTTTAAATTATCAGATTCACTTTGGAAGATAATATTCTTTTCATCATCAAAAATTTTAAAACCGTCATCTTGATAAGAAAAAGAGGTTGCAATGGAATCTTTATAAATTAAGCTTATTTCGGGTTTTTTGCTAAACTCTATTTTTCTAGCAATGTTATCTTTGGTATAAAGAAATATTTCTGATGCTAAATTAACGATAAATTTACTACTGTAAAGATCAGCCTTAGCTTCTATTTTCTTAATTAATATATCTTTTTCGCCGATTAAAGAGTTTGAAGTTTTGAGCTTTAAATCTTTAATGGTGACTATTTGTTTAAAAGGGTATCCAGAGATATTGAAAGATCCAACTGAAATTGAAGGATTTGATAATGTTGCGTTATTTATGCTCTTTTCTATCTTGCCAGTTTTAAGAAACCAGTAAATACTATGACCAATGATTAATATTATTAGTAATATTAATAATCTTTTAATCAATTTCTTAGCCATAAATTACCTTAATTTATAAAAATTGCAATATTTTATACAGAAACATTTCTGGTTTCGTCCGGAACCTTAACTTTAAGCCCGTCAAGATCTTTAGTCATAGTAATTTGACAACCCAAGCGCGAAGTCTGTGTTAGGCCAAACGCCAAATCCAACATATCTTCTTCGTCTTCGCTTGGCTCTTCAAGTTTATTAAAATATTCATCTTCTAAAATAACATGACAAGTCGAGCAAGCCAAAGAACCTTCGCAGGCACCTTCAAGATCAATATCATTATTGTGTGCAGCTTCTAAAACCGTAGTTCCAACCGGAACTTCAAATGTTTTTTCTTCGCCTTTTTCTACAAATGTTATTTTTACTTTTTCTGACATTTTACTAAATTTTTAATTAGTTTATAATTTTATATTAATATCTCTAACTTTAAATGCAAAGCAAAAATTTATCAAGTATCAATTTTAACGATATTTTGGTAATTATGCATTATAAACTAAGAAAAATAAAACTCAGCTTCAACAGGAACGTGGTCCGAGGGCTTTTCTCTAAACCTGTAACTGGTATGAATTTTGGCGTTTAAAATATTTTTTTCTAAGCTTTTTGTAGCCCAAATATGATCAAGTCTTCTGCCGCGATTTGATTTTGTGATATCTTTCGAGCGATAACTCCACCAGCTGTACAACTTTTCAGATTGGTCGACAAACTTTCTGTTGCAATCAATAAAACCACCTTTTTCTTGTAATGCAGATAGTTTTTCAATTTCAATTGGTGTGTGCGAAACCACTTTTAGCAATTGTTTATGCGACCAAACATCATTTTCAAGAGGTGCGATATTAAAATCGCCCAAAATTATAATTTTTTCATCTTTCTTTTTCTTAAAATAATCGCTCATAAAATCAACAAATTTTAGTTTATGGTCAAATTTTGGATTGATTTTAACATCCGGTTCGTCACCACCAGCTGGAATATAAAAGTTATGAAGTTCAATTTCATTGCCTTCTAAATCAACTACAACTTTTAAATGGCGCTTTTGGGTGTAATTTAAAATGTCGATCTTTTCTATTTTTTTAAGCTTAAATTTTGAAGCAATCATAACTCCGTTATATGATTTTTCACCATCAAATTCAACATATTCAAAGCCAAGTTTTTTAATGTCGTTAACCGGAAAAAGGGGGTTGTCAACCTTAGTTTCTTGAAGGCATAAAATATCGGGGTTATGATTTTCAACAAAGTCTTGAATTAAAGACATGCGAAGCCGAACTGAATTTATGTTCCACGAAACTATTTTCATTATATTAATTTGTTTTTTTAACGGGTGTTAATAAATATTTATGGCCTTGGCTGGTGACTTTTTAGTGTGCGACTTAACTTCTTGCGGCGTTTTTTTGAGCGGCCAATTTTCTTGCTTCTAACTGTTTTTGCACAAAAGTAGCATTACCGTCTCGGGGGCCATGGCCTTGGGCAATGGCTTGTCTTTCAAAATGACCTGTTATATCTACGGCTTTTTGATCATTATTTGGAGATTTATTAGCCTGATTGTCTTCTTTTACTTTACTTAAGGCTTGGGGAATTTGCGCTTCTGGAGTTGGGTCAAGTTTAGCGGCATTAGTCATTACTTCTTCTTGATCAGCTTCTTGGCTTTTACTAAAATCGGCCCCGCCTTGTTCTTGTTCTCTTTTAAAAGATGAAGAAAGGGCTCCATTTTTTCTATTAGTATTTTCTTCGTGCGTCTTTTGGGCTGCACTAACAAATCCTTTAGAGGCCACAGCCGACGCCACACCAGCAGCAACAGAAGCGGGGCCAGCAAAAGGAGCGGCAGCAACAGAAACCGCTAAGCCTATTAAAATTTCTGTTGCAACTTGGTTATTTGTAATTTTTTCAGACGCCCAATCAACTATTCGCGTAAAAAAACCACGCTCAGATTCATTTTCCGTGGAAATATCAAGGCCGATATTTTTAAGATTATCAGAGTTCTTTAGAAGATTTAATATTTGTCTTTGGTCATTTTGTTCAATTTTAACTTCGGATTTTGATTTTTTGTCAAATTTTCGAGTTATAAATTCGTTATTTTCATCAAGGCCAATTGAATAAATACTTTTTTCATTATATAAAAAAAGCCTTAAAACTCCAGCCTGAAAAGACAAAATAGAGCTTTGATCCGAGACGCTTTCATGTCGAAAAACTTGATCTTCGTCAAGCTTAAAACCCGATTTTTTTATATTTTCTATGTTTAAAATATCTTTTAATTGTCCTTTCATATTTATTTGGTTATATTTTGTTCTTCAATTCTTGAAAAAATCGCTTGGGGCTTTTTAATTTTGTGATCTTTTTCTAAAACAGGTTTAATATTTTTGAAATTTTCTTCGTAAATTTGTTTTATTGTGCTAAATTTTTCATTTTTTTGTAAAAAAAGTTGCATTTTTTTCGTTAAATTTGGTAGAAATATCTCTAAAGCCGAACTAATAATAACTAGGCAATTGGCAATTGTTGATAAAATTTGATTCATTTCGTCAATTTTCTCTTCTTTTTTTAGTTTCCAAGGAGCTTTATCATTAATGAATTGATTGCAGGTTGACGCAAAATTGATGATTTCAAAAATAGCCTTATCGTAAGCCATTTTTTCCATTTTTTCTTCAAAATTTTTAACCATTTCAAATGCTTCTCTTAAAATAGACATTCCTTCGTTATAATTAGAAATATCAACAATTTTATCATCGTTGTTTTTGTGAATCATTGATAGCGAGCGCTGGGTTAAATTGCCAATATTATTTGCTAACTCAGAATTAATGCGCTGGACAAGTCGGCTACGCGAATAGTCGCCGTCATTGCCAAATGGAATTTCTCGCATTAAAAAATATTTGAAATAGTCAATTGCCTGTTCTTCGCTGCAACCAAGGCTTTCTAGCCAGTTAATTTCTTGCACGGGGTCAATTACATTACCCACAGATTTTGATATTTTTTCACCCTCATTTGTCCACCAACCATGGGCAAAAATTGAATGTGGCAAAGGTAAGTTAGCTGCCATTAAAAAAGCAGGCCAATAAATTGCATGAAATCGTAAAATATCTTTACCAACAATATGAATTGGAGATTTTTCGGTATTTAACCAAAATTTTTGAAAAAGATCGTTATTTTCATCCGGAAAGCCAAGTGCTGACAAATAATTGGTAAGCGCGTCAAGCCAAACATACATAATATGTTTATTTTCTTTCTCTGGCTCAGTTTTGGGCACTTCAACGCCCCAAGAAAATGTATTTCTTGAAATTGACAAGTCTTTCAAGCCACCTTTAACAAAAGATAAAACTTCACTCATTTTTGATTTGGGTTGAACAAAGTCTGGCACAGCTTCATATAAAGCTAACAGCTTGTCCTCAAAAGCGGAAAGTCTAAAAAAATAACTTTCTTGCTTTTGCCACTCGACTTCGGCGCCACTAGGGGCTTTACCATTTGTTATTTCGTCTTCGCTATAAAAAGCTTCGTCACGAACGGCGTACCAACCTTCATATATTCCTTTGTAAATATATCCATTTTGTTCAAGTCGATGCCAAATTTCAGTTGCGCATTTTTTATGTCTATCTTCGGTTGTTCTAATAAAGTCATCATTAGAAAATTGCATTATTTCGTTTAATTCGCGAAATTTTTTAGAAACTTCATTGCAAAATTCAATAGGGGTTTTTTCTTTGGATAAAGCAGACTTTTCGACCTTTTGACCATGTTCATCGGTTCCGGTTAAGAATCTAACATCAAAACCCTGAAGCCTTTTAAAGCGCGCAGTAACATCGCAAGCCAAAGAAGTGTAAGCGTGTCCAATATGAGGAACATCGTTAACATAATAAATTGGCGAAGTTACATAAAAATTTTTGGTCATATTTAAAGATCTTGACGATTAAGGTTTTTTAGCTTACAATTAAGGTTTAACGAATTGTTAATTTAAATAAAAGATCAGCCTTGGTTTTTTAAGTTAAGCTTTTACAAAATATAGCTTTACATTATATAAAATTTTTCTTTAAATATCAATAAAAATGTCATTTTCTAATAAATTAGACTCAATTATAAAAAAGTTCAAAGATCTTGAAAATAAACTTCAAGATCCTTCTGGGCTGGGGCAGGAATTTGCTAAAATTTCAAAAGAACATTCCGATTTAACTGAAATTGTCACCTTGGCCGAGCAATATAAAAAATCAGAAAAAGAACTAAATGACATAGAAGAAGACCTCAAAACGCTTGATGACAAAGAGATGAAGGATTTAATGGAGGAAGAAAAGCAAAATCTTGAAAACAATATAACAGAAATTGAAAAATCTTTAAAAATTGCCCTTTTGCCAAAGGACGAAGCCGATGAAAAAAACGCAATTATTGAAGTCAGGGCCGGAACAGGTGGTGAAGAGGCTGCGCTTTTTGCAAATAAGTTATTTCATATGTATCAAAAATATTCTGAGAAAAATGGCTGGAAATTTGAAATTATTAATTTTTCTGAAACTGGAATTGGCGGCTACAAAGAAGCTTCGGCGGCAATTTCGGGTAGAAATGTTTTTGCAAAACTAAAATTTGAATCTGGCGTTCATCGAGTTCAGCGAGTTCCAGAAACTGAAAGCCAAGGTCGAGTTCATACTTCGGCGGCAACTGTTGCTGTTTTGCCTGAAGCTGAAGAGGTTGATGTTAAAATTGAAGATAAAGATTTGCGTATTGACATATTTAGGGCATCGGGCCCAGGTGGTCAATCTGTTAATACGACAGATTCAGCGGTTAGAATTACCCATTTACCGACCTTAATCACCGTTTCGATGCAAGATGAAAAAAGTCAAATTAAAAATAAAGAAAAAGCAATGAAAGTGTTGCGCTCTAGAATATATGAGGCCGAGCGTGAAAAGGCGCAAAAAGAAATGGCCGACAACCGTAAAAGCCAAGTTGGCTCTGGCGATAGAAGTGAAAGAATTAGAACTTATAATTTTCCGCAAAGTCGTGTTACTGACCACAGAATTAACCTAACTTCATTCAAAATTGACGAAATTTTGGTCGGCGAGCTCGATGAGTTTATTGACGCCTTACAATCAGAAGATCAGGCGCAAAGAATGTCTGCTGAGATTTAATTTAAATTAATGTTCGGGTTATCAACTTTCTAGACCTTAAATTAAAAACTAATTATTCAATGACTGGGTAATTTTATCGACTGGTAATTTAGATTATTATTGCCGTTGCTTGATTAAAATTTAGGTAAAAACCAAATCCAGAATCAGCATAGTAATAAAATTTGTTATTATAAAAATCTTAATATTTCAAGTAATTTTCTAGTTATATAGGTAAAAAATATTACATATTCAGGTTGTGAATAAAAATTTCATCTGTAATCCTGGGTAAAAAATCAAATTTACTCAATATATGAAGCTTAGTAATATGTTTAAAGTTTGTTTTTTGATAATGACATTTAAATTTCATAAATAAAATCATCATTTCTTTATCTACTTTTAACACTAAATTACAAAGTTAAAATGGCGTAAGAAAGCTATAAAAGCAAATTTACCTTGTTTTTAATAGATTTAAATATGACGATCAATATTAGAAATAGACTTAAGCAAGAAAAATAATGACCCTAGTTGAAAATAACAACATTAACTTATTTAAAAAAGCAGTTAAAATTGCACTTGTCTTAAATTTTATAATGTTTTTTGCTGAATTTTTATCGGGTTATTTCGCGCATTCACTAGCTTTAATCGCCGATTCATTTGACTTTTTAGGTGACTCGTTTAATTATTTGATTACGATTTACGCCTTAAGTAAATCGCCAAAAATACGTTCTTATGCTGCATTTATAAAGGGGTTTTCAATGTTGATATTTGCAATTTATATTCTTTATAGTGCTTATGAAAAATATCAAATTGGCTTGCCCGTGCCAAGATCTTATTTGATGATGGCAACTTCGTTCATTGCGCTTTTGGTTAATCTCTTTGTTAGTATTTTACTGTTTAGATATAAAGAAGGTTCGTCAAACCAGAAATCTGTTTGGCTTTGTAGTCGTAACGATGTGATTAATAATTTTTTAATAATTATTGCTGGAATTTCGATTTTTTTCACCTCAAATGTACTTCCAGATTTAATTGCCGCTTCAGTAATTTCAATTTTAGCTGGCGTCTCGAGTTTTATTATTTTTAAAGATGTTTATTTCGAGTTAAAAAATAACAAATAAAAATATGATATTAGGTTAAATTTAGGTCAAAAAAGATAATTAATTATTACACTAATATCAAATTTTAAAATCTAATTAAGAATCGCAGTTTACATTTTAAAATAAATTTTCAATATCATTTTTTATCTTTAAGACTAAATAAAGATAAAAAATTTCTAGCAAATATAAATATATATTCTAAAAGCCTAAAAAATTTCCACTAGGTGGTTTTTGGTCCATAGATTGAGTAAAACCCTCATCACCGCCAGATCCCATCATGTCAGCAAGTTTTGATTTATCCATTTTGCCCATTTTTCCCATCATCTTCTTCATATGTTTATATTTTTTCAGCAACCGATTAACCTCTTGAATATTCGAGCCAGAACCAGTTGCAATCCTTCTTTTTCTTGATGAGCTTAAAATATCTGGTTTTTGTCTTTCTTTTTTTGTCATTGATAAAATTAAAGCTTCTTGACGCTTGATTTCACCTTGCATATCACCCATTTTATCCATGGCCTGGTTTAATTTTGACGCCCCTGGAAGCATCTTCATAATCGATCCCATTCCGCCCATCTTCTTCATATTTCTTATCTGACTCAGTAAATCTTCAAGGTCAAATTGGCCTTTTTGCATTTTTTGCTCGGCTTTTTTCATTTCATCTTCATCAAAAACTTCTTGCGCTTTTTCAACTAAAGTTACAATGTCGCCCATTCCAACAATTCTAGATGCAATTCTTTTGGGGTCAAATGCTTCAAGGTCACTAATATTTTCGCCAACACCAATAAATTTTATCGGGCAACCAGTTGCTTCTTTCATAGTCAAGGCTACGCCGCCGCGCGAATCTCCATCAAGCCTGGTTAAAATTACACCGCTTAAGTCAAGTTTTTCATTGAAACCTTTTGCAATATTTATTGCATCTTGACCGATCATAGAATCGACTGTTAGTAAAATTTCGTTAGGATCGCAAATTTTTTGAACTTCTTCAAGTTCACCCATCATTTCTTCGTTTACAACTGTTCTTCCTGCTGTATCTAAAATTAAAATATCATAGCCAAATTCTTTAGATTTCTCTAAAGCGCGCTTTGCTGTTGTCGTTGGCTTTTCGTCGGCTATTATTTCAAGGCTTTCGGTTTGAGATTTTTGCGCTAAAATCCTAAGCTGTTCCTTTGCTGCTGGTCTGTAGGAATCAAGAGAGGCCAGCAAAACTTTTTTATTACTTTTATTTTTAAGATAATGCGCCAATTTACCAGAGCTTGTTGTTTTTCCGGCGCCCTGAAGGCCAACCATCATAATAACAACGGGCGGCTTTACTTCAAAATTAATTTCTTGCTTGTCGCTTCCCAAAAGATTTACGAGGCAATCATTAACAATTTTAACAACCATTTGCCCGGCCGAGACGCTTTTAATCACTTGTTGGCCAGCGGCTTCTTGTTTAACTTTGGAAATGAAGCTTTTGGCAACTTCAAGCGAGACATCAGCTTCAAGAAGAGCAATTCTGATTTCGCGCAAAGAATCATTTAAATCGGACTCGTTAATGAATTTTTTGCCCGAAAGCTTATCAAAAACCTTACTAATATTGCCCGAAATATTTTCTAACATAAAATAATAATTTAATTTTTGTCCAAGCTTTTCCTTTAAAATTTTTTGAGGAAAAGCTTGTTTTTTCAAAACGCAACTAGGTGGTTTTGTAAAAATATTTATAATTAACTAAAGCTAGCTGTATTAAAAAAATTTAATTAACCCACAATTTCATAGTCGGCAAAGAAAAAAGAAATTTCATTTCTAGCATTTTCTTCACTGTCAGAACCGTGAACAGAGTTTGCTTCAATTGATTCGGCAAATTGCTTTCTAACAGTTCCTTCAGCGGCATATTTTGGGTTTGTTGCGCCCATAATTTCTCTGTTTTGAGCAACTGCATTTTTACCTTGCAAAACTTGCGCAACAACTGGTCCTGAAGTCATGAATTTAACTAAGTCGTCATAAAAAGGTCTTTCTTTGTGAACTTCGTAGAATTTTTTCGCCATTTCTTGGCTTAGTAAAATTCTTTTTTGAGCCACAATTCTAAGTCCTCTTTCTTCGAAAACCGCATTAATTGCACCGGTTAAATTACGCCTTGTTGCATCTGGCTTTATTATTGATAAAGTTTGTTGATCGTTCATTGTTTTTATAAATTTAAAGTTAGTAACCAGCTATATTCTAACAAAAATAAGCTAAAAAAGTCAAGAATTAACATAATCTTACCAGCTTGCGCCACTTTCTTTATAAGCATTTCATCATTCATGCAAAAAGCTATTATAAAAATCTAGAAATATATTTTGAATAGGAGTTACATTCTTTTGATAATTCTTATCCAGCCCTAAAAACTTGAAAGATTGCGAGAGAATTTAAACTCTATATCTGACCAATATATCTATTAAAGCTTAATCGTTAAAGTCATTGTCAAAACTTTTTAATGTTGCTGATATTGCTAATTTTTTACAAATAATTTAAGTAAATAATATAAAAAATATAACCTGATAAAGTAATTTCTTCGACATAATTTTTGGTGACTTATTTCAAAAATTTGCTATTGCATCTTGCAAAAAACCTAAATATCTTATAAAATAATTGAGGAGCTTTGTTAAAAATAAATAAAAAATGAGTTATTTTATCTATTTATTAAAGAATGATTAATTAAAACAAATAAATAATGTCATCAAAAGAATTTAATGTAAAAGATTTATTTGCCGAAATTAAAGCTAAAGTAAAAAACCGCGAAAGCGGATCTTATTGTGGATTTTTGTCTGATGGTGGGGTTGAAAAAGTTACCAGAAAAATCGGTGAAGAGGCAACTGAAGTTATAATAGCGTCTTTTTTAGATGAAAAAGCCCCTAGTCAAAGCTCTAAAAAAGATTTAATTGGTGAAATTTGCGATTTACTTTTTCATATATCGGTTCTAATGGCGCAAAGAGATATAGAAATTGATGATATTTTACAAGAATTAAAATCAAGAAATGAAAATAAGTGAATTTAATAAGATGAAAACTACTAATTTGGAGGATAAAAATGCATAATTTAAAACTTTCTGATTCAGCTATAGATAGGGTTAAAGAAATTAAATCAAGGTCAGAAAATAAAGATAAATTTTTGCGTGTTTCCGTTTCTAGTGGTGGTTGTAGCGGCTTTCAATATCTTTTTAATCTTGACAATGATTTAAAAGATGACGATTTAAAAATATGCGAGCAACAATCAGAGTTAATAGCAGTTATCGATCAAACTTCTTTGCAATTTCTAGAAGGTTCAACCATAAATTTTGTTAAAGAGCTGGGTGCTTCTTATTTTAAGGTTGAAAATCCTAATGCAAGCTCTAATTGTGGTTGCGGT
>CBFIDI010000022.1:0-27675 GCA_965661355.1 Rickettsiales bacterium | reverse complement strand
GAGTGAATTTGCCATTTTGCCTTTCGCAAAAAACATGATCTATGCCAAGGTTTTTTGCAAGTTCGTAACCAACGACAACACCGCCCATAGCAGGGCTTAAAACTATGTCTGCAAAATTTTTACCAAATTCTTGCTCCAGCTTAAAAACTAGGGCTTTGCACAATTTTTCAGCTCTGGCTCCATTCATTAAGGCGCGGGCGCATTGCATATATTGGTCTGAATGCAATCCTGAAGATAAAATAAAGTGACCATCAAGAATCGCCTTAGCATTTTTAAACTCTTGCAATATTTCTTCTTTGCTTAGTTGCATTTTGTTTTGATTTTTTGTAGAATATAGCTTTAACACCAAATTTGAAGATCAGATAAAAGTTATATGAAGTAATTTTAAGTAATAAAATTATGAAACTTTTTTTAAATATGAAATTTGGCATAATTCGAAGTTTTTCTTCGTTTAAAATAATAACATTACCTAAAAAATAGTGCAAGACAAAAAAGAAAATATCATAAATTCTGCGATTAAAACCATAAATTATGAAATTGATGGCTTAAAGTCAATATTGGAAGTATTAGACGATAATTATTTCAGGGCCATAGAGATAATTTTGGCCTGTAAGGGGAGGGTAATTTTAAGCGGAATGGGTAAAAGTGGGCATATTGCCAATAAAATCGCGGCAACTTTGGCTTCAACGGGTACGCCATCTTTTTTTATTCATCCGGGCGAGGCTAGTCACGGCGATCTTGGCATGATCACAAAGCGTGATGTTGTGATTTTACTTTCTAATTCGGGCGAAACTAAAGAATTAAGAGACATAATATTTTATTGTAAGCGTTTTGAAATACCAATAATTGCCATAGTAAGAAGATCGCAGTCCGAGCTTGTTAATAGCGCCAATGTCTCTCTTGTTTTATCCAAAGCGCCAGAAGCAACAAAAATTAATGCGCCAACGACTTCTACAACCATGATGCTTGCTCTTGGCGATGCAATTGCGGTTAGTTTAATTGATGCAAAAAGCTTTGATACAGAAAATTTTGGAGTATTTCATCCAGGCGGAAAGCTTGGCGCAGCTTTTGTAAGAGTAAAAGACATTATGAGAAAAGATAATGAGCTGCCTTTGGTTAATCAAAATGTAAAAATGCCAGAAATATTACTTGAAATGACTTCAAAAAGACTTGGTTGTGCTGGTGTTATAAGTGACGCTAGAAAGCTTATTGGCATTGTAACTGATGGTGATTTGCGTCGACATATGGCTGATAATTTTATGGATAAAAGCGCTCAAGATGTGATGACGGCCAGTCCTTTCGAAATTAGCGAAGATATTTTGGCGGTTGAAGCCGTGGCCTTAATGAATAAAAACTCTATTACCAGTTTGTTTGTTGTGAAAAATGATCAAATTATTGGTGCAGTTCATTTGCATGATTGCCTAAGAATTGGCGCTGCTTAATTGGTGTTTTTTTCAACAAAATTAATTCCCGCTTTCAAGGCTTGGTGATCGATAGAATGATCAAGGTTTTCTATTGCATGAGATTCGTAATCAAGGCCACAATTTTTTGCTAGCTCTTGCGCTTCAATAAAATTATCAAAACCTAAGACACTATCTTTTTTGCCGTGAACAAAGCACATTTTTGGTTTTGTGATAATTTTTTCGCCAACAAGATTAGGTAAAATTAATTTGCCAGAATATGAAATAATGCCAGAAATTTTTTCAGGAAAAGTTAAGGCTTGATAGCTTGCCATCATTGCACCCTGAGAAAAACCAATTAATATTAAATCTTTTAGCGCAAGATCGTAATCTTTTAGTTTTTTGTAAATAAAGTCTCGTAACTTATTGTTAGCCGATATTATTTGACCAGAAATTTTGGTTACATCTCTTTCTTGTCCCCAAGATAACAGAGAAAACCATTGGTAACAATCGGGAAATCCGCCTTCAAATGGCTCTAGGGCGTTAGGGGCGATAAAATATGCATCAGGAATAGATTTTTCGTAATAATTGGCTAATTCAATTAAATTCGCGCCATTTGCACCATATCCATGTAAGAAAATAACTAGATATTTTGGTTTTTTGATGTTAATATCGTGCTTATAATGATTGAAAAATGATAAATCTGACATATGTTGACATTAAGTAATTTAAAGTTAAGAAAAAACGGCAAAACCATTTTTGATAATGTTGGTTTTTCTTGTTATGTTGGTTCTTGCGCCGAAATTAATGGTGGAAATGGCTCTGGAAAAACATCTTTATTAAAAATTATAGCAGGGATTTTAAAACAAACAAGCGGAAAAATATTATGGGACGAGCAAGATATTGAAGATTTTCGCTTAGATTTTAATTCGGACTTACAATTTTTGGGTCATAAAAATTTTTTAAAGCAAGACTTTACCGTTGAAGAAAATTTAAATTTTTATGCCGAATTATATAAAAGTAAAGAATTGATCGATGCTGGTTTAAGTTACTTTAAAATTTTAGAATTCAAGAATGAGAAGGTAAAAAACTTGTCGGCGGGACAGCAAAAAAAAGTTATTTTATCAAAATTATTTGTTTGCCCAGCGACAATCTGGATATTGGACGAGCCATTTGTTAATTTAGATAAAATTTCACAAGATTTAATGAGGGGTTTAATAAAGACTAAGATTGAAAATAAAGGATTGGTTATTATATCAAACCATGAAAAAAATATTTTAGATTTTTCGGCTAAAATTAACATTGAAGATTTTTATTAAAATGATTCTAATAGAAGACTTAACAAAGTTGAGACAAAAAATTGCCGATGAAAAGCAAAAAAAGAATAAAATTTCTGTTGTTCCCACAATGGGATCTTTGCACGAAGGTCATTTAGCGTTGGTAAAAGAGGCGAAAAAAATTGCCGATTTTGTTATTGTGACTATTTTTGTCAATAAAGCGCAATTTAATCAAAAGCAAGATTACGACAAATATCCTAGAAACCTAGAAAGCGATTTATCTCTTTTGCAAAAAGAGGAGGTGGATTTGGTTTTTGCTCCAGATTCTTCGCAAATATATGATGATGAAATAAATTTTATTATTAAGCCGAAAAAAATAGCAGATTGCCTATGTGGCAAGTTTAGGCATGGCCACTTTGAAGGTGTTTGCATGATTATTGTAAAATTTTTTAATATTATAAAGCCAGATTTTGCGATTTTTGGCAAAAAAGATTTTCAGCAATATTTAATAATACAAAAATTAGCGCAAGATTTAAATTACGATACCAAAATAATTGGCGCTGAAACTATTCGCTCTGAAAATGGCTTAGCACTTTCGTCGCGCAATAAAAGATTGCAGAATAATCAGTTAGAAAAAGCTTTTTTAATATATAAAGCATTAAATAATGTTAAAAAATCTATTTTTCTAGGGCAAAATATAATAAAAACAATAGAGCGTGAATCTGTGTCTTTGATAGAAAATGGCTTTGAAAAAATTGATTATTTCGAGGTTAGAAATCAAGGTAATCTTGAACTGGTAACGGAAAGTAAAAATATTATAAATTGCAGAATTTTTATTGCTGTTTATTTAAATGGAGTTAGACTTATAGATAATTTACAAATTTAATCAATTAATAAAAAAGAAAGTCATGATTTATATAATTATAAGCAACATAGGTTTGGCGCTTATTACTTTGATTATATATGTTAGATATTCACATCTTATCATTTCTTCGAACTTGGCAATTAGAAATTTGGAAAAAAAAATTAAAACTTCTAAGGAAAAATACGAAAAAATAGAAGAAGAGCTTAAAAATGAATTAAAAGAAGAAGGTAAACATGTTAGAGAGTTGCTTGGCGATATAGAGGCCGCTAGAAATAACCTCAAAACAGAAGAAAGGCAAAGATTTGAAGCTGAAAAAAAAATAGAATCGGCTATGCAAAAAATAAATGATGTAAGAACAAAAATAAGCGATTGGCGTATGATTCAAGATCAGGCCTTAAAAACTTCGCAAGACGCAGTATTTAAAGCTACTAATCAGGCGGTAGAAAAGCTTTCAATCAGAAGTAAAGTCGAAAATGATGAAAATAGGCATTTTTTAGAAGAAAATATAAGTGATTTGCACAAAGATATAGGCAAAATAGAAAATAAAATTGATGACTTTCATAGTAAAATAGAAAAATTGTCAGCGCAAAGTGATAACAAAGAAATTAAAAGAAAAAATATTGATAGCAAAATTAGTGGCGACGATAAAAAAAATATCGTAACAATTGACGAAAGTAAAACAGAAGAAAAAATTGAAAAAGCGGAAGTTATTGAAAAAGCGGAAGTTAATGTTAAAAAAAGCTCTAATTTAGATGAAGTTGCAAAAAATTCTCTTGAAGATGTATTGTCTCTAGTAGAGGTTTCGGGCCTTGAGCATGGTAAAGATTATTTGGTTTTAAATAAATTAAATGCAAAATATGCCAAATATTTACTATGTGATTTGGTTTTGATTAAGAGCGATATAGCTTACTTCATTGACTTTAAAGCAGGTAAATATTTTAAAAATCTTGAAAATTCACAAGATCAGGGTCAAGATAAGCAAGAATTTCAAAGAAGAATAAATAAATATATTTCTTATATTTACAATGAAAAATATTCGCAATATATAGAAAAGTTGATGAGTGCCTTAAAAATGGATTACAAAAAAAGCAAAGTAATTTTTGCCGTTAGAAATAGAGATGATTTAAAAATTATGAAAGATTTAGATTACACTGAAAAATTAGAAAAAAGAAATATTGATGTAAAAGATGTTAATGGAATTAATGATATGGTATTATAAATAACTAATATTTTATATGACAGAAAAATTGCCTAAAATTGCCGCAAAAGGACCGACAATGATTAATGTTGAGTTAAATAAAAAATACGCATGGTGTAGTTGTGGATTGTCGCAAAAAGAACCATTTTGCGATGGAAGGCATAAACTTCATTTAACCAAAGAAAACAAGCCGATAATGAAGCCAAAAATTGTCGATTTTAACTCTGAGAAATTAGTGGCTTTTTGTAGCTGTAAACAAACTAAAAACCCGCCTTTTTGCGACGGTTCGCATAATGATATTTAAGTGTTAGCTTCATGAAAAACAGCAATAATTTGCAAAATAGACAATTCACAAGGTTATTTTCTTATTTCAGGCCTTATAAATTTCAGGTTTGTTTTTCATTTGCTGTTTTATTTTTAACGGCAATTTCAATTTTGTTATTTGGTAAAATTGCAAAATATTTTATCGACAATTCAATATCTATCGCTTCTGAAAAAAACTTAGAAAGCTTTTTATTATATTTTGTTATTTTGGTGGTTACATTGGCAATTTGCGGTTTCTTAAGGTCGAAAATTGTTAATTCAGTGGTTAGCAAGGTTGCTTTTGATATAAGAAATGAAATTTATCAGAATATTATAGATTTTTCGCTAGAAAAAATTCAGTCAATAAAAAAAGGCGATATATTATCGCGCTTCACCCAAGATGTAAATTCTGTTAGTGAAATATTAACTAATAATTTTGCATTTTTTATTCGCAATTTAATATTACTTTTTGGCAGTATAATATTTTTGTTTTTAACAAATTTAAAATTAACAATATTTTCTATAATTTTAATTATATTGGCTATTTCTCCAATTTTAATATTTGTCAAAAGAATTAAAAAATTATCTTCGGACTACCAAAGTTCATATTCCGATTTAAATTCTAGACTGGAAGAAGATATTGATGCAATTAAAATAATTCAATCCTATTTGCTTCAAGGTAAAGCATTTGCAGATTTCAAAAAGATTAACAAAGAAAGCTTGTTGTTTAATATTAAAAAAATTAGTTTTCGCTCTTTTGTTGTTGCCAGTACGATATTTTTTGCATTTTTATCTATCGCCATAATTCTTTATATTGGCGCTTATGATGTTATTTTGGGTAAAATTAGTTCGGGTGAATTATCGTCTTTTATTTTCTATTCTGTTATTTCTTCGGTTGCTTTGATTGGGTTAAGTCAAACAGGATCGCAGTTTCAGGCAATGAAATCTTTGCTTACAAGGATATTTTTCTTGCTTGATCAAGAGAAAGATAAAAAAAACAACCGCTCTTTACAGCAATTTCCTGGTGGAGAAGTTGAGGTCAAGTTTGAAAATTTATGCTTTTCATATGATGAAAATAGTCAAGTTTTGCAAAATTTCAATCTTAAAATAAAAAATAATCAAAAAATTCTGATAAAAGGCAAGAGCGGCAGTGGAAAAACAACTTTATTTAATATTTTTCTAAAGTTTTATAGCCCTAGTTCAGGAAAAATTATAATTAACGATATTGATATAGCTAATATTTCAGATTGTAATTTGAGAAAAAACATCTCATATGTTAGTCAGGAAAATTTTATTTTTTCAGGATCTATTTTAGATAATATTTTAATTTCTAACCCTGAATTTTCTCGATTAGAACTTGAAAATATTGTCTTGCAAAATAATTCTTTTAATTTTATTAGAAAATTTGAGAATGGTCTCAATCAACAAGTTGGTCAAAAAGGCGCCAAGCTTTCTGGGGGTCAAAGGCAAAGAATAGCATTACTTAGAGCTTTAATAAAAGATTCAAAAATACTTTTACTTGACGAAGCAACTTCGGCGCTAGATAAAGAAAATGAAGAAAATATTTCTGAATTAATTTCTAAATTTGCTAAAAATAAAATAATTATCGCAATTTCGCATAAAAGTGATGATTTTATCTCATTTGATAAAATGGTTGAAATATAACGAATAATTTTGAATATTTTGACTCAACAAATTATTGTTTAACTAAGTTGCAATCGAGGCGCTCGGTTTATTGTTTAAATTTCAATAAAATACTCCTCCAATAGGGCGCGATGAAGATTTTGCATGTCTTGTGGCATTTTAGCCTCGAACTCTAATTTCTCTTTGGTTTTTGGGTGGTTAAAGCTTATTTTGTAAGCGTGCAAGGCCTGTCTATCAAAATTCTGAATAAATTCTTTGCTGGCTTGATCGAAGTTTTCGGGGAATGATTTTTTGCAAGAATTATAAATATTATCGCCAATTATTGAGTGTTTCTGCGATTCAAAATGAACCCTTATTTGGTGGGTTCGTCCAGTTTCTAGCTTGCACTTAACTAAGCTAGCAATATTATTTTTGAATATTTCGTAGGTTTTGTAGTTTGTAATTGCGTTACGCGATTTAGATTTTTGGTTACTTTTTGTGGTCATTTTTAAGCGATTATTTCTATCGCGGCTAATGTTTTTTTCTATTTTGCCACTTTTGGGCTCAATTACTCCGTAAATATAGGCTAAATAATATCTATTTATCTTTCTTTCTTGTAAATCTTGGCTTAAAATTTGGTGACTAAGGTCATTTTTTGCAACTATCATTAAGCCGCTGGTGTTTTTGTCTAATCTATGAATAATTCCGGGTCTAAAAGCGCCATTAATGTTTGAAAGCGACTGTTTACCGTGAGAAAATAGCAGGCCATTTACAAGTGTTTGGCCTTTTGTGCCCGCGCCAGGGTGAACGGTTAAATTTGTTGGTTTATTAATTATAATTAAATCGTCATCTTCAAATATAATCTCAAAATCAATGTCTTTAGCCTCTAGGTCCAAAGGCTTTGTCTGTGGAATTATTACTGATAATTCTTGTAAATTTTGAATTTTTTTTGAAATATCAGTGATTTTTTGACCATTTTCATCTTGAATTTGACCTTGTAAAATTAGCTTTTGTGTTTTGCTGCGCGTTATTTCTGGTTTTATTTTTGCAAATTCTTCGCTTAAAAATTTATCAATTCTTAGTTTTGAATCTGGGGGTACTTTAAATTTAAATTCTTCCATTTTATCTTGGTTTTAAAATTGTTTCATATCCGCAAAATTTGTTATTGGTGTTTATTGCGAACCTGTCGGTCATTCCGGCTATGTAGTTACAAATATGAATTGCAAATTCTTTTTTGCTTAATTTGATTATCTCTTTGTGATATTTTTCGGGTAAATATTGCGGGCTTTTGATGTAAAATTCGAATAAGTTGGTGACTATTTTTTTTGCCTTGCTTGACATGTGGTTAACTTGACTATGGCGATACATATTATGCATTAAAAAATCTTTTATTTGCAAGTTAAATTCTTGCATTTTGTCCGAAAAAGATACTATTTGCCGTGGGTGATTTCTTATATCTTCCTGTGTTTTTATGTTAAATTTTTTAATGTTATTTTGTGTATTTTCAATTACATCGACAGTCATTGCTAAAATTAGCCTTTTTTTGGCCTCGCCAGCCAGCAATTCGCGCGACACATTATTATATTGACCTTGAATTTCGCGATAAATTTGGCCGATAAAATCTAATTCTAGAATTTTTTCTACGGTAAGTATTTGTGCGCGCAAACCATCTTCTAGGTCGTGATTATTGTAAGCTATATCATCAGCAATTGCTGAAATTTGAGCTTCTATTGAAGAGTGGCGATCTAGGTCTAGGTTAAATTCTTGGTCGAATTCGCGGATAAATTGATCTGTTTTGTGGTTTTTTAAAATTGGTCCATTGTGCTTGGCGGTCCCTTCTAGAGTTTCCCATGAAAGATTTAAACCTTGAAAATCAATGAATCTATTTTCTAATTTGGTGATGATTTTTAGGCTATGAGAATTATGAGAAAAGCCAAAATTTTCACCAAAATTTTCTTGCGGATTGTTTTTAGCATATTCTTTTAGTGAAAAATCAAGTGCTTCTTCGCCAGCATGTCCAAATGGAGCATGTCCAAGGTCGTGGGTCAGGGCGACAATTTCTGATAAATCTTTGTTAGCCTTTAATCCACCAGCGATCCAGCGGGCAATTTGCGCAACTTCTAAGCTATGGGTTAGTCTGGTGCGATAATGATCGCCGTGGTAATTTACGAAAACCTGAGTTTTATATTGCAATCTTCTAAAAGCCGGAGAGCCAATAATGCGGTCGCGATCTCGTCCAAAAACAGAGCGATATTTTGCGTCGTCGTAATTTTCATTATATTGCCTTCCTCTTGATTTCGATTCTACAACGGCATAATTTGCCAAGATGTCATTACTCATTTTGCGAGATTTTATTTATTGAGCTAACCATATTCGAGTTATTTTTTTGCATTGCTTAATTTGATTGTCATGAAATTGTGAAATTATAATATCTGCCTTGATTTTACATTTATCGAGAAATCTATGCTTTAAATCGTTATATTGGCTAACGGAATAAATTCCATCACTATTATTTATGTCGACCTCCTCTTTTTTCTCAGTATTTTTTTTTGGCGGCTCTTTTAAGTTAGGATAAAATGCTTTAAGGCTCATTTGATCTAGACCAAGGCTTAGAAAGTCGTTTTTATTTTGGATGTTGGCTGATATTCCTCTTTTATCAATCGTATTTTTCTGATATTCTTTATGTATATTTTTCGATCTTTTGACAAGTGACAATGGAAATCTTTGTCTTAGTTCGATTTCACAAGATACTCTTTCTTGAAACATTTTTTTCTCTAATTTATCGTCAATTTTTCTTAAGCATTCATTTTTTCTGCTATAATCTTCGACGCAATATCTGAATGACTTTGTGTTAATTCCTAGTTTTATACATTTGGGATATTCTTTTTGCGCTTTTTTAAATTTCTTTATTATCTCATCTTGTCTTTTATTTAATGCATAGCTAATTTGATAGCTGTCTTGAGGCCTTTTTAAATATTGTGTTTTGTGAAGAGGAGGGGTGATTTGAAATGATTTTATAAGATCAAATCTACATTTCATATAATCTTCAATTTCTTTTTGGTTGCCATTTTCTATATTATAACCACGACCAACACATTGTTTATGGTGCTTTTGATTGATGAATTTATTTTGATAATTATTAAATTCTTCATAATTAATTTGAAAATTTTTCTCTAAATTTTCTATATAATCGTTTAGCGATTTATTGTTGCGCAAATTTTTTGGTGAAATATAATCTGTTATTATTTTGTTTTTTGCCAAAGATATCATGCATCGCCAATAAATTTCTTTTTCTATAGAATTGTCACTAAGCTTGTCAAGTCCAAGGCCCGAGCAAAATTCGTGATCATATTTCTTAACTTCTGATATTCTTTGAAATTGCTGGTTATTTATTATATTTTTGTTATTAAAGCAAGAAGACGAGGCGCAAATAACTAGGGTCAAAAAAATTTTATTGATTATTTTTTTACAGTGAGAAAATTTCCTATTCATGGCGATAAAAATCTTTTCTAGTTATAATCTTGCGCCAGATTTTCAAAATCTTCACTTTCATATTCGTCGTAATTTTCTTTGTTGCTACTTTTTTCATCTTCTTTAGTGGTCGATTCTAGGGCCTTAATAGCCTCTTTTTTTTGATCTTCTTTAAGTTGTTTTGAAATTTCAATAAAATCTTTGATCCAATCTTGTGGGCGAGGCGTTTTTCCTTCTTCTTTTAGCGCGTTAATAATCTCTTCGAAAGTGGCAATGGCAATTTTATCGCACGAAAGAATGTCTCTATATTCTTCTAAAAATCTAAAATCTTGCTCAATAATTAAAGAATCCGGCGAGTGCTTTATAAGGGCGTTATATCTTGATTCTAGAGCTATATATTTTAAAATATCTATCTCATCATCTTCACATTCAAAAATATCTTGATAATAATCTTGCGGATCAGAATTTGGTAAATATATTTCTGTGGCGACATTGTCATAAATAATTTGTGCAATTTTACTTTCGGCGATATATAAATGGCATCTTGAAACAAAAATAACGATACAATTTTTGCGCCGCAGAGACTCTAGAGTGTCCGATAGTAATGATTCGAAAATTTCATTGTCAATAAATTCAAAGGCCTCGTCTATTACTATTATTGTTGGCTTGCCATCTAGAGTAGTTTCTATTTTGTAGAGTAAATATAAAAATATTGGCAGTAAAATTGGTTTTTGGTTAATTACCAAGTCTAAATTAAATCCAATATTGTCAGCGCCCCAGTCTATTTCTTGCTTGTCGCCAAAAATATATGACAATTTTCCATCGACCCAAGTTTTTAGCTTTTCGTAAATAACATTTGTTTCTTTGGTACGAAATTGCTCCAAAGCATAAGAAAAATCTGGATTATCGCTATTTAATATATTTTTAATAATCTCAGCTGCGCGATCATACTCTTCATCACTAATTTCTGTCTTAGACACCATCAATAGCTGATTTAGCCAAAATGTCAAAAACATTACATTGTCTTGATTTGAATCCAGTGAAAATGGATTCATTTTTAATAACTCTTCGCCATCTTCTTTATCTTTTTTAAGGGAGTAATATTTACCATCTAAAGAATTTATAAAAACTTTAGAAGATGAATTGAAATCAAAATAGAAAACTCGGTTATTGATTTTTTTTGATTGCGAAACTAAAAAGTTGGTTAAAACCGTCTTCCCAGATCCTTTTGGCCCTAAAATTAGGGTGTGACCAAGATCTTGTTCATGAAAATTAAAGAAATAGGGTGTGTTAATAATGGTTTTAAATGTTGTAACCGCCGGACCCCAATGATTATTGTAAATGGAGCCTGATGGAAAGCTATTCAACGCAGCGTAACCAGGAACTTTAGAAGTGTTAATTAATTTTTGCCTTCTTAAAAATGAGAAATTACCCGGAAGCTGAGACCAAAAACAATGTTCGTTAAAGACATCTTCGCGAATCATTACATATCCTAAAGAAGTGAATCTTTCTAATATTTTATTTATATCACTTTTTAGCTTTTCTCGGTTATTATTAATAACCATTAATGTAGTTTGTAATTTTCCAAAATTATTTTTTGCATTTTCTGCATTTTTACTATCTTCAAAAAAGTCATTAAAGCCAGAAATTTCTTTAAAAGTATCGTCTTGACTGATATCTAGGACAAAATTATTATATTCGTAAGGCTCTAATTCTTTTTTATTATAAAAAAAGTCAAATGACTGAGTTATAATGAATTCAAATGGCAGATTCATAATTTTTTCTAAAGACTCAACCGAAACTTCGCTATATTCTTTAATTGAAAACATTGCGCCGAAATTCTTGTAATCTTTAGTGCTAACTTCAATTTCACGATTGCCAAATACAACTTTATGACCCGATAAAACATCAGACATATCATTGGCCGAAAGAGGGTATCTTTCTTCTTCAAGATTGACAATTTTTCCCAAAAATCTTAATTGCTGAGAATATAAAACCCCTTTGTAATCTTCAATTCGTAATATCTTTGCGCCATGATCTTCTATTTCTTTGAATATTTTTTGCGTTAATTTGCTTAGTCTTTTCTCTGATTGTGCTAGGTGATTTTTATGAAGTTTATGAATAGTTTCGTACGAAAATGAACGAACAAAGCTTGTAAAGTCAGTTATGGGGGTGTCTAATCCTTCGCTAATAATAGATATATAAAGCTCGTTAACATATTCGTTGGCAAAATTATTTTGCTGGTTCCATTTGTTATTTATTTCTTCGCAGAAATAATTTTCAAAACCCTGTTCCGAGTCAGCAATTACTGATTTTCTTCTTCTTATAGTATGAAACCAAAACGCAAAACCCTCTTCATTATTTTTGGTGTTAGTGTATATTGCTTCTCTGATTGAGTCACGAAGAGAAATTAGGTCAGAGGCGATATTTTTGCCGGTAAGTCCAGTGACTCTTATTATTTTTATTAGTTGACCATTTTTTGTTACAATGGTCTCCTTATCATAATGACATACATAAGGGATAAGATCTTTGTCAGGCCTGCCAGCGACTATTTTGGCTGATTTTTTGCTTTTGCTTGTGGCAGCTTTTATTATATTTTCTAAAATGTCCATTATTTCTTTAATAAATCCACCCAATTGCTTAATTGCAAATATTGACTGGTTTTAGTTATAATTTAACAATTTAAGACTATTGCTTATAAAGTTATTTTAAGATATTTTTTTCGCTGTGTAAAGTTTTATTAACGATATTTTTGAATTGTAATTACCCTAATATAAAGATGCAAAGATGAAATATATGATATCACTTCATATTTCAATATTGTAACTTCAAAACTGATTATTGATGCGTCAATATTTCGTTAATATGACCTTCTTAACAAAATTTTCTAGCCCCCGCACAAACCCTTTCATTAATCTTAATTTTTTGGTAAAATAGTTATTTTTTAACCCTACACAAACTCTTCTCATCTTAATAAAATTATTACTTCAATATTTATTATTGAATATTTCTATAATTAAAAAATACAATATGAATAAACTTAACAAAAAATTAACAATAATATTATCGTATTTGGTCAGATTTCTGTTATTAACTTTAAAGATTGTAATATGGCTTTTTAATTAAAAAACCATATTAACAAATTGAAAAAGAAATTATTAGAATTGAATTTTGATATATTGCGCCCTTAGATTTATAATTAAATATTTATCGATAAAAACTTAATTAATAAAGCCATTGTCAAAATCTCTGTAATATCCACCAATGTTAATAATTTTTTTACAATATATTCTTGATGAAATTTTTTGCCCTAAATTAGTTAATTGAAAAGCTTATATGGCGCTATAAATTACAGCCAAATAGCTTGCCAGATAATACTAGGCAAGCCATTTGATATATTTTGTAAGACTTTTTATCTTTTATTTATTTCAGTGAATTCTCTTGCGACTTCGCCGGTGTATAATTGGCGTGGGCGTCCAATTTTAAAGGCTTTGTCTTCTATCATTTCCTTCCACTGAGCGACCCATCCGGCTGATCTAGCGATTGCAAAAATTACAGTGAATAAGTTTGACGGGATTCCGAGCGCCTTATATATTATTCCAGAATAGAAATCTACATTAGGAAATAATTTTCGTTTGATAAAATAATCGTCATTTAAGGCAATTTTTTCAAGTTCCGCGGCTATTTTTAACAGTGGATTATTTTTAATACCAAGCTCTTCCAATACTTCGTCACAAGATGATTTAAGCACTGCGGCGCGCGGGTCATAATTTTTGTAAACTCTGTGACCAAAACCCATAAGCCTGAAAGAGTCGCTTTTATCTTTGGCTTTTGCGATAAATTCAGGAATTCTTTCAACCGAGCCAATTTCTTGAAGCATTTCTATCACTTCTTCATTAGCGCCGCCATGAGCAGGGCCCCATAAAGATGCAATTCCGGCGCCAATACAGGCAAAAGGATTTGCTCCACTCGATCCGGCCAAGCGAACGGTTGAGGTTGAGGCATTTTGTTCATGATCAGCGTGAAGAATTAGTATTTTTTCTATGGCTTTGGAAATTGCTGGGCTTATAGAATATTTTTTGCCTGGTTTTTTAAATAGCATATGAAGAAAATTTTCGCCAAAACCAAGATCGTCGCGCGGATAAATTATTGGCTCGCCAATTGAATATTTGTAAGCCATAGCGGCAAGCATTGGCATTTTTGCGATAATTTTATATACAACTTCTTGTCTTCCTGCTGCGCTTGAAATGTCCATTTCGTCGTGGTAAAAAGCGGAAAGCGAGGCGACCTCGCCAACCATAATTGCCATAGGGTGCGCGCGCCTCGGGAAGCCTCGGCACAAAAATTGCAATTGCTCATGTACAATGGTATTTTTATTTATGTTGCTGCTAAAATCTTCATATTGAGTTTGATTTGGCAACTCGCCATTAAGTAACAAATAGCAAACCTCGAGATAATTTGACTTTTCGGCTAAATCTTCAATTGAGTAACCCCTGTGTTTTAGCACGCCTTTATTTCCATCGATAAATGTTATTTTTGATTCACAAGATGCGGTTGACAAAAAACCTGGATCATAGGTAAACATTCCACTTTCTTTGAAAAGTGCAGAAATATCCATTACATCTTGACCAATTGATGCTTTATGGATATCCAATTCAATCTCTTTGCCATCTGGCAAAATAAGCTTGGCTTTATTGTTTTTTAAATCATTCATGCTACAATATCCTTTAGAGTTTATATTTAATTGCAATTTTGAATGAAAAAATGATTATTTTCAAGTAAAATTTATAATTTATTGTAAATAAATATCATAACCATAAAAATTATGTTAATTTTGTCTTTTTTTAAAGTTTTTACCAAATTAGGTGGTTTTTAAAGGGTTAAATATAAATTTAGCTTTAAGTTTTTAATCTGTTAGTTATTAATTAAGAATTAAGAAAAATGAATTCGCTTGGCTTTAATAAAGAGCCCAAAAATACAAGAATAGTTGTTGCAATGTCGGGTGGCGTTGACTCTTCTGTTGTAGCCTGTATGTTAAAAGATCAAGGTTATGATGTTGTCGGCATTACCTTGCAACTTTATGATATTGGTCAAGCTTTAAAAAAGAAGAATGCATGCTGCGCTGGGGTTGATATTATGGATGCAAAAAAGGTTGCTGACAAGCATAATTTTGCGCATTATGTTTTAAATTACGAAAATTTATTCAAAGAATCAGTAATTGACGACTTTGCCGACACTTATTTGCGAGGAGAGACGCCAATTCCTTGTGTAAGATGTAATCAATCTGTTAAATTCCGCGATTTAATGAAGGTTGCCCATGACTTAAAAGCCGATGCCTTGGCAACCGGACATTATATTCAAAGAAAAGAAGTGGGTGACAGATCTTGGCTTTGTAAGGCGGTAGATGAAAGTAAAGACCAAAGCTATTTTTTATTTGCAACAACTCAAGAGCAGCTAGACTTTTTAAGATTTCCGCTGGGTGGATATAAAAAACAGCATACGCGCGAATTAGCTGAAAAATACGATCTTGAAATTGCCAACAAACCAGATAGTCAAGATATTTGTTTTGTTCCGGGCGGAGATTACGCTTCGGTAATTAAAAAACATCGACCAAAGGCGTTTAAAAAAGGTAAATTCCTGCATTTTGAAACAAAAAAAGAGTTGGGCGAACATGATGGCATAATCAATTTTACCCTAGGGCAGCGCCGCGGCCTTGGCATTTCTAATCCTGATCCACTTTATGTCGTTAAAATAGATCCTAAAGAAAATATTGTTTATGTGGGCGAAGAAAAATATCTTGATAATACAAGCTTTTTGATAAAAGAAGTAAATTGGCTGGTTGATTTTAATGAAAATAGATTAACTTGGGTTAGCCAAGGCGATAAAAGTTTTTTAAGGGCTAATGTGCGTCTTAGGTCGAACCATTGTGAAGAATCTGCTTTAATTGATATTCTTGAAAATAGCCAAGCAAAAATAACCATGAAAGATCCAACCCGTGCGGTTACTCCTGGTCAAGCCTGTGTAATTTATAATGAGAATCGTATTTTAGGCGGCGGCTGGATTACCAAAAATATCACATAACATTATTTTTTTAAATTAAAATAAATAGTAAATGCAACCCTATATTTTTTGCCTTTTTCTTACGTCTTTTTACTTAACTTATAGCGCTTAAATTTATAATAAATTATTTATCCGCTAAAATTCAATCGATTATAAAGTTAAAATGATATAATTTGCTAGAAAGGTAAATTTAAAATATATTAGTCAGAATTTGCCTTGCTAAATTAGCTATCAAAAATTTAATATATATTTTCCGAGCCTTGCTTTTGTCTAATGGCTATGTCTAAAAACTTATTTTTTAATAAATTCTACCAAAAAACATAAACTTATCAATATCGCAGCTAATTTCGTTAAAAATTCGCAGTATTTTTGTAAATATTTTTAATTTTCTGATTAATTTCTTGTTTTTTTGCGATTGTTTCAAGTTAAATTCAAACATTTTTTCTAATTTCTTGATGTTGTTGTAGTTTTTCTTGCTTGAAATTGAAAAATATGCTATAGTGGTTATATTAACATCAAAATTGATTAATATGAATTTTATAAGTTTTAACAACATTAGCCAAAGTTTTAGGGTTTTAAGGGCGCCATATGGCAATTCTACTGGTGACGGCTCGTCACTACCTAGGAAAGGTCGTATTTTACCGCCGAATCCTTCTGAAGATTCGAGATTAACAAGGAGCAGCGCGGCTGTAAGATCTGAAAGAGAATCTTCGCAACCAAGTAATTTGAGCGGCAGGTCTGAGCTGCGATCTTCATCATCAAGGGCGCCTAATTTGGCCATAAATCCTGCTTTAGATCGGGTCAGAGCTGCAAGATTGGCTAAATTAGATAGTGCTTCAAGGGCAGGCGAAGCGACTGCGTCATCTTCAACAAAATCTACTGGCGGCGTATTACATCCTAGGCCGGGTGGGTTTCGTCATACGGGAAGCGAAGGTCCTGGGTCAAAACAAGGTTATTCTAAAGGTTATCCTATTCGTAGCGCCTTAAGGCCTCCTTCCTCAAGGGCCCCTTATCATCACGAAAGACCTTTGAGTTCAAATTCCTCGGACAGACCTCTTTTAGCTTTACAGGCCGATCTCGATGATCAATCCAAGATTAACGCCATGAGGGATAGATATTCTTGCGATAGCGAGGTGGAAGATATTATTCATATGAATTTATATCGCCATGGATTGGTTAAGGCCGAGCTTCAAATGAGTGGCGCCGATAAATCATCATTTTATCTATTGGTGAAAAAAGGCGACGCATCTTTGAAAATAAAAGAAATGAGATTATTCAATGAGGCTCAGCCTTTAACTGATGACATGGTTGCCAAAATACCTGACTCTTCAGGGCAAGGGTTTAATTCGGTTTCAGTTATTTCAACATCTTCTAATAGTTTAGTAGAAGGTGAGGCGGGAAAATTGTTTCGGGCGATTGATGATTTACGATCACTTCCGTTGTCGGTAGGGGGGCTAAATCTCTTTCCCGCTAAAATATTAATGCCAATTTCAATAAATAACAGCCATTTTAATGTTTTAGAGTTGGGAATACGTCAGCGGGAGGCGGGCGGTTACGATGTTGATATAATGCGCCATGAGCCATATAATTCAGGAACTAATAAATGGGAGAGTCCTGATGAAGGAAGAATATTAAGTATTTTACAGGAATATTTTAGCACTAGAGGCGTGGAATATAAGGCTTATACTTTCAGGGATGATCTTGCATCGGGTCAAAAAATACAGTTCGGGGGCGCGAATTGTGGTATTATTAGTGCGCAAATGGCTTTTAATTTGGCTGTTTCTAATGATTCTTTGCGCTCCTCTGATGTCAGTGCAAGTTGTCGCAATTTGTCTGAACATAAAAGCCATGATGATAATATAAGTCTAAGGCGTCAATTTGCGCAAGATATGAGTTCCTATGTTAAAAAAGGTTTGCTTGATAAAAAAATAAAAGATGAGTTTTTGTCTAACGCAAATTATCATTCTGATTACAGTCATGGATATCAGAGCAGAAGAGGTAATGTCGCGGTGCCAACGCGAGGTAAAACACAAGGGCGAACACGAACAAAAACACAAGCTAAAGAACAAGAGCAAGTGGACCGTGAAATTGCCCTCAAACTTCAACAACGCGAAGTTATTATTGCCTCAGAAGTTTTAGCTAGGGGGGTTGGCGCGAATTCTTATTTGGGTAGAAGCGATGAAAGTTGGTCGCGCAGCGCTGATAGGCTGGCGCCTTTTTATCCCGCTTCGCAAGGTTATGAGGAAAGGACGAGAAGGAATGCGGCCACAGAATCTTCAACTTTTGTTGATGTCAGCTTCGAAGCTCCTCATTTAAGAGACAGAGGATATACAATATATCGCAGAAATATTTCAAAATACGGGCCGGATAATAAAAAATTTGATTTTTCTATTGGTCCTGAATTTAAGATTAATGAGGGCGAGAGTTTAGATCAAGCTATTTTAGGGGCGATAAAAGATGCTTTTGAAGAATCTTGCAACGAGCTTAATATAGAGCAATCTGAGGCAATTATATTTACTTTAATTGCTGCAAAAAATGGAGGTATAAAAACTAGACTTAGCCAGAGCGAATTTGTTAAGGAATATAAAAATGTCAACGATACAATGGCGAATGATTCTGATATTTTCGATAGAGCCCTTGATTTTTCTGGATATTTTCAAAAAAAATGCGCTGAGAAAAAAATTCACACCGGAAATAAGTCTGAAAAAGCTAAAATGGTTGGAATGTCGTTAAGTAGAGTGGGGCCAGAAAATTTGTTTGACGCCATCAAAGGGCAATCTGAAGATCGTGAAGCCAATAAATTACTGGAAGGTCAGATAAGTTTTATTAGTGAAATCATAAAGCTAGACAATTCTATTATTCAACCCTCTTCGACTTCTTCGGCTTCAATAGCGCTGTCTATGGGTTATAGAGGTTCTAGTCGAAGCTAAAAACCTTGCGTAATTTTTTTAATTGCCTTGAATGTTTCTTTATGATTGTATTATTAATTTGCTAAGGTCTTTATTTTTTTGTAATAAATTTGAAATTTAGATATAAGCAGTGAAATTGATATAGAAAATTGTTGATTAACCGCAAAGAAATGGCGGGAGTGACGGGACTCGAACCCGCGACCTCCTGCGTGACAGGCAGGCGCTCTAACCAGCTGAGCTACACCCCCGAATGAAACGGGTAAGAATTATTTTAATTTATACCTAATCTTAAATTATATCGTTATAAATTTCTAGTAAAATTTCCCAAGTAATTATCGAAAAACTAAAATTAATGGTGGGTGATGAGAGATTCGAACTCCCGACCCCCTCCTTGTAAGGGAGATGCTCTAACCAGCTGAGCTAATCACCCAGTAAAACTTACTAATTATTTTTAACCTAAACCAGATAACTTATTTTATTATAATAAAAAGAAAAAAGCAAGCAGTTTTTAGTAGCTGTTAAATTAATTTCATTTATTTAAGTAAAGTTATAAGAAAGTAATTAGTTAGACATGAGGTACTCAAAGGATCTTTTAGTTAGATATTTTGTATCTTTTCTATTCTAATTTAAGTTTTGGAAATGGGTAAGTTAATTTGTACTTATTGAGATAGGCTTTTAGAGCCCTTGCTAATAATTTTAAAAAGCTAGGGCTCTAAAAGTTAAATAGCTAAAAGTTATTTAACAGAATCTTTCAAAGCTTTGCCAGCAGAGAATTTAATTCTTTTTCCAGCTTTGATAGTAATTTCTTTGCCTGTTTGTGGGTTGCGGCCTTTTCTAGAAGCGGTTTTGATAACTTTAAAAGTACCAAATCCTATTAAGGTTACATTGTCACCCTTTTTAAGAGCTTTAGTAGAAGCTTTAAGGAAGGCTTCTAAAGCGGCGCCAGAATCTTTCTGAGATAAGCCAGTATCATTAGCAATTGCTTTTATTAAGTCTGTTTTATGCATTGTTAGGTCTAATTTAATTTATATTAAAAAACGCACTTTTTTATTTTTTGTACAAAAGTTAAATCATAAATTGTTAATTTAACTTTTTAGGACAAAATCTTTATCAAAGCATGTCTAATAAAGAAAGTACCTATATTTCTTTATTAAATCAACTATTTTTTTCAATTTTTTTTATTTTTTTATGACCTAAAGTCAATTATATCAGTGTTTGCGGATATGTTGAAGCTTTCAAAGGCGCAACAGTCAAGGTTTTTGTCGGTTTCTAGGGTATTTATTCTGTAGTCTAAAAGTTGAAAATTATAAGCGAGGCCAATTGATAAAAAATTGTGATTAATTGTAGTAAAATGAGCCATAGTCCTGTCAAAAAAGCCGCCACCCATTCCAATTCGGTTTAGCTCTTTATCGCAGGCAACAAGTGGAACTATTAAAAAGTCGGGTAATATTTCTGGACCCTGTTTTATTTCTTGAATTTTCTCGTAAAACTCACTATTTCCTAAGACAGAATTCTTGTCAAATGAAATAAATTTTAACTCTGAATTTTTTGCGACAATTTTTGGGTGCGAAAGATTAATTTTATTTTCTAAAAAATGTTCTATTAAAGATTTGGTTCTTACCTCGTTATAGCTGTCGATATATATACCAAAATTTGCATTTGGTTTTATTTTTAATAGTTTGGGCAGGGTGTTATTAATAAAATTTTCGGTGATTAATTTTGATTTATATTCAACCTCTTTTTGCGTTAATTTAAACCTCTTTTTGCGATAAGTTGCCCTAATTTCATTTTTTGACAGGCTTTGCATTTCGTAAGATATCAAGGGTTGAATTTAAAAGGTGAAGAGAACCGCCAAGTGGACGAGGTCGCTTATCTATTTGAACCCGTAAAGTTCAAATAATGAAGGTGTGAATTGAACCTGAGTTCAAAACAATTGACCTTTAGTGCTTAAAAAGTGGGACAATAGAAATTTACCTCAATCCTACTTGGTAGTTTACTTAAAAAATATTTTAACAATTTTCTATTTTTTTTGCAAGAGATTCTAGTTTGTTTTTTATTGGGTCCAGAGTTTGCGCGAAATCTTTTTTTAATTCATTGTCACTTTTATTTACATTTTCAACTTCATCTTGAAGAGTTAAACAGCAAATTGCCAAAAGAGTCTTTTCATCGGCGTTTTTTAAATGTGAAGATAATTTGCAAAACTTTTCATCAACTTTCTTTACAATGGAAAGAAGTTGGTCTTGTTGATTTTCGGGGCAACTTATTTGGTAATCTGATTTTCCGATAGAGAATTTAACAATCATTTTTAAAGTTTTTCTTTGATAATTTTTCTTACCAGCTCAATTTCTTCTTCAATTTTTTGCACTAATTTTGAGCCTTGTGATTTCATTTTAAATATTTTATCTGCGAAAAAACGATTCTTGTCTTTTAAGAAATCATTTTCTCTGCCAATTTCTTTAATTGTTTTTTGAGCATTATTAAGTTCTCGGCTTAAATTCTCAATAATTTTTTGCTGTTGATTTATTGTTGACTGTAACTCTGACTTATTGGCGTTATCAAGTTCTGATAATGTTGCAGAGCCCTCTTTTTCTTTAATTTTTTCTAAGCTGATAATTTCAATTTCGTCAATTAAATCTTTTATTTCTCTGATATTTTGCTCGAACTCGTTCATTATTTGTAAATTTTAAGTTCTATATTCTTTGTTTATCGTGACATATTCTTCGTTTAAATCACAGCCATAACTTGTCCATGAGTTATTTTCTGAGTTTGCAAGATTGATGTCAATTGCTATTTCTTGGTTATTTTCAATATAATTTCTAATTTTTTCTTCGTCGTAATCCCCTGATTTTTGTCCATTTTCTACAATAATGTTTGCTCCAATGGACAGTCTTAAATTTTTATGGTTTATCTCTACTTGGCTTTTGCCTATTGCCATGATAATTCTTCCCCAATTTGGGTCAAATGCGGCAATTGCCGATTTTACTAAGGGTGAATTTGCAACCGCAAATGCTGATTTTTTAGCTTGATCAATGCTTCTGGCACCACTAACTGTAACTTTAATTAACTTTTTTGCACCTTCGCCATCTTTCACAATTTTTTTAGCTAAATCTAACAATACGGCAAGTAACGATTTTTTAAATACTTCATAAGAATTGTTACCTTTTTGAATTAGGCTCCCAGATTTATTTGTTGCAAAAACCATCGATGTGTCATTTGTCGAACAATCTGAATCGACTGTAATTGAATTAAAACTTTTTTCATTAATTTCATTGGTTATTTCTTGCAAATCTTTAGAAGAAATTTTTGCATCAGTAAAAATATAAGATAACATCGTTGCCATGTTAGGGGCGATCATTCCGGACCCTTTGCAAAAACCTTGAATAATAATTTTTTCACCATCAATTAAGACTTCTTTGTAAGATATTTTTTCTACTAAGTCGGTTGTCATAATTGCTTTTGCACAAGCTCTAAACGATGGCTCATCGTTATTTAAGTTGTTAATCAAACCCGTAATTTTTGTTGTAATTAGTTTGTAGTCAAAAATTTCGCCAATTACGCCAGTTGAAGAGATAAAAACTTTATTTTTGTCGCAATTAAGGCTTTTAGAAATTTCTTCGGCTGTTTTTTGAACTATTTCTTCGCCCGCTTCTCCGGTAAAAGTATTGGCATTTCCGGCGTTAACAATCAGCGCTTTTGCTTTTTTGTTCTCAAGAGATTTACGACACCAAGTAACGGTCGAAGAAACAATGTTAGATTTGGTAAAAACTCCTGCTACACTAGTTTCTTCATCAAAAACCACCAATGATAAATCGTCACGGTTTTTATATTTTATTTCCGAGTTGGTTGATGCGAATTTTACGCCTTCAATAAGTCTCATATATTATGGATAAGAATAATTTGTTTAAATCATAATTCTAGAGTAAAAATTATAATTTAGTCAATGAAATTTTTTGAAAATTTAAAGAGAGATTTTGTTTTTAAGTTCTAATTTTAAGTTATTTCTAAAATTAACCGCATTATAAATCCACGGAAATTAAAAGCTCTGTATTTCTATTTCTTAATTTCGCCAGAAAACTCTTTAACAATCTTAACGACCCCGTCAATAATTTCTTTTTCACCTTTTCCATCTAAAAACTTTGTTGCAATTTCATTAACCAAAGTCGACCCAATAACGACACCGTCAAATCCTAAATCAACGAATTTTTTTGCTTGTTGCGGGGTCTTAATTCCAAAACCAATAACAGTTTCAAGGTCAGAAATATTGCGAATTTTATTTAAATTTTCAATATTTTCTTCTGGTTTGGCATCTTTTGTTCCGGTGATTCCAAGCATAGAAATTAAATATAGAAAACCAGAAGCTCTTTCTCTTTTCGAAATTTCTTCAATCCTAGATTCATTAGAAAGCGGAGAAATTAAATTGATAAAATCAATATTGGTTCTTGAAATCGATTCAAAAACCTCATCTCTTTCTTCCAGGGGTAAATCAACAATTAGAACCCCGTCGGCGCCACTTTTTTCTATGTCAAAAAATACTTTTTCTAGCCCATATTTTAAGAAATTATTGTAATATCCCATTAAAATTATTGGCGTTGAATTGTTGTTTTTCCGAAATTCTTCAGTCATTTGAAGAGTCTTTTTTAGGTTCATGCCGTTTTTAATGGCTCTTTTTGCTGCTTCTTCAATAATTGGCCCATCGCCAGATGGATCAAGAAATGGAACTCCTAGCTCGATAATGTCAACGCCATTTTCAGGAAGTTTTTTCAAAACCTCAAGTGATAATTCGTAGTTAGGGTCTCCGCCGCAAATATAAGCGATAAAAGCACTTTGGTTTTTTGATTTTAATTCTGTAAATTTATTTTTAATTCTTTTCATAATTGCTAAATTAAATATTAAACCCAGTTGCTTCTGCTACTGTGTTTATATCTTTATCGCCTCTTCCAGACAAGTTGACTACTATAATTTTATTTTTACCGATTTCTTTGGCAATTTTACATGCATAATGAATTCCATGACTTGACTCAAGCGCCGGAATTAAACCTTCGCTCTTGCACAAAAGCTGAAATGACTCAAGGGCCTCTTCGTCAGTTGCGCTGACGTAATTTACGCGCTTTATCGAATTTAAATAAGCATGTTCTGGGCCAATTCCGGGGTAGTCAAGGCCAGCTGAAATTGAATGTGCGTCATTAATTTGTCCATCGTCATTTTGCATAAAAAAAGTTTTATTGCCATGAAGAACCGCGACACTTCCTTTGGCAATTGAAGAGGCGTGCTCAAGGGTGTTTAGCCCCTTTCCAGAAGCTTCAACGCCGTAAAGTTTAATATTTGTATCGTTAATAAATTCATAAAATAAGCCAAGGGCGTTTGATCCGCCGCCAATACAGGCAACCAAGGCATCAGGAAGGCGATTTTCTTCTTCAAGAATTTGAGCTCTAGTTTCCTTGCCAATAATTGAATGAAAATCTCGCACCATCATTGGATAAGGGTGTGGGCCAGTAACTGTTCCTAATAAATAATAGGTGTCCTTTGCGTCGGCCGCCCAATCTCTCATCGCCTCGTTTATTGCGTTCTTTAAGCTTTTAGAGCCAGTTTCAACTGATCTAACTTCAGCTCCTAAAAGTTTCATTCGAAATACATTTGGCTTTTGTCTTTGAATATCCTTGGCGCCCATATAAATTACGCAAGGCAAATTAAAAAGTGCACAAACTGTTGCTGTCGCAACGCCATGTTGGCCCGCCCCAGTTTCGGCAATAATTCTTTTTTTACCCATTCTTTTTGCAAGAAGAATTTGGCCAATGCAATTATTTATTTTGTGCGAACCTGTGTGATTTAGTTCGTCGCGTTTCAAATAAATTTTTGCACCACCAACTTTTTCAGTTAAATTTTTTGCAAAATAAAGAGGGCTAGGGCGGCCAACAAAATATTTAAGGTAATATTTAAATTCTTTTTGAAATTGGGGGTCGCTTTTGGCCTTTTCATAAGCTTTATCAATTTCAAGCACCGATGGCATTAAAGTCTCGGCAACATACCTTCCGCCAAATTCACCGAATTTTCCATTTTTGTTTGGTTGGTTGTATTTTTCCATAATTTTCAAACATTTATTAAGACTTAATTGCTGTTAAATCTAGTTTGGCAAAAATTGTATTAGATATTTATGGCTTTGTCAAGAAAAATTAATGTACTATTAAGTTCAATAATAACAATAATAACAGTAAATTGTGTTAAATTGTATAATTATTTTAAAATTAGTTATTTTTAACTAAAAATCTGATAAAAAATTAATGCCGAAGTAAAATTTATTTTTAGGAAAGTAATTTTTTAGCTTGACTTAGTATATTTTTTCCATAAAATTCCATTATAAACCATAAAAAACCATAAAAACCCAAAAAAAACCGAAAATAGTTTCAAGCCAGTGAAGTCGTGTCTTTAGGCTAGTAAAAAACAAGAATTTCTTGAAAAAGTAAGAAAATGGCATTATTTTTATCAACATTTACAAATAAAATTGACGCAAAAGGCAGGGTTTCTGTGCCGGCGCAATTTAGAAATATGTTAAGTGGCCTAGAATTTTCGGGGATTGTTGTTTACGAATCGTTTATCAATAATTGCATTGAAGGTTGTGATATTGAGAGAATTAAGCAAATGAGCGATTCAATTGACAGTCTTGATACCTTTTCGGAAGAGCGCGACGCTTTTGCTGCGACAATTTTAGGTGGGGCAATTCAACTTTCTATAGACAAAGACGGTAGGGTGTTTTTGCCTGAAAAATTGATTAAGCAAAATAATATTACAGATAAAGTTTTGTTTGTAGGAAAAGGGCCAACTTTTGAAATTTGGAACCCTGAAGAATTTGAAGCTTACCTTGAAAATGCGAAAAAAAGTGCCAAAGAAAAAAGGAATTTATTAAATTTAAATAAAAAATCAACTTCTTAAAAGTGGTTGAAAAAATTAGAAGAAATATGCATAAACCGGTTTTGTTAAATGAAGTTTTGCAATATTTAGAACCTAAAGATGGCGAAGTTTATGTTGATGCTACTTTTGGCGCTGGTGGATATAGTAAAGAAATATTAGATAGCTGTAACTGTAAACTTTACGCAGTTGACAGAGATAAAAATGCAGTAAAAATAGCTGGAAAATTTAAAGAAAAATATGGTGATAAATTTCAGTTTTTAAGGGGTAATTTTTCTGAAATCGAAAGTTTGTTGGTCAATTATGGAGTTGAAAATATTGACGGGATAGTTTTTGATTTGGGAGTTTCTTCGATGCAATTTGATGAAAAAGAACGCGGCTTTTCTTTTGATTCTGATGCAAGGCTTGATATGAGAATGGATCAAGACTGTGAATTGTCAGCTTTTGAGGTTGTAAACGAACTTGAAGAGTTGGAGCTTTTGAAAATTATAAAAGAATTTGGTGAAGAAAGAAGAGCAAAATTAATTGCTAAAAAAATTGTCAAAAATAGAGAGGGCAAAACGATCACTAGTTGTAGGGAGCTTGCAGACATTGTTAGGTCTTGTTATGGAAGCGGATATTTTAAGATTGACCCTGCAACTAGAACTTTTCAAGCTATTAGGATTTATGTCAATAAAGAGCTGGAAGAAATAAGTCAGTCTTTAAAATCGGCAAAAAAATTATTAAAAAAAGACGCAAGGTTAATTGTTGTTTCATTTCATAGTCTTGAAGATGTTATTGTGAAGAATTTTTTGAAAAAAGAAGCCTGTTTAGATAGAAGTTTTTCGCGTTACGAGCCAATTGTAAAAGATGATAGGCAGGCAAGTTTCAAAATTGTTAATAAATCGGCGATAAAACCAACGCAAGAAGAAGTAAAGCAAAATTATCGTAGCCGCTCTTCTAAAATGAGAGTTGCAATAAAACTATAATGAGTTTTTGATAATTTACTAACGATTATATAAAAAGTAAAAATTAACCGGAGAATGAATATGCAAATTTTGAAAAAATATTTTAAAAAAATAAATAAGTTTTATCTTTTTAATTTTACCTTGGTTAGCTCTTTTTTGGTTGTAGTAATTCTGAGTTTTGCTATTCAGTTTAAAGTAGATGCTTTACAAGGTTATATTAATGTTGGAAGAGATCAAATTACTTCTTACCGAGAAGATATTGAAATGTTAGAAGTTGAATGGTCATATTTAACTAGACCTTCAAGAATTAGGGGTTTGTCGGAGAAGTTTTTAGAAAATAATAGTTACAGCACAGCTTCGCAAATTAAAACTAAAGCTCAGATGGAGAAATTTTATATCGCCAATTATGAGAAAAAGATAGAAGATCAAAAATATATTGTTGCCAATTTTTAGAATCTAATAGCTATTTGTGGATTAAATATTAGAATTTAGCTTTTTTGAATTAAGCTCTGATATTTGGTTTTTATCTTTTTGCAATATAGAAAAGCTTTATAAAGAGGTTAAAATTTAAAATATGGAGATTTAAATTATACTTTATTGTAATTCTTCGGCCGTTTTAGCAATGTCTTTTCTAGCAAACCCTTCTGGCCAATCTATTAAATTCAAAGCTTCATAGGCTTTTTCTCTGGCTTTTTTAAAGGTTTTGGCCTTGGCGATAA
>CBFIDI010000021.1:0-27795 GCA_965661355.1 Rickettsiales bacterium | reverse complement strand
CTTCGTCAATTTTAATAGAATTCGATTCTTTGTCGACCAAAAGTTCAATAAAATTGTAAACATTCTTGGCATAGAGCTTTGAAGCATCAGACGCAACCAAACTAGGAAAATTTTCATGGCCAATAATTTTTTTACCTTCAATGTCAATAATTTCACCCGATTGACTTAGCTCGCAATTTCCACCATTAACAGCGGCCAAGTCAACAATTACTGACCCTGCTTTCATTGATTTTACCATTGCTTGCTTTATTAGAATTGGCGCCTTTTTACCCGGAATTAAAGCAGTAGAAATTACAATATCTTGCTTTGCAATAATTTTAGCAATTAATTCTTCTTGACGTTTTTTATAATCTTCATCCATTTCTTTGGCGTATCCACCTTGAGTTTCAGAAGATTCACCTACAGATTTTTCGACTTTTATAAATTTAGCACCAAGGCTTTTAACTTGCTCTTCAGCAGCTTCACGAACATCAAAAGCACAAACAATTGCGCCAAGCCTTTTCGCCGTTGCAATTGCTTGCAAACCTGCAACTCCGGCACCTAAAACCATGACTTTTGTTGCCGAAACTGTTCCTGCGGCCGTCATCATCATTGGTGCACATTTTTTAATATTTGACACGGCCTCAATAACACCAACATAACCTGCTAAATTACTTTGCGACGATAAAACATCCATTGATTGCGCACGCGTAATTCTAGGTACAAATTCAAGAGCAAAGGGCTTCATTTTTGACTTTAAAAGCTTTTGAATTTCATCTTTGTTAAAATGCGGATTCAACATTGATATAAAAATTACGCCTTCTTTAGCTTTTTCTAGGTTTATTTGCGTTCTTTGCACCGATATTATTATGTCAATTTCTGGCAAAACACCATCAATATTTTCAATTATTTTAGCCCCAGATTTTTCTAAATCTTCATTTTCAACAAAAGAGTTTAAGCCAGAATTTTTTTCAACAAAAACTTCAAAGCCAAGTTTGATATATTTTTTTATAACCTCATCAGAAATAGAAGTTCTTTTTTCAGTGCTTTTCGTTTCTTTTAGAGCTAAAATTTTCATAATTTTTATTTTTTAACCAAATATGTTATTTTTTAACATCAACAATCAATTCTATAACCTAAAAAAGTTATATTTAACCATTTTATGTTAAACCTGTAATATTTGTAACCAGTTCTAATATTATTAATTTATTTCTTCGACCCTAATAAAGCTTTTTTCTAGAGCTTTAACCTTTTTCAATGATAATTTAAAATGTTTTTCAGTTAAATTTCCAGAAATTATTCCACAAATTATTTCTTTATTACTGTTTTCATAAATATAAGATTTCTCAACTTTTAAATCTTCAAGAAAGGACTGATCTAGCCCCATTTCTTTTGTAGGCTTTTCGCTTAACTTCAATTTTACGAAATATTTCCCTAACCTGTCGTCAATTGATTCAATATTTGAACTTGCTAAATCAAAGCTTTTAACACCAAATTCATATGACATTCTATCGCAAGCAATATCAATTAAATCAGCTACAATAGCAGAAGCAGTTTCAAAGCCGCCCGCTCCTCTTCCTAAAATTAAATTGTCGCCCGCGTTGGAATTTTGAGAAAAAACCGCATTAAATGAATCGTCAATATTGGCAATTTTTTCATCTTTTTTAACCAGTGCCAAGTGAACAGATTGTTGAGTTGACTCGCCTAAACTCTTAAAAACAGCTAAAGATTTTATCTTATATCCAAACTCGTCAGCTAAGTTAATATCATCAATTGTAACCTTTGAAATTCCTTCAATAAATTGCCCATCAAAATTTGGCTTGGCCTGTGAAGCGATTGAACTTAACAAAGATAATTTATGAGCAGCGTCAATTCCTTCAATATCAAAAGTAGGATCAGATTCCGCATATCCAGCCTCTTGAGCTTGCTTTAATGCAACTTCAAAACTTAAGCCCTCATCTTTCATTTTAGTTAAAATATAATTTGAAGTACCGTTTAAAATTGCATAAAAACTTTTTATTTTATTGCCGGCAAGACCCTCTTTAAACATTTTTACAACCGGAATTGCCCCTGCAATTGCTGCTTCATATGCAATGTAGCCGCCATTTTCTTCGGCCAGTTTTGTCATTTCGTAGCCGTAATTTGCAAACAACGCTTTATTGGCGGTGACTATTTTTTTACCATTTTTCAAAGCCTTTTGCCATAAATCAAAAATAATTCCAGAATCTCCGCCAGCAACCTCAATAATTAAATCAATTTCTTTATCTTCGGCCAATTCAAGAATATTTTCGACATATTCTACCTTTGTCTCGTCAACAAAATCTTTTTTAGATCTAGCGGCAACTTTGACTAAATTGAGTTTTTTGGCGCATTTTTTTGAAATTAAATCTTGTTGATTAATCAATATTTCATAAACACTTTTTCCGACTGTTCCGAGACCGACTAAGGCGATATTTAGATTTTTCATCTTTAATCTTTAATTTAAAACTTTTTATTAAATTTGGGCGGCTAAGTAATTTTGCATTCCTAAAGATTCAATAAGGATAAGCTGAGTTTCCAGAAAGTCAAAATGAGACTCTTCACTTATAAGAATTTTCTCAAGCATTGTTTTTGTTCCGACATCAGAAGCTTTTTCAGCAATTTTTATTGCGTCTCTTAGGTCAGCAATAGCGTTGATCTCAAGCTCTAGGTCTCTTTTGATCATTTCTTCAGGGGTTTGGCCAATTTTTAAGTCTTTATATTCAGTCATTTTTGGCATTCCTTTTAAAAACAAAATTCTTTCAATGATTATATCAGCATGTTTCATTTCGTCAATTGATTCGGCTTTCGTGAAGGCTGCTAGTTTTGAATAACCCTGATCTTCAAGAATTTTTGCATGAAGATAATATTGATTTATAGCAACTAACTCATTTTTTAATATTGAATTAAGGCTATTTACTACTTGCTTACTAGAATTATCACTCATTATTTTTCCTTTTTATTATTTAATTGCCATTTTAGATCTTATTTTTTGGCTTGAAATCTAAGTGAAGAACTTAAATTTATGTAAATTTGATATAATTTTTGTCAAACATTACATAAAAGGCAATTATTGACAAAAAATTTGATATATTTTTAGCTCTCTTGACTGTTTATTATATTTATTACCAGAAAAATTACAAGAAAAAACTTGCTTTGCAATAGTTAAATATACTTTGGATTTTGATGACATAAAAGTATTTTTTTGAAGTTTGAATTTTATAAATTGTAAATATAATTTAACCTATATTTCACAGGTAATTTTATTTTTATGATGACGGTATTTATGTTTTTTTAGCAGCTCTTTTGTTAAATATTATTGCACCTTCCATCTTTAAGGCCCTGCGTAAGAATAGAGACTTTATATGCCTTTGACCATAAAATTTAATATTTATTGCCTGAATGTTAAAAATATGTTATAATTCATTTTTTGTTAAATTTCTAAGAAACACTCTTAATTTGCAGTTATATTTGCCAATTTCAATTACAAATATAATTAAAGATTTTGGCTTCATATATTTCTTGATTTAATTATTAACTTTAATATTTATTTATTATGGCTTTATCAGTTATCAACCAAAAATTATTTGACGCTTGTAAAAATAATAATATTGATGAAGTATTTCGCCTTATTGCTGGTGGTGCCGATGTTAATTCGCGAGGCAATAAGAAAGAAACTCCTTTACATGTCGCCTGTAAAAATGGTAGCGCTGAAACTGTTCGTAAATTACTTGAAGAAGGCGCTAATGTCGGAAGTAAAAATTATGTTGGAGATCTGCCGCTACATTTCGCCTCCGCGAGCGATAACCCTAAAATTGTTGATAGTTTAATTGAAGCAGGCGCTGATGTTAATGAAACAAATATTATAGGCAGGACGCCATTGTATAACGCCTGTGTTAATGGCCATATTGAAGTAATTAAGGTTCTAGTTAATTCAGGCGCCGATATAGATTTTAGAGGCTTAGCTATGACCCCTTTGCATATAGCTTCTATTTATAAACAATCTGAAGCTATTGATATACTGCTTGACTTCGGCGCCGATATTGATGTTCCAGATATTATTGGCGAAACGCCATTACACAGGACTTCTAAACGCGGTGATCTTGAAATAGTTCGCAAGCTTATTTCTAAAGGCGCTAACGTTAATGCGCAAGATAAATATAATGAAACCCCTCTATACACAGCCGCTAAATCTTCTCATTTTGAAATTATGCACGAGCTACTTTCTGCAGGCGCCGATATTGATGCACAAGATGATAAGGGCAAATCCCCGTTACATTGGGCCTGTCAAGAAAGTAGCATTGAATGCATTGACAAATTGATTTCTGCGGGCGCCAATATTGATATACAAGATGATAAGGGCAATACACCTCTAATTTACGCCACTGAAAATGACAACCCTGATGTCTATAAATTTATGTCCAGTCGGTATCCTAACGCTTATGCGAGAAATGAAAATGATGAATGTTTGGAGGAATTTGAGAATACCCCTGTTTCTAGCGCTGCTCCTGCTGCTGAAGTTGCCAATCCTGAAGCTCAAAAAACTAAAGGTCGCGTTATAAGCGTTGATAATAAGCGATAAAATCAATAATAAATAAAAATGGTAAGGTAAATATTATTTCTTGGCTTGTCTAAATATTTAATAGGTCATTTATAAAATAGGTTAATTTTGATTTAGTGCCAAATATCATTTATTATTCTTAAAAATAAATAAATACACAATATTTCCAGTAAAATTATTGAAACAAAATCAAAATTATATCCAAAATATATTTCTATATTTTTATTTATCTTTAAATAATAACATTTTAACTTTAAATATTATAAAGACTTTGAAAGTGATTTTATTAATTAAATTTTAACTTCATGTAAGGCAAATCTTGTTGAATTTAATATTTCTTGCCTACATGTCTAAAATATGTTATAATAATTTTTTTAGTAAATTTTTAACTTATGTCACCCTTGATTTAATTAATTTATTTTAGACTTAACTCTAGATTTCAATAATTAAGAATTGCAAATGACATTAATTTAATTATTAACCTTAATTCTTATATATTATGCCCCCTAGAATAAGTTCTATAAGAGACGATAGTCGGAAGAAAAAACTAATATTAGCTTGTCAAAATGGAGAACTTGATCAAGTATAATTTCATATTAAACAAGGCGTTAATATTGAATCACGAGATAATGAAGGTAAAACACCTTTATATCACGCTTGCATAAATGACAATGTTGAGATAGTTGATTTTCTGGCTCAAAGTGGCGCCGATGTTAATGCACAAGATAATGAAGGAGAAACGCCGTTACATGTTGCTTGCAAAAAAGGTCATGTTGCGGTTATTGCCGCTTTAAATGAGGCGAATGCTAATATTGAATCACGAGATAATGAAGGTAAAACACCTTTACATGTTGCTTGTGAAAAAGGTCGGGCTGAGATCTCTAAAATACTGATAGAACAACTAAATGCTAATATTGAATCACGAGATAATGAAGGTAAAACACCTTTATATTACACTTGCATGAATGGAAATGTTGGTATATTTGACTTTCTAGTTCGACTTAATGCTGATTTTAATGCACAAGATAGTAAAGGCGAAACACCTTTACATGTTGCTTGCGAAAAAGGTCAGGCCAACATCACTAAAATGCTACTCGCTTTAGGCGCCGATATTGAATTACAAGATAGTAAAGGTAAAACTCCGCTACATGTTGCTTGCAAAGAAAGTCAGGCCGAGATTACTGTAGCGCTGATCCAATCAGGCGCTGATATTGAATCACGAGATAAGAGAGGTAAAACGCCGTTACATTATGCTTCTACGCAAGATCAGACTGAAATTGCCCATATATTGCTTGAAGCAGGAGCTGACATTAATTCACTATCTAAATCAAAAAGAACACCTTTACATTTCGCTTGTGAGAAAAATCACGCTGAAATTGTTGAAATATTACTTGAAAGAAATCCTAATATTAATTTACAATCTAGCCGTGGAAAAACAGAATTGCATTACGCTTGTCAAGTAGGCAATATTGCAATTATCAATAGCTTGATTGCTGCGGGCGCTGATGTTGACATACAAGATAATGAAGGTGAGACACCGTTACATAAAGCTTGTGTAAACGACAATGTTGATTCTGTCGTTACACTAATTGATGTGGGCGCTGATATCAATTTAAGAAATAAAGACGAAGTTGAAAGTGGCGGCAAAACACCTCTGCATATTGCCTGTGAAAAAAACCTTGATGAGATCATGCATAAACTTCTTCTTTGTGATGATATAGATATTAATGCGCAAAATTTCTTCGGAGAAACGCCATTACATATTGCTTGCATAAATAGTAATTCTAAATTCTATAATTTACTATCTGACAAAGGCGCTGATTTTTATATAATAAATAAACAAGGTCAAACTCCGTTACAGAGCGCTAACTCTGATCAACTCAATATACTTGCTATTAATTTATATGAATTATTGGACTTTAACCCAGACCCTACTGCTCAAGGGCAAGCTTCTGGTCAAGGCGCTGGCAATACTGAAGAAAAGCTGCTACATTTAGCTTGTAAAGAAGGTCAGGCTAAAATTGTCAGAATACTACTCCAGTTAGGCTTCAATGTTAATTCAATGAATAGCAAAGGCAAATCACCTTTACATTTAGCTTGCGCAGAAGGTCACACTGAAATTGTTGGCATGTTACTTGAAAGAAATCCTAATATTAATTTACAATCTAAACTGGGAAAAACAGCATTGCATTACGCTTGTCAAGAAGGTAATATTGCAATTATAAATGTCTTGATTGCTGCGGGCGCGGATATTAATGCGCAAGATACGAAAGGTGAAACTCCGTTATTTACCGCCCTTAAAAAGGTAATATCGGGGCTTTCAATATATTATTTCAGGCAAATGCCAATATTAACCTACAAGCTAATTCCAAAGGTGAAACGCCTTTACTTGTCGCCTGCGAAAGTAATAATGTTGAAACTGTTCTCAAATTAATTAATCTTGCAAATATTAATGTTGATGAGAAAACTACATGCGGTGAAGCTCCGTTGCATATTGCTTGCAGAAATGGTAATTATACAATCCTTAAGTCGCTGATTGACCCGGGTAGAGCCGACATTAATGCGAAAGATGGGGCCGGTGATACGCCACTACATTATGCCTGTTCTTGTGATATTGATAATGTTGAATTCGTCCGCGAGCTAGTTTCTGTAGGATCTGATATTAATGCGCAAAATGAAGCCGGTGATACGCCACTACATTTTGCATGCGCAAAGGGCTGTGCCGAATCTTGTCGATTGCTAATTGAAAATGGCGCTGATGTTACTTTAAAAAACAATCAAGGCAAAGATCCACTAGATATTGCCACTCTTTACAATCGCGATGACATTACTAAATACTTAACTGATTTAATAAATCGTAATGTCGCCAACCCCTCCGGCGGCGTTAGCAGTGCTCAAGCTCAAAAGGCCCAAGTTGATACTAAAGAGTTGGATCTATAAATATTAATATAAATAAAAAGGTCGACAAGGTCATAAATTGACTTCTGGTCGACCTTTTGTAAAGTAAAATATAGAATTTGGTCACGAAATATACCAAGCCTAAACTTTAGATGTAAATTTACCCATTATAATTTAATTACTAAATTCATCACCAAAAGTATTTAAAATATACGCTTGCTATGCCTCGTTTTTGATAATAAATTTATCACTCAAATTATTTAGCCCTATTTAATTTTAACTTAAAGCCAAAGCTTGTTTTAATTATCAGTAAAAACTTACTAATCTTAATATTTCTTGCGCAAAGGTTGAAAATATGTTATAATATATTTGTTGCCTAAATTTTAACTTTTAATTTTTAAATGCATTTGCAATCGCAATTTCGAACATAGTTAAAAATTTTTAACTTATATTATTTTTTATTTAATTATTTAGTTTAAAAATAAATAATTAAGAATTGTAAATTACATTATATAATTATTAACCTTAATTTTAATTTATTATGGCTTTATCACAAATTAACCAAGAATTATTTAACGCTTGTCAAAGAAACGATATCAACGAAGTTAATCGCCTTATTGCTAATGGCGCTGATGTTAATTCAGAAAATAATCACAATGAAAGACCATTACATATTGCCTGTAAATATGGCTCCGCCGAGAGTGTTACTAAATTACTTGAAGCAGGTGCTGATATTGATGCGCAAGATTATAGAAAAAATACTCCACTTACAAAAGCTTGTGCAAGTGGTAGAGTTGGAATTGTCAATATATTGATTAATGAAGGCGCTAATATTAGAAACCAAGATATTAATGGAGCTACACCTCTACATGATGCATGTCAATGCAATGAATATCAAATTTCAAATATTCTGATTAATGTAGGTGCCGATGTTAATGCGAGAGATAGCTTAGGTACAACACCACTACATAAAGCCAGTATACATAGCGACGCTAGAATAGCTCATAAATTAATTGACAAAGGTGCTGATGTTAATGCGCAAGATATGCATCAAATTAGACCATTGCATATTGCTTCTGAGAATACAGATTTTGATGCTAATGGCGATAAAAATAGTAATATTTTGCATACCTTAATTGATAATGGCGCCGATGTTAATGCGCAAGATCATGAAGGTAGCACAGCTTTAGATAAGGCCGTTCTGAATAAAAATGATGTAGCAATAGAAATTATAACTAGAGCAGTAAGAAGGGCTAATGCGCAAGCTGTTGCTGATCCTGTTGCTGATCAACTTGATAACGGACCCCGAGACCAGAATCAGGGCAGGTAAATAAATGCTAGAGAATAAACTTTTGCTAGGTAGTTAAAAATAATTAAAAAAGTTTAAGACTGCTTGCAAAATATTTTGCAAAAATATTAAAAAAAATCGATGGCGCATCTAAGATATATTTCTAGATTTTTATGGTTATTTTTTACTAATTATTGACAACGAAAACCTTAATTTGAGATATTAACTTAACCGACCGCCGCAACAATTACGACACTTAATTATTAACCCTAATTCTAATTTATTATACCTTTATCACACATAGAAAAAGATTTATTTGAAGCTTGTAAAAACGGCAAACTTGATAATGTAAGAGCCTTTATTAGAGAAGGTATTGATGTTAATGTTGTGGGTGATATGGGCAATACTCCAATTCACATTGCCTGTTTACATGGTTATTCTAAAATTGTAGAAGCCTTAATTGATGCAAAAGCAAATATTGATTTCGAAAATATCAACTATGAAACACCTTTGCACATTGCCTGTTTACAGGGTCATTCTGAAATTGCAGAAGCACTAATTGATGCAAAAGCAAATATTGATGCCGAAAATGGCAACTATGAAACACCTTTGCATTATGCCTGTTTACACGGTCATTCTGGAATTGTAAACATTCTTTTGGATGCGAAATCTTATGTCAATAGTACAGATAATCTTAATATCACCCCTTTACATTCCGCTTGTTCACAGGGTCATCTTGACATTGTAGAAGCTCTTATTAGAAAAGATGCCGATATTAATTCGGTAAATGTTGAAGATGAAACACCTTTGCATTACTCCTGTTTACAGGGTCACTCTGAAGTTTCAGGTTATTTAATTGAAGCTGGTGCTAATGTTAACGCACCTGATTCCGATCTTCAAACACCATTACATTTTGCATGTTTAGAAGGTCACATTAAAACTGCAAAAACCTTGATTGAGGCGGGGTCCATTACTAGTTTAAAAGACAGCTCTAACTCAACTGCTTTAGAACTTGCCTGCCGGAATAATCACTTCGATATCGCCAACCTTCTAATTTCTTACAATAGCGATCTTGGTAACCCGACTGGTGGAATTGCCAATGCTAATGGTGTTAACATAAATAATATAAATCAACATCAGCAGGGAAGATAAGGGCTGAAGAACACAATAACTAAAATTATCACTAACTTGTAAATAGGTTATAAATATTGAGATTTGCTTTAAAAAAAATTTTAATTACCACCAAAACCTTACTGCGCTAGGTATTTCTTTCGTGAAGGTTAAAAATATGTTACAATCTATTTGTTACCTAAATTTTTAACTTATATTGTGTTTTATTTAATTATTTAGTTTAAAAATAAATAATTAAAAATTGTAAATTACATTATATAATTATTAACCTTAATTTTAATTTATTATGGCTTTATCGCACAGAGAAAAAGATTTATTTGAAGCTTGTAGAGATGGCAAACTTGATGATGTAAGAACCTGTATTAGGGAAGGTGTTAATATTAACATCAAAGATAGTGAAGATGAACTTGGAATCGAAGTAGCAGACAAAGATGATGGAAGAGTAGCGCCTTTGCATATTGCATGTTCATATTCTCACATAGAAGTGGCTTTAGAACTGATTGAAGCAGGGGCCAATATTAATATAGAAAATTCCTACCTTGAAACTCCGCTATATGTCGCCTGTTCAGAGGGTAATGTTGAAATTGCCAATGCCTTGATTGCAAGGGGCGCCGATATTGATAAAGCAGATTGCAATGGCGAAACACCGCTTTACACTGCCTGTGTAGATGGCAATGCTGAAATCGCCCAAATCCTGATTGAAGCAGGAGCTAAAATTGATAAGACAACATTAGCTGGCGAAGAACCGCTATTCGCTGCTTGCTCAGGTAATAATATTAAAATTGTTGCTGATATGGTTGCAGCAGGAGTTAATGTCAATATGGAGCTTGGAGAAGAAACAATTTTGCAGAAGGTTTGCCGCGATGGTAACGCTGAAATCGCGAAAATTCTAATTAACGCAGGCGCTATAGTTGATGCTAAATACCTATTAGATGTAGAAGGCAATACGCCACTTCATGACGCCTGTTTAGGGGGCAATATAGAAATTGCAGAACTTTTAATACATTCCGGTGCTGATATTAATGCGAGAAACACAGATGGCAATACACCACTTCATGATGCTTGTTCAAAGGGCAAAATCGAAATTGCAGAACTTTTAATTAATATGGGCGCTGATGTTAATGAGGGAAGCGGAAATGATGTAGCTCCGCTGCAACTTGCCCAGCAAAGAGTTAACGCTGGTAACGCCCAAAATCTTGCTGTTCATAATGGCCAGCCGGGCGCGGTTTTGGGCGCTGCTTTTATCAATAACGCTTTTAATAATGGGCAGCAAAATCGACAAGATAGATAAAAAGCGATATTGAGCTATTTTAACTTTTTTTAAAATAATGATTCTATTTAATTATTAACCCTAATTCTAATTTATTATGCCTTTATCAATAAATGAACAAGCATTATTTGATGCTTGTGAAAATGGTAATCTCGAAGAAGTAAGTCGCTTAATCGCTCGGGGCGTTAATATTGAGGTTAAAGATCATAGAGCTATAACTCCGTTGCAAATTGTATGCTCAAAGGGTCACACCGAAATTGCCATAGCTCTAATTGAACAAAATGCCAATATTAATGTGAAAGGTAGTCGCAATGAAACGCCATTACATGTTGCATGCCATCTTGGTAATGCTGAAATAGCAAAATCCCTGATTAAAGCAGGCGCTGATGTTAACGATACATATAGAGGCGATAGAACTCCGTTGCATGATGCTTGCTTAAAGGGTTATGAAGAAATTATCGAGGCCCTAATTGAGGCGGGTGCTGATATTAATGCACAAGATGTAAGTGGAGTCTCGCCATTATATATCGCTTGCGAAAGGGATTACACTAATATTGTCAATACTTTAATTGATAAAGGCGCCGATGTTAATATTAAACCAAGATCTCCTTTACCTAGGTCTCCTTTATCTCAAGCCTATTTCAGAGGTAATTCTGAAATTATCCACAAGCTTATTGATAAAGGTGCCAATATTGATATTAACGCAGCATATCAAGAAGGCTTTAATTTGCTGCAACTAGCATGTATAAGCGGAAATTTTAAGAGTGCCAAGACTTTAATTGAAGCAGGAGCCAAAATTGACGCGGTAAGTAAATTTGGCAGAACCCCAATAGAATTTGCAAGTATAGGTGGTAATAGCGAAATTATCCAGATTTTAATTCAGGCAGGCGCCGATATTAACATAGTATCAGATATTGATAACGCTACACCATTGCATACCGCATGCCTTTATGGTCACACCGAAGCTGCTAAAGCATTAATTCAAGCAGGGGCTAGGCCTGATGCAAAAGATTACGAAGACAAAACCCCATTACAACTCGCTTATCAACAAGGTCATGTTAAGACCGCGCAATCGTTAATTAACCTCCATGCTGATATTGTGGAATCTGGCAATCAAGATGGTAATCATAATCCCGCTCCTGCCGCTGCTTTGCCAAATGCTGGCGCCCTTAACGGCGGACGACAAAATCAACAAGGCGGGCAATATTAAACAAGCCTTTAAATTGCCCAAAGTCCTATTTTTAAACACTAATAAGAGGCTAAATAATTTTATTAAATCTTATTAGTAAAAAAGAATCATGGCAAGCTTTCGATATAGCACTTAAGCGGTTCAACTTTATAATTAACCATTGACGAAGCTAGCACCCGACCAGTAATATCATCGTTAAAACTTTCGTAATATCAGAAAATATTACTCGTTTTTTTTGCAATAATTTATCTTGATAAAATTTTTTAGAGCCTTGTTTATTAATTGCAAAGCTAGACTATTGTAAATCAGTTTTTAAAGACCAATCTTGGCACCAACTCTTAATTTAAAAAATATTATCTGAAGCTTTCGTAAAGTTGAGATTTTTGACAGATTTTTCTATCGAATTTTTTACGCCCCTCTTTTTCAATAAGGGTTTTGTTTTCTGAAAACAAAGATCTACCCAACCCCAGCCTTTTTGCATCTGCGCCAATTGACTCTAAAATAGTTGGAAATAAATCAAATGTTGTAAATTGCCTATTTAAATTCTGTGTTTTTTTATCAGAATTAATAAAAATATTAATAATTTGCCTATTTTTGTTTCTGTCTAAATAGCTTCGCAGCGTGTTGGGCATTGCTAAATGATCGCCCACTATTAAAATTGTAGTATTGTCATAAAAATCTTGCTTTTTTAACCAGCTAATAAAATTAAATATTAATTTATCTTGGCAATGCAGGGTATTTTTCATGTCAATATCGTATTTTCTTTCACAAACGGAATTTAAAAAACCAGTTGTATGATGCGTATCTACCGTCAACATTGTAAACATAAATGGCTGTGATTTATTTTTTGCAATTTCAGAAATTTTTTCTTGGGCGTGCCTGAAAAGAGTATGGTCATTTATTCCCCAGTCGCCATCTTGAGACTTATTGTAACCTTCTAAATTCATAAAGTAATTTTTGCCCAGGGGATTGTCAACACCATGCTGGGAGAAAAATTTATTTTTTCCTGCAAATTTAATATCTGCACCTTGTAAATAATAGGTTTTGTAACCATTGCTTTTTAGAATTTGTGGCAAGCATTTAATATTTTTAAAGAAATCCTTAATATTTCTGTAAGAAACGCCATTAACAACCGACTTTAAAGGCACCCCGCAATTTGAAGCAAAAAGTCCGGCAATTGTCCAAGAAGTTCCAGAAACTTGCTTGAAGCCATTAAACGAAATTTCTGTTTTAGCTAAATTCTCTAAATTTGGAAGTAAATTTTCTTTAAAAAGGCCAGTTTTTTTGTAATATGAGTTTTCAACAGATTCTAAATATAAAATTATTAGATTTTTTTTCTTGTTAAATTTTACATTTTGCGAATTTGGAAAAACATAATTTTCTTCATAGTAATTAGAAAAAGGAGTTTCTTTGTCTTGTCTTTTTAAGTAATCATTAATTTTAAATATTTTAAAACTGTAACAAATAGTAAAAGCAAAAATAACAATAGCACAAACAGTTAAAAATAATATTTTGCCCGCACCCTTGAAACCAAGTCTGAATAATTTAAAAATAAATAAAAATACCAAAAAATAAACAATTGAATGTCTTAATATTCTAGAAATTATTTTATTTATTAACTCTTGATCTACACCATCCAAGGGTTGGTTCAAATGAAATAATATTTGTTCAAAATTATGAATGTAGAACATTTTTGGAAGAAGCTTTACAAAAATAAAACAGCATATCGACAAATAAATCAAAAATAACAAAGCTGACTGAACCTTGTTGTTTTTGCAGTAATTAACAAAATTATTTAATTTGTCTTTAATTTTTGATAATATTTTATTCATATCTCCAAAGTATTTGGGGTTTTTTGAAATGGCCGAAGATATTAAATTAATATTACTTATTGCAATAATCAAGTTAAATCTAAAAAATAATTAGTTAATTTTATTGGCACAAAAGCGATAATTAGCAACCCTTTATTATTTAGATTTTTAGCAATAATACACCCTCTTCCAGCTCCACCTCTAACATTAAAAAATATTTTTAGCAAAAAATCATCAAAGAATCAAAATATTATTAATACCAAACCCCCTCTTTAAAAGACAATTTAGCTCTCGTAATTCAATTATTAAATTCATCATAAAACTTCTTGATGCGCCGTGTTTTCAATATTAATTATTTACCAATAAAATTACTTACTCCTTAATTAGCATTTAAAGATAATCTTTGATATTAGGACTAAAACTAGGCTTTCATGATAATTTTGTGACAAAATAGTGAAATATTTATTCGAAGATAAGAAGGTCTGCGTCCACTAAAAATAGGTAAGTGCAAACAAATAACAAAACCACTTTCAAAAAATGCCTCTAGAGGCATTTTTTGAAAAGGCAAATATCTGTTACACTAATTTAGAATAATTTGTAGTTAAATCCAACCCTAGCAGTCATTGGCTTGCCTGGTCTTAGGCCGTATGGACGGTCGGCCACCGCATATTCACGATCTAAAATATTGTCAACCGCAACAAATAACGCTAAGTCAGAATCAAACTGGTAAAATACCGAACCATCTAAAACAAAATGCGAAGGAATTTTATTACTTTTTACAATTGATCCCTGCGAGGCCGTAGTTCTCATGGCGCCAACATATTTTCCAAATAATGTAGCCGACCACTTGTCAACCTCTAAACCCGTTCTAAATCCAATTTGATGCTCTGGAACATAAGGCAATTTATCGCCCTTAGTTACACTGCCCCACTCATCAACTCCACCTTCATCAAAACTTGTTCTAAATTCAGAATGGTTGTATGTGTAAGTTAAAGCAACCGGAAATTTAACATTTTTATTGATAATTTTTTTGTTAAATTTGTAACCACTGGCCAACTCAAGACCATAGGTAAATACCTTGCCGCCATTAAAAGACGCATTATTGCCATCTCCGCCCGCAGAAGCGGTGTCGCGACCCAAAAGATTGTCGTAATCAATTGCAAAAAGGGTCGATTCAAAAAACAACTCATTCTCGCCCCTTAAGCGGTAACCAACTTCGTAATTAACAGATTCTTCAACCGAAGCTTGACTGTTACCAGTTGAAGGCGGCGCAAAACCTTTGTGAATCGAACCAAAAATAGCGCTATTGTCAGTTAACATGTAACTGGCGCCAAGTCCGGGGGTCAAGGCCTCAACATTGTTAACTGTCGAAGTCGGAATTTCCGATCTGTCGGCGTCACTTCCTCCGAAGTCTCTTCTCTTCAGATTAATTGACTCATATCTCAAACCCGGTACAATAGTTAATTTACCAATTAGAATTTCATCTTCAACATAAGCCGAATAAGCTCTGGCCGATGCAACTCTATTTCCAGCAGCGCCCGCTGCGCCAAGGCTGTTTAAACTTAAAGTTCCAGAGTTCATGTCGTAAATGTCTTCTTGCTGAAAACGATCCTCAAAATCATCATGAATTCTACTGCCAAATTCAAAATTATGTTGCGCTTTGCCAATATTAAAACTTGTTTTAGCAACGGTTTGAATTCCTTGCGAAACATAACGGCGGTTATTAGATTTTAAGTTAACCCTACCATTTGCATCACCCTTAAGAACCGCAAGATAAGAGTTATTTTGACCATTGTAAGCCTCGCCCAAACCAATAAAACCGTTGCCATCATCAACATCATCAAGCTTGTACCAATTTCTAGTAAATTCGTTGTAATAAGCCGTAGTATTAAGAGTAAAGCCATTATTAAAATCAGCGAAATGAGTGACCTGATATTGATCATGTTCGGCGTCCATATTGTCCAAAGCACTTGCCGCATAGCGCTGGTAAGGGTCGCTAACAAAATCACCCAATGTCAAACCCGCATAAGACTCATTTGAGCTTTCTTTATTGTGCGCAAGCTTAAATTCAAGCGCTTGGTAAATATCGGCGTCTTTGTCGGTGTTAAAGCGAAATTTTGTCATAAAATCACTCATTTCAAACCCAGTCTCACCGCCATTTGGCAAATCTTTAAAACCATCTGCTACGGCGTGATCAAAGTTTAGAACATAGCCAAAATTCTCATAAGACTTTCCAATATTAGCATTAACCCTTCTTTCATTGTAACTTCCATAATAAGCATTTATTTCGGCTTTTTTATCTTCCGGAATTGCCGTTGTAATTAGGTTAATAGCGCCACTAGTAGTTCTTGGTCCATATTTAATTGAAGACGATCCTTTTCTAACCTCAATTGCCTTAACTCTTCCCATTGACGGAAAATAATAAGCAGAAGGCGATGCATAAGGCGCCGGAGCAATTAAAACTCCGTCTTCCATTAAAGTAATATTGGCGCTTCTGTCATTTCTAGAACCGCGAATGCCAATATTTGGCCTTAATCCATAACCGTCCTCTTCTTGAATATTAACGCCCGCAACCTCGCGAATAGCCCGATTGATATCGGTGGTTTGTTTTTCTGCAATAACCTCTGGCGAAACATAACTTGCCGAGCCCGGAAAATAAATAGGAACTTCGTAGTTGTTATTTTGCTTATTTTCTTCAACAACAATTGTTGGAATTTGCGAATAAGTTTTTTCTTGCGCATAAGAATTGCCAGAAAAAGCAAGAGTTAAAGCCGCAGCAAAAGAAATAGATTTTGTCATTTTGTAATTGTGTTTGTGAATTAACCAATAGTTTTTATTAGGAATCTAATAGAAGTGATAATGATATTGATAATCAATATTAAAGTCAAGCAAAGATATCAAAAAATTAGGTTGATTTTCATTGTAAATTTCGTTATTTTTTTCAAAAGCAAAACTTTATAAATATTAATTAACCAAAAGTTAAATGACAAAAACAATAGCAATTATTGGCGCAACTGGTTCTATTGGCGCAGAATTCATAAAACAATATGAAAAACAAGATGAAATATCTAAAATTTACTCTTTTTCAAGGTCAGGCACCAATTTTGATTCGCAAAAAATAAAAAATCTCAAGATTGATATCGAAGATGAAAAATCTATCGAAAATGGCGCGCAAGAAATTAGCGAAAAACTCGACATAGTAATTTTAGCAAGCGGACTTTTGCATAATAATGAAATTATGCCAGAAAAATCAATTAAAGAATTATCTAAAAATAAATTTGACCAAATTTTTGCCACAAATGTTATTGGCCCAGCCTTGGTTGGAAAATATTTTTTACCCAAGCTAAATTCACAAGAAAATTCAATTTTTGCCGCTCTTAGCGCCCGAGTCGGCAGTATTTCTGACAATAATATTGGCGGCTGGTACGCTTATCGCGCTTCAAAAGCTGCTTTGAATATGGTTTTAAGAAATTTTTCAATTGAAATTAAGCGCAAAAACAAAAAAGCAATAATTGTTGGTCTTCACCCCGGAACAGTCGACAGCAACTTATCAAAACCATTTCAAGCAATGGTAAAAGAAAATAAATTATTCAGCCCCCATTTCAGCGCCTCTTCTTTAATTGATGTTTTAAGTAATTTAAAAACCACAGATTCTGGCCTGATATTTGACTATTCTGGCAAAAAGATTGAATTTTAACTTGAAAAATCAATTTTTTTCTTGCTATAATTAACAATATTTCACGGCAATTTTCAAAATTATTTAATTATGCAAAAAATAAAAGTACAAAACCCCGTTGTCGAACTTGATGGCGACGAAATGACCAGAATAATCTGGAAATTTATCAAAGAAAAGCTAATTTTACCTTACCTAGATCTTGACATCAAATATTTTGACCTAGGCGTTGAAAGTCGCGACAAGACCGATGATCAAATCACTATTAACGCAGCCAATGCCATTAAAGAATATGGAGTAGGAATAAAGTGCGCAACCATTACACCTGACCAAAATAGACTTAAAGAATTTAATCTTAAAAAAATTTACAAATCGCCAAATGGCACAATCCGTAATATTTTAGACGGAACTGTTTTTCGCGAACCAATTGTATGCAAAAATGTCCCGCGTCTTGTGTCAAACTGGACAAAGCCAATAATTATCGGGCGTCACGCTTTTGGCGATCAATATAAAGCAACCGATTTTACAATCCCCGAAGAAGGAAAATTAACAGTTAAATTCGAAGGCAAAAGCGGCGAAATTATTGAACACGAAGTTTATAACTTCAAAGGAAAAGGCGTTGCCATGGCAATGTACAACACCGACAAGTCAATTTACGGCTTTGCGCGTTCTTGCTTCAATGTGGCGCTAAATAAAGGTTGGCCACTTTATCTTTCAACCAAAGACACCATCATGAAAAAATATGATGGGCGCTTTAAGGAAATTTTTGCCGAAATTTACGAAAAAGAATATAAAAGTAAATTCGATAAATTAGGAATTACTTACGAACATCGCTTAATTGACGACATGGTTGCAAGCGCATTAAAGTGGCATGGAGAGTTCGTTTGGGCTTGCAAAAATTACGATGGCGATGTTCAATCAGACACAGTGGCTCAGGGCTTTGGATCTTTAGGTCTAATGACTTCTGTTTTGACCACACCCGACGGAAAAACCGTCGAAGCCGAGGCCGCACACGGCACAGTCACCCGCCATTATAGGCTTCATCAAGAAGGGAAGCCAACTTCAACCAACCCAATCGCTTCTATTTTCGCTTGGACTCGCGGCCTTCAATTCAGAGGAAAGCTTGACAAAAACCAAGAACTTATTGACTTTTGTCACAAGCTCGAAGAAGTCTGCGTCCAAACCGTCGAAAGTGGCAAGATGACAAAAGATTTAGCCGTTTGCATTCACGGATCAAATGTTAGCCATGGCCAACATTACCTATACACAGAAGAATTTTTGCAAGAAATAGATTCCAGATTAAGAAAACTCTATTAATTAAATTTTGCAACAAAATCACGGCTTTTAAGAAATTTTTATACAAAAAAAGGGCGGGGTTGCTTTAAAGTTACTAAAATTAGTATTGTTACGCTAACAACAGCTACTTAACCGCCCTTTTAAAACCAACATCAAGCCCAATCTTTAAAAATAAATAAAGGCAAAATATTTTTAGCAAAAAACTATCAAATCAATCAATATCTCAACCTTTAGCTTCAAAAATTACTCATTTCGTCGATATCATAGAATTCTGACAATAATATTATCAAAGCAATATTTTAGAGTATAAACAATAAGTTATAAAGTTGAAATGGTATAAATAGATCTAAATTTCTTTTTTTTGCCTCTCAAGGTAAAATTGCAAAATAAGAGAAGATAATGCTACAGTCAAAAAGCCAAAAGTAATTGGAAATAAAGTATTATTATAATTTTGACCAATTAAAATGCCAATTAACAAAGATATTAACGATGAAATTGAGCCAATAATAGCCGCAGCCATTCCAGCAAAGTGACCCATGGGCCCCATGGCCAAAGAGTTTAAATTTCCAAAAGTTAAGCCCATAGAAAAAAATGTTACTACCGAATAAATCATAAATTGTAAAACGCTAATCTCTTGCGATTGAAAAATCATCAAAGCTAAAAATAACGCTGAACTTATTGCCATTACAGTAAGTGAAACTTGGCAAATTATGCGCATTCCTAATCTTTTGACAATAACCGAGTTAGTAATTGAGGCAACGCCGATTGACAAAGCAGAAATTGCAAAATATAACGCGAATAAATTACCAACATCATAATGTTCCTGAAAAATTTGACGCGACGAAGTTATGTACCCGACCAACGAACCAAAAATTAAACCAGCACAAATTGCATATCCTAAAGTTATTTTATTACTAACGACAACAATAAAAGCTTTTTTTACAATATTTAATTTAAATTCTTTGCGATCTTGCGACTTTAAAGTTTCAGGAAGCCTAAAATAAGACCAAATGCCAGAAATTAAAGCAAAAATTAAAAATAAGACAAAAATTGCACGCCAATTTAAAAATGACAAAATTAACTGCCCAACGGTCGGCGCAATTGCTGGCGTTAAAATAAAAATACTCATAATAATTGACATGGTGCGCGCCATTTCGCGACCTTTATATAAATCACGAACAATTGCAGTACTTAAAATTTTGGGCGCCGCAACACCAAAACCCTGAAGCATTCTGCCAACTAACATAAGAAAAAGACTTTGGCTAACCATACTTACAACACTGCCAATTGCAAAAATTGTTAACCCAATATATATTGTCGATCTACGACCGAAGCTATCTGATATTGCACCAAAAATAATTTGCCCAACAATAGAGCCCAAAAGCAAGGAAGTTATTATGAATTGCGACTGATTCTTTCCTGAAAAGCCAAGATCTTGCTGCATTAAAGGCAAGGCTGGCAAAATTGTATCAAGCGATATTGCCATTAAAGAAACGAAAATTGCCATTAAAAAAATGAATTCAACAAATTTCATCTCTTTTTTTAGATTATTAGTCATTATTTATTGTTATATGGGTTATCTTATTTAGTATGTTGTGGCAAAATTTAGCAATAATTCTTGGTTCTAATTTATAACCATCTTTAACAAATCATAAAAAGCAATTATAATAAAATTTCATTATTTAATGTCTTTAAATATTATATCAAGCGCCATTTCAACTAACTTCAACCAACAAATTTATTAACTTAGATCAGAATTTAAAAATTAGGCTAAAAAAACCTTACTCAAAAAGTAATGAAATAACAATAAACCACTGTTAAAACTTAATATTTTTAGGTAAATTCATCAAGTTATATCATTTGAGCTTTATAATTGATTATTTACAGGCTAAAAATTTCATCAATATAATATTAAAAACAAATAAACGATCAATTATAAAATTGAAATAACATTATATCAAATCTGTATCTTTAAAGCAACTTTTAGGGCAAATAATTTTCAAGAATCGCCTATGGCATTTCCAATTTATAATTAACAATTAAGAGGCAAGAGAATTTCATCAATATATATTTAGACTCAGACTGGCAAAGATAATTTTCTTAATTAGTTTTAGCAAAATATCATATAAATATCTCGCCTATTATTAAATTTTAACTTCATAAATAATAAATTATAAGATTAAAAAATAATTTACATAAAAATATCGCAATTAGAAAAAAGATTTAATTTTATTGCTGGTTTTGCCATAAAAATTCGTTATTTAACTCATAAATATTATCATTTTCGACGCAAGATAAAAAAATCCATTCATTTTTTATTAATTCTTGTAAATTTTCATGCTTTTTAATTACATTATCGATCATTTTTTTAGGGGCGCATATTACACAATTTAGCCTTATCATTTCATGCTGGGCCTTTTTATCATCTTTAAAAACCGATTGCAGCGCAAGGCCAGAATAAATATCACTTGAATTTCCCTGCATAACACCAATTTTACCAGTAATATTTTGTGTTATTTTACTGCCCGATCCATAAACTACATTATCAAAAGTCGAGAAAAAATATTGACTGTTAATCCAATGCGCAACAACCATAGGCGCGGTCATAATCGTTTCAAGGCAAGAACCATCTTCGTCAATTTCGTAATTATAAGAATGTAAAAATGATTTCGACTCAAGATTTATATCTTTAGTTAAATTACGAGGCCCAACAATAAAAGCCGCATTCTTAGCCAGCCCCCATTCTGGACGCGTTTGCGACCAATCAGAAGCTAATTTATGCACCATTTCTTGAGGCTTTTTGCAAAAAGGGTCAATTTGCGCCAACCTTTCTTGACTGTTTAATATTTGCGCCCTTTTCAAATCTGATTTAATAGAGTAAATTTCATTAGCATATTTAATATTTAAAGTTTTATCTTCATAAATCGATATTTCATCATTTGTAGTATTATGAAGCGCGGCCACAAAATATGTTTTTTGCGGAATTACAATATTATTTTCTTCTAAAAATTTGCGTATTTCTTGTTTATTTAAAATTGCCGCTAAAATTTTAGCATTAACTCCTCCATGCCTTCCTCCACAGGCTCCACAATCAAGCGCTGAAGCATAAGCGTTATTTTCAGTTTTTGCGCCATGGCCACATAAAATAACAATTTTTGCAAATTTTGAAGTTAAGCCCATCATTTTCAAAGCATTTAAAGCATATCCACATTGCTCTTGCAACGAAAAGCCTATTTTTGACATGAATTTTTGATCTATTTCTTTATTTTCTTCGTCAATTTTTGGTAAAGTTATAATATTTGGCTTAATGAAACTTATGGCCTTGTTTTTTGCTTTTAAGGTAAATTTAGGCGCAAAAGTTTTAAAACCCATCCAAATGCCACACCACAAGCCCAAAGCCTCGGCCAAAATAAAAGGCGATCCAAAGCTATATTTTAACGATTGATAGAAATTCTTGACAATATTTAAACTTTCTTTGCCTTTATTGGCGCGCTTTTCTTGAAAATTATGAAATTTATTTTTTGAATAAGATGGGTGATGACATTCTTTTATTGTGTGGGTTGGTTTAATTAAAACTGGGCAAGACGCCCCTGAATCGTCGCAATCAAATTGCGAAATTGCAACAGGCACTCCAAAAAATCCAGCAAAGCCGTAAGTTTCGTAACTTCCGGTTGACTCTATTGATCTTCTAATGGCTTCCGACCTAACATCAATACAAAAAACCATTTGCGCCTTTATTAATTTATGTTCTTCTATTTTCGAAGATCTTAAATTTAACTTTGCAATATTTTTCTTAATATCCGAAAAAAGATTTTTACGAAATTTAATTTCTGTATCTTTAATTTTTTTAAGTTTAAATCGATTTTCTTCTAACTTCTTTTTGCTTACCGGCTGTTTTAAATGCTCTAAAATTTGCTTTTTATCACCCAAAACTAAATAAGCAATAACAAGTCTAAGTGCAATAAAATCTGTTTGACTGGCCGGATAAATTTTAAAATCGCCACCACGATCCCAATTTGCACGATAATTAATATGGCCGGCAAAACCAGGCAAAATAACAACCAGCACATCAATTATGCTAGATATTTCTTCATTTTTAACATTTAACTTTTCTAAAATTTCAACAATTGCTTCTTCGGAATTTTTGGGTAAATTCTTAATAAATTCTTTCTTCGCTATTTCATTTTGATGTAATTTTTGATCGTAAATTAGCAAATTTTTAAACGAAAAATACAATCCTTGTTCGCGCAAAGGCATTTTAATTGTTGCTTGCGAAATATCGAAAAAAGGCTTCAGCCATTTAATAGAATGAATATTAACAGATTCTAGACCTTTTGAAATTTTGTTTAGGCCAAATAATTTGGTTGCCTCTTTTACAGCATCTTCAAATTGCAACGAGGTAAAACCAGCAAGACTGTTGCCAGCAATATAATTTTGCAAAGGCCAAATCGGAGCAATTTTTGCAAAAGATTTTTCTATTGATTGCGCAATAATATTTTTCTTATTTTTCATAATTATAATAAAATTATATTTTTACTTGTATGTTTTTACTAAAATTTATAATAATTTCTATAACTTGTAATTGTCGATTCTGCTGGCTTCGATGCATTAAGCGATTTTACATATATTTTAAATATCAAGCCCCTAGTAAATTTAACATTACGAAAATTTGCCCTAAAGGTAACCATTATCCAAAAAACAAACATAACCAAAAGTGAAATAATGTGAATTAAGTTTAAATCTTGTGGCACCGACAAATTAGCTGGCTTTAATGCATAGTCAATTATTTTAATAGAAAACCCATAAATAAAGCCGCAAATTAAAGAAATTACCATAGCCGGAAAGGCAAATTTTATAACATTTTCTTTCAAAGTATTTAAAGCAAGTTGCGACGACGCTAAAAATGCAAGAGTAATTAAAATATAATTACTATTTAGACTAGAAATATCTTTGTTACTGGCAAAAGCGAAAGAAAAAGCGCCAATTGTACCACAAATTAAAGCAAAAACAATAATTGAAAAGCTAACTTTTTTAGTTGTTTGCACCCTACTTTCATATACGCAAGACGCACTTGACAAAAATAAATAAGCTTTAAAAAGGCCGTGCCAACATAAATGAGCAATTGCGGCCGAAAAAAGACCAAGGCCACATTGAGCAATCATAAAACCCATTTGCGACAAGGTCGAAGACGCCAACATTCTTTTTATATCAGTTTGCATTAATTTAAACAAAGTACCAACAAGCCCACTTATTATGCCAATTACGAACACAATATTCAAAAATGAAGAGTGGCTGGTAAATATTGGGGCAAATCTCACAATTAAGAAACCCCCGCCATTAACAAGACCCGCATGCATAATTGCCGAAACTGGTGTTGGCGAATTCAAAGAACTTAAAAGCCATTTATGAAAAGGCATTATTGCTGATTGAGTCATAGCGCCCAGCAATAAAAATATTAACGCTAAAAATATTATTATATTAAATTTTTCACCCTGTAAATTTTCGTTGGCCGCTTGAGCGTTAATTTCAGAAATTAAATATGAATTATAATTATAGTTAAAAATAAAGAAAGCAACGGCAATAAAAATGGCGCCAAAAATAAAGTTTTTAAAAGCTAAATTACCCGCATTTTTTGCCATTTTCCATTCTCTTTTATGCGTCATTAACTTAACCAAGAAAAAATTAGAACAACACCAAAATGTCAAAAACAATAAAATATGATCAGAAATTACCATAATTATTATCGAAAAAATCATCATTGATAAATTAACAAAAAATTGACAATATTTACGATCGCCACGCATATAATTTCTAGAAAATGTAATAATTATTGATGAAATAATTATTATTAACCCAATCATCAATTTTGATAAAGAATCAATGTTTATATAGCTTTGTAACATTTTTTTATATTTTGGTTATTAAAAATTTTTATAATAAATCTTCATTTTTAAATATTAACTTATATTAAATAATTTAATAAATTCGCCTACAAAAACCAGTTACAATTTTTACATTGAACGATTTCTGACTTTTTTGACTTAGCAAGCAGAAAATTATTTACTTAAAAATAAACATTAGCATCATGTCAATTTTTATTATTTAATTACCCTTTCAGTCTTGGTATTTACAGCTTAAATTTTACAACAATTCTTCATCTGTAAATTACAAGTAAAACTACAATCTAAATTATAATTGAGCCATTGCACCGCTCAAAATTTGCAATTAATTATTTAGGGTTAAAAAAACTTTATCAAAAGAACATTGTGAAATTTTAATGTATCAGCGATATCGCAAAGTTTTGATGACGGCCCTTTTCATGAAGCTTTAATATATAAATAATCAACCATAAAGTTGAAATATTGTTATATATTTTTATAATTTATATTGACTTATATTACTAACTTTAATACTATAAGTAAAACGAATAGATCTTATAATAATTATAAGTAAAACGAATAGGTAAACTAATTATTTTGTTATTTTAAAAATGGTTTTCGCCCGCTAATTCAAAGAATTAAAATTTTTTTTGCATTCAATGCAAATTTTGCACCTTTAATGGCCAAATAAAATATTTTTAGCAAAATTTATTAAAAAAACCAATAATATCGGCGTTATTGCTAAGTTTTTAAGATAATAAATTCATTAATTAAATTTTAATGTTTTAACAAATAAATAATTGATCGCAAAATTTCAATTATGCAGCGTCAAGCCCTAGCTTTAGATATTAATTTTAAGAATAATTAATTTAATCAATAAATTTATTAGCAAAAACAAGACATAGTCAACGCTTTGTTAAGTTTTTGGCGATAAATTTGGCAATTAAATTATAACTAATAAATTGATATTTAACGGTGATATTTTGCACAAAGCTATAATCGTCAATTAAATTTATTAAAAATGTCATTTGACTCAGTCACAATAGAATGTTTCTTGGCCGCGGCCGAGTCTCAAAGCTTTACTAAGGCAACAAAAATTGTCAATAAAAGTCAATCGGCAATTAGCCAACAAATTTCAAAACTTGAAGATATTTTAGGCAAAGAACTTTTTATGCGCGACAAAACTACAAAATTAACCCGCGATGGCGAGCTTTTCTTAGATTACGCAAAGCAAATTTACGCCCTAAGCAAAGAAGCTCTCGATCGCTTTAAAGAACCAGAAATGAAGGGTGAAGTCCGGTTTGGCTTACCTGAAGACTTTGCTTCAACCTTATTGGCCGATGTTTTAGTAAAATTTTCAAGAATTCATCCGCAAATTTCTCTAAAGGTTGAATGCGACTTAACGCTAAATTTATATAAACGATTTAAAAATAACAAATTAGATTTAGCCTTATTAAAAATGAGCAAACCCACTGAATTCGAAAAAGGCATAAATGTTTTGTCTGAAGATTTAGTTTGGGTCGGAAATTCAGAAAGTTTAAATAATATTTTAAAAGAACTTCCAAGGAAAAGAATTTTACCTCTAATTACATCGCCAAAACCCTGCGTCTACAGAAAAGAAGCAATAGGTTCGCTAAAATCAAATAAAGTAAAATGGGAAATTGCCTTTGAAAGCGAAAGCTATGCCAGCAAAATTTCGGCCTTAAAAGCAGATTTAGGATTTGGAATTTTACCCAGAAATATGGTGCCTGAAGATTTAGAAATTTTGTCAAACAAATTTTTGCCCAAGTTAAGAAGTATGAATTTATGTATGTTAAAAAACAGCAACAAAAATACAGCAGTCAATTCTTTTGAGAAATTTGCACTTTCTAAATTGCGTTATTTTTAAAAAGAATTAAATTACCAAATTTTTTTGAAAAAACACAATTCTATCAAATTAAAATATAACGCTCATTTTTAAATAAAATTTAAGGCTAGATAATTTAATTAATAAATTTATTAGCAAAGGCAAAATGTAACCAGCGGATATTTTGAATTTAAAATTCAATTATAATTGATAAATTGGCGCTTAAAGATGAAATTTGTTATTATGTCAATTGCTAAGTTAAATAAGATTTTGTCTTTTAACCTTCATCTTTTTGGCCTAAATTTTAATTTACTAATTAATATTAAAGGTCACTTCAAGCTTTAAATAAAAATTTATTCGCCATAATTTACTTCTAAATCAGCATTTAAAAACAGAGCTTACTATTAACATCAAGTCTCATCTTTAAATATTAATTAAGGGCTAAATAATTTGATTAATAAATTTATTAGCAAAAACTTATCCATAGCAACTATATGTTAGGTTTTTGGTGATGAATTTAATAATTAAATTACGGGCGGATAAATTGGCGCTTGAAGATGGGATTTGATATTAGCTAAGCTCAATAATATTTTGACTAATTTTATTAATATGACAAAAAGTCGCTAATGACATTTTGGCTAGGATTAAAAATTTATTTGAAAATACCAAAAAAAGCCCTACAATAAAAAAAACGATTTATTGACAATTTATGCAGCAATTATTTTTAGCAATTTCATTATATTTTTTCTTAGTCACGCCAGTTTTTGCATCGGGTTATGTTAGGAAATTTGTCGCTACCAAGAAATTAGATAATTCTTACTCAGCAAGCCTCGATATTGACTATCGCAACAATAAAACAGGTCTTTTTCGGCGCCATTATGATGGATATTTAACTAAAAATCTTGCAAATGGCGCAAAATTGTCAGCAAAATATCGCCATATTTACTTAAAAGAAA
>CBFIDI010000020.1:0-28658 GCA_965661355.1 Rickettsiales bacterium | reverse complement strand
ATTACTAAAATATATTTTTCGCAATTTTATCGTGATTTATTATTTAAAATTGGCAGAAATAATAAATTTGCGCTAAAAAGCTATCAAAAAATAGAAAGCTCTATAAAAAAAGCCAATTTAACTAATAAAAATAATGAAAACGAGATTATTTCGCAAAATATTATTGCTTTTATGCTTAAATTTCCGGCCTTAGTGAATTATTATGATGAAGAATATGATATTAAAGAAATAGAGCTTGCAAATGAAGAGTTAACCGAAATCAAAGATAAAATTGTTGAAATTTGCGAAGAGTTTGACGAAAATAGCGATTATGACGAAAAAAAAATGCTAATAACTCTTGAAAATTATTGTAAAAACGACTATATTAGTAATATTGGGGCTTTAAGAATGAATATTTCTGGCGACCAGAATGACCAAGAGATAATTACAAAAATGAGACTTTTGCTATTAAAGCAATCTTTTTTACTAATTCAAGAAGAATACAGACATGCATTGTCAAAAATTGACGAGATTGACACTCATCAAACTGCTGTGATTGATCAAAGAATTACAGAGATTTTTTCCTATAAAAATAAATTAGAATTAGAAATATTAAAACTGGAAAAAGAACTAATCTAAAAACATGGTAAATAAGAAATCTGATATTAAAAGTTTAACCAAAAAAATCTGTGAAAACAAAAAATAAAAAGCCATCTAAGTCTGGACTTTCTAAGGATTCGACAAAAGAAGTTAAGGCAAAAAAAGCTGTTAAAAAATCAGTTGTCACAAGCAAAAAAAATGTTGAAAACTTGTCCGGAGATCTAAAAACAAGCGCTAAAAAAACTTCTGTTGAAAGTGTAACTTCAGGCGCAGAGTTAAAAAATAATAAAAAATCGGCAATATCTTCTGAAAAAGATATTAAAATAGATAAAAAATTAATAAAAGATAAAGTGAAAAAAAGTGATAATTTGACGGCGGGCTCGAGTGAAAAATTTAAAGCGCAAGAAATAAAAAAGGCTAATGAAGATTTAAAAAAATCGGCTCGAGAAATTTTGCTTAGAAATCAGGAAGTAGCAAAAAAAATTGCCCAAAAAGAGCTAAAAGATCTAAAAAAACACCAATCTTTTGATCTTGATGACCTTAATATTCAGGATGTTGAAAAGAAAAAGAAAAACATAAAAGGCCAAGATTTAGTTTCGCAAACAAAGTTGAAAAATAAAAGTTTATTTGAAAGAAAGGCTGAAATTTTAGCAGAAAAATTACAAGTTGAAAATAGTGGCAAAAAGAAAAAAAGCAACAAAGAAATAGAGCGTGAAAAGAAATTTTCTAGTGAATTTTCTGATCGCTTAAAAAAGCTTTTAACATTGGGTAAGTCGCAAGGATTTTTGACCTATGACCAAATTAACGATGGCATGGATATTGACATTGACGCCGAAAAAATGGAGCGCATTGTTGATGTTTTAAATGAATTTAAAATTACCGTTGTTGTCCGCGAAGAAGATATTGAGACAATGGAAGGCGATGATTCTTTTTTTAAAGATGACGATAAAAGTCAAAAAAGAAATGAAGATTCTGTTAAAACCTATTTAAAATCGATGAGCAATGTTAATTTGCTTACGCGTGACGACGAGGTTTCTATTGCTATTAGAATAGAAGAGGGAAGGGCAAAAACAGTTAGGTCGATTTATAAAAGCCCAATAATTATTAAGCATTTTATTGAATGGTACAATGGTTTGTCGGAAGGAACTCTGCTTTTGCGTGATATTATCAGAATTGACGAGACTTACAATTCTGAGCTTGAAGAAATAATTAAAAATTCTGACCAAAATGCGGCCGAGGCCAATGAAAAGCAAGATCAAGATGATGACGACATTACTTCTATTATTCAAGATGTCAGTGACGAGTCGCAAGATTTTTTTGAAGATGAAGAAATTGAGCAAATTGATGAAACTGCGGTTTCTTTTGTGTCGATGGAAAGAATTTTGATGCCAAAGATGATGGATTTATTCGCTGATATCGCTTCGATTTGTCAGAAAATATTAGATTTAGCAGCTTCAAAAACACCAGCGGAATTTAAAAAAGACAAAAAAGTTAATGATTTAATTTTGAAATTTGAAGAAATTACTTCTGAAATTAATTTCAACGATAACTTAATTAAAGCTTTAGTAGACCAGCTTAACGACGCCCACAAAAAAGTAATTGACAAAGAGGTTGGTTTATTAAAAGCGGCCAGAGATTGCGGAGTTGACAGGCTTGATTTTATTGAGCAATATGAAAAAATTAAAGATTTTAAAAATTGGAACAGTAAATTCAAGAAAAATAAAGGCGCTGGTTGGAAAGAATTCACCGCGCAAAATTCTGAAAAAATTAACGAAGGCCAGCAAGCAATTAATAAAATAAGCAACGCAATTGGTCTTGAGTTACATGAATTTAAAAGTTTAATTAAAGAAATTAAAAAAAGCCAAGACGACGAAATTAAAGCTAAGAAAGAGATGATTGAAGCTAATTTAAGGCTGGTTGTTTCAATTGCTAAAAAATACACGAATCGTGGGTTGCAATTTTTAGATTTAATTCAAGAAGGAAATATTGGTTTGATGAGGGCGGTTGACAAATTTGAATATCGTCGTGGTTACAAATTTTCGACTTACGCAACTTGGTGGATTAGACAAGCCATTACGCGGGCAATTGCTGATCAGTCAAGAACAATAAGAATTCCGATTCATATGGTTGAAACAATTAATAAAATTGTTAAAACCAGCCGTCAATTAACTCAAGAACTTGGCAGAACGCCTGATGCGCAAGAAATTGCTGACAAACTATTGATGCCCGTTGAAAAAGTTAGAAAAGTTTTAAGAACCTCGAAGGACCCAATAAGCCTTGAGTCGCCAGTTTCGGGTGATGATGAAGATTCTTTGCTTGGTGACTTCATTGAAGATAAAACTGCGGTTTTGCCATTTGATGCTGCTTCGCATTCAAAGCTAAAGGACATGACAACTCAAATGTTGTCTTCGCTTACGCCGCGCGAAGAAAGAGTTTTGAGAATGAGATTTGGGATTGGCATGGTTACTGACCACACCTTAGAAGAAGTTGGTAAGCAATTTGCGGTTACGCGTGAAAGAATTCGTCAAATTGAGGCTAAGGCGCTAAAAAAATTGCAACATCCAAAAAGGGCAAAATTATTGAAGAATTTTTTACAAGATGTCTAATGGTTAGTTTAAATTTAAATCTGGCAATTAAGGGTTTATTTGTTAATAAAAAATTAGCGCGCAAATATTTAACTTTGTAGTTAAAACTTATGTTTGTGCGTTATTTTTTTTGTAAAAATTGCAATATTTCAGCCTTTATGGTTTGATTTTAAAATAAAATTGCGCTTTTTTGTGTTTTCAAAGTTTAAATAACAAAATTTACCTTCAAATGTCAATTTAATTGGCATCGCTGTGACTTGTTTTGTTTGTTAAAGTAGTTAAAATTTTATTTATTTTTTTAACAAGCTTGGTTAATTAAGCAGCTTTTACTTTTTGTTAAATTAGAGATTGTTTTGAATAGAAATTATCTTAAAGATGAGATCTGATGTTAGTTTTATTAAATTGACTGTTATTTTAAAACAATAAAGCTAATATTTAATAAAAACAGACAAAATTAAATCTGAAACTAGGCAAATTCCTATTATTAAGGCGTTAAAATCAAATCCAATAAGAAAGACCAGTACTAAGTAAATAATGCTAATCATTTTTATTATTCCTTAATTTGTTTAATTTTCATTAATGGGGCCTTCAATTACATTAACATGACCCATTTTTCGACCTAATTTAACTTCGGACTTTGAATAAAGATGTATTTTTGCATCTTTATTATTTTCAAATTGTTCGATATTTTCAACTTCTTCACCAATAAGATTTTTCATGTAGCCCTTTGAATGAAATTTTACATTACCAAGTTTCATATTGGTGATTGCGCGAATTGTTTGTTCGAATTGTGATGTTTTGCATGAATCCATTGAAAAATGGCCAGAATTATGAGGTCTTGGCGCCATTTCATTGACTAGTAATTCATCATTTTGTGTAACAAAAAACTCGACCGCCAAAATGCCAATAAGGTCTATTTTTTCGGCAATTATTTCGCCAATTTTCATGGCCTTTGCTTTAACTTTTGGGTTTATTTTTGCTGGGTAAATGCTTTGATCTAAAATTGCATTTTTATGAATATTGGTTAGTGGCTCGTAGCAAATAATTTCACCATCTTGTGATCGGGCAACAATAACTGAAATTTCGCTTTCAAAGGGACAAAATTCTTCTAGAATTAATTTATTTTTAAGCAAAGAATTTTTTTCAACTTCTTTAAATGTTTTAATTGCGTCATCTTCATTTTCGATTACAAATTGGCCTTTGCCGTCATAACCCATTGTGGCGGTTTTTAATACAGATTTTGTAAAATTTTGAACATGGCTAAAAAAAGTTTTTTTCGATTTAATTTCAAAGAAATTAGCCGTTTTTATTTGACAAGCATTTAAAAAGCTTTTTTCAAGCAAGCGATTTTGTGTTATTTTTAAAGTTGATGATTTGGGAAAAACCGGCTTTCTTTTTTCCAGAAATTCTACCGCTTCAAGTGGAATATTTTCGAATTCGTAGGTAATAATGTCGGCCTTATTTGCAAATTCTTCAAGCTTGGCTTTATTTTTAAAGTCGTAAACCATTGTTTGGTTGCTAACAAAGCTGGCCGAAGAGAATTTTTGGTCAGTAAAAATAATGGTTTTGTGACCCATTTTATGAGCTTCGAAGCAAGTCATTCTGCCAAGTTGGCCACCGCCTAAAATTCCGATAGTTAAAGATTTCATCTTAAATATTATTTAATTGTATTATTTTGCAACAAATTTTAAGTAAGGTAAATTTCTTAAAATATTCTTAAAGTTTAAATTTAATTGCATCAATTAGTTTTAAATAAAGGCCTTAAAAAATAAGATATTTTTAAAGCTTTAAATCATGTTGAAGTTTTTTAAATTTTTAGATCTTGCATTCTTGATCTTAGATAAAAGTAAGGTTAAAATAAAGTCACTAGAAAAAAATAAATCAAACAAAATTTTAAAGAGACTAGATTAAAATTGTTAAGAATATTAACATGAATTTATTGCAAAGGCAAGCTTACGAGCAATAAATATTTGTTATTAAATTTATTTAACCAATATTAACCAAATAAAAGGGCGAACATGACAAGAGGCATCAATAATCAGCAATTTACCAATATTTTAACTGGTTTAAAAAAGTTGCACGAAAATGGTAATGTAAATATTGAAAAAAGCATGGTCGAAGCTTTAAGCAGAGTTAAAAATGGTTCTAGAAATAAAGATCAGGCAAGAATAGCAAGGGCTTAAATTCGAGCGCGCGGCAAGGCTTGTGCAATTTTAATTTTGCGCGACTAAGACCTTAAAATGTAGCCGCCATTTCTGACGGTTTGTAAAAATTCTGGTTGCTTGGGGTTGGCTTCAATCTTTCTTCTAAGTCTTGTAATTTGAACATCAACGCTTCTAACATCAACATTTCCACAGATTTCGGCTAGTTTTTCGCGCGCAAGCAATTGATTTTTATTTTTGCACAAAGCTGCTAAAATTTTCTTTTCGCCGTCGGTTAAATGAATAAATTTTTCACATTTTCTTAAAACAATTTTTTCTTGGTCAAAGTTAAATTCGCCAAAATTACAGTTTTTTGCTGGGCTTTCTGGCTTGTTTTTTGGTTGATGCTTTAAAATATTGTTAATTCTTAGCAGCAATTCTTTTGGTTCGAATGGTTTTGCTAAATAATCGTCGGCACCAGCTTCTAAACCCTGAATTCTGTCGTCGGGCTCGCCGCGGGCAGTTAAAATTAAAATTGGAGTTTGGTTATTTTGCTTAAATTTTTTAGTAAATTCTATTCCGCTTTCATCGGGCATCATTACATCGGCAATTAAAAGATCGAAATCATTTTCATTTTCAATTATTTGCCTTGCTTCTTGCGCTTGACTGGCAAGTTTGGTTTCAAAGTTATTTTCGCCTAAAAACTTACCAAGCAAATTGCGCAAACGAGTATCGTCGTCAATTATTAAGACTTTTTTATTGTTCATCTAGGTTTTAAAAATGTTAATATTAATAATTTGTTAGAGCTAAGCTTTAATTTTTAGCTTAAATTTTAATATTTTAGCCCCTTTAAGTTTTGTTTTTGGCGATTTCCTATTTTTAATTAAAAATAAATCGTTAAAATTATTCTGTATTTTTTAGGCTTAATTGGTCGTATTTTACACCAAAGCGCAAATAACTGCAAGAATTTTATGTTTTTTTACATTTTAAAGCGTGTTTTATTGATTGTCCCGACATTATTTTTTGTAATGTTAATTAATTTTACAATAATACAACTTGCACCGGGCGGGCCAATTGAGCAATTTATTGCAAAATTAAATAATTCTGAGGGCGGCGCCGAAATGTCAGTTGCGGGCGCAGTTTTGGGTGCTAGTAATAGCGCAAAATTACAACAAAAGTCGAATTTAAGCTTGGTTGACCAAGAAATAATCGCCAAAATTAACAAACAATACGGCTTCGACAAGCCATTTTGGACTAGGTTTTTTGACATGCTGAAAAAATTCTTGCTTTTTGACTTTGGCGAAAGTTTTTACCAAGACAAAAAAGTAACAGACTTGGTCCTTGAAAAGCTTCCGGTTTCGATTTCTTTGGGTTTCTTTACTACATTTTTGGTTTATTTAATTTCTATTCCGCTTGGCATTAAAAAAGCCTTGCAAGACGGCTCAAAGTTTGATGTTGCAACAAGTTTTTTAGTAAGTTTGGGTCATGCAATTCCGTCATTTTTATTTGCTATTTTATTAATTATTTTATTTGCCAGCGGAAATTTTGTTAAAATTTTCCCAATTCGCGGTCTTGTTTCTGACAATTTTGCCAATTTTTCTGTGGGCGCTAAAATTTTAGATTATTTGTGGCATTTAGTTTTGCCAATTTTAGCCATGGTTATTGGCGGGTTTGCTTCTTTGACATTTTTTGTTAAAAATTCATTCATCGAAGAAATTAACAAGCAATATGTTTTAACGGCCTACGCCAAAGGCTTAAATGACAGAAAAGTTTTGTACGGTCATGTTTTTAGAAATGCAATGATGATTGTAATTGCCGCAATTCCGGGCGCTTTTATTAGCATTTTATTTACTGGTGCAATGTTAATTGAAATTATTTTTAGCCTTGATGGCCTTGGATTAATGGGATTTGAAGCCGTAATTTCTCGCGACTATCCGGTGATGTTTGCCACGCTTTATTTTTTTACTTTGCTGGGCCTTATTTTCAGTATTATTTCGGACTTAATTTACAACCTTGTCGACCCACGCATCAATTTCAAACCAGTAAATTAAAGGCCAAGACAAGTAAGCTGCAACGCAGCTTCGCCAACCATTTGGCGTAAAAATTAGCGTTTTTGCCCAGAAAAAATGCGAAAAACAAAACAGCCCGACCCACGCATCAATTTCAAACCAGTAAAATAAAATAAACTTTTGAGGCCATGCGAAGCCTGAAAAGTTAAAAATAATTCAAATAGAATTCAAGCGAAATTCAAGATTTTTCATTAAGCTTGACAAAGCGCTGTAAGCTGGCTAAAATAATGCTAAATCTCGCCTTTAAATGGTAATTTAAGCTAGGCAATTTAATTAAAGATCTATTAGCAAAAGCAAGTTTTGGCAGCGCAAAAATATTAGACAAAAATGCTAAAAAATCAGAAAAAGCTACTTAAATTATTTAATAATTTTTTAAAAAATAATGAATTTTATTAAACAATTTGTTAAAAAAGCAAAAACTTAACTAAAAATGCTTAACTTAAAGTTAAGCAGCAAAAAGCACTTAGAAATTGTTAAAAAAACGAGCAAAAAACCAACCTCGAACTCATTGAAAATTTCAAAAACCAGACAAAATTAATTAAAGATGACTAATTTAATCGGAAAAACCAAGCTTGAATTGCAAAAAATTCTGGCTCCTTTTGGCTTTGAAAAATTCAGAATTAACCAAATTTTTAGCTGGATTTACGCTAAAGGCGTCAAAAATTTTGACGAAATGAGCAACTTAAATAAAGAAAAGCGCGAAATTCTTAAGCAAAATTTCAATTTAAATCGACCTAAAATTGACCAAGATCTGCTTTCGAAAGACGGCACCAGAAAATGGTTAATTAAATTTGACGACAAAAATTTGGTTGAGGTGGTTTTTATTCCTGAAAAAAACCGCGCCACGCTTTGTATTTCGTCGCAAATTGGCTGTACTTTGGCTTGTAAATTTTGTCACACTGGCACCCAAACCTTGGTTCGCAATTTAACCAGCGCAGAAATAATTCTGCAAGTAATTCTGGCCAAAGACTTGCTGAATGATTTTAACAAAAAAGAAAATGAGGCAAAAACACTAACAAATATTGTATTCATGGGCATGGGCGAGCCGTTTTTTAATTACGAAAATGTAAAAAATTCAGTCGAAATTTTAACCGACAAAAACGGACTTGGGCTTTCGCACAAGCGCATTACAATTTCAACCTCGGGCTTGGTGCCAGAAATTTTAAAAGCTTCGAAAGAACTTAAAACCGAGCTTGCAATTTCTTTGCACAGTGCCGATGAAGAAACCAGAACCAAAATAATGGCGATTAACAAGAAATATTGTCTAGATGATTTAATGAAAGCTTGCAAAAAGTACAACCAAGAAAATGCGGGTCGCAAAATAACTTTTGAATATGTGATGCTTGATGGCGTGAATGACAGCAAAGAAGATGCTTGCAAATTAATCAACCTAATAAAAAAATACAATATTAATGCCAAAATTAATTTAATTCCTTTTAATCCTTGGAATTTTTGCGATTTTGAAGATTCAAGCAGTCAAAAAACCAAAAAATTTCAAGAAATTTTGCAAAATTCGGGTTTGGTTGCCCCAATCAGAAAAACTCGTGGCCAAGACGCCATGGCCGCCTGTGGTCAACTTAAATCAGATTCTGTGCGCAAAAAGAAAAGCCAAAGAAAAGCCAAAGAATAGCCGAGCGAGAAGCAACAAACCACAGCCCGGCAACAAATTAGCAACCAAAAAAACTAGCACCAGACATTCAAATTAGCTTTAAAGCCAAGGCTCTTCCCTTCTTAAAAAATGCTACATTTTTTTAAATTAAGTTACCGTCTATTTGACTCAAACCCAAAAATATGTTACAATGAGAAACATAAACAAAAATAACAAAAAATAAAAAAATCATGCCAAATCTAGAAATATTAAAATATTTAAGCTCTTACGATAGCAACAATCCCATTATTACAAGGTTAAAAAAAATTTATGAAGCTTTTAGAGGCTCAACCGAAATCAGAGGTGAGAGTGCACAAGCAACCATAGCTGGAGATCAAGAAGCCTCTAACGATCTTGCTACATTAGATGGTATAAAAACAACAAGCGCTGATGATTTTTCTGAAATTGCAATTGTTTTGCAATTGATTCTAGAATCAGGTAAAGATAAAAAATCAGTAGAAGAATTTATTGAAAAATTAGAAAAGAAGTTAAAAAGTGAAAGTGAAAGTGAAAAGAAATTAGCTTATGTCAAGATAATAAAAAGCCAGTATCTTAAGGAGAAGAAAGATGAGGAAGAATATGAGAAAGTAGATAAGAGAGAAGATAAGGAACTTCTTGGATTAGATAACTTTATCATATCATCAGAGGCTTCAAAAGAACTACATAAATCATACGAACTCAACAGCTCAAGGCTGAATAAAGAATATTTGAAATCAATTGAAGAAATTGATGCGGTTGAAGAAGCTGCAGAAGGAGATAATCAAGAAGAAGAACCTATCATAGAAGAAAAAAAAGCTCTTGAAGAAAAAGAAGCTTTTGAAGAAATTACAAGAACATACTCAGATTATTCAGTTACACCAAGTAAAGTAGGCAATATTAATGCTAACGCCGAAGACGATGATAGTAAAAAAGAAGAATTTACATACCAACTTAAGGTGCAAAATGAATCTGAGCCAGTTACATTAAAGATAGAAAAAATAACCTTTTCAGGTGCGCAAGAAAAAATCGAATATAAATACTTCATTGGTGATGAAAGCTCTGATAGTGAAAAATTTAAAAATAAAATTGATGAAGTGTTAAAGGAAAAGCGCGATAAAATAAAAAAAGCTTACGAAAAAGAAGTTTTTAATTTTATTCAAGGTTCAGCAGGACAAAAACATTTTGAACCTATTGGTAAAGTAATTAAATCTAATACAGAAGATGATTTAGGTGCAGCAGTAAAAAATGAATATTATCAATATAAAATAGAAGGCTCGAAACCGGAAATTAAATTAGAGATTTTAAAAAGAACCACAACCAAAGAAATATGGGTGCAGTCAGGAGAAAAAGGTAAGATGTTACAATCAGAAGAAGTTGATTATTCATGCAGGATGATAGGTAATAAAAATTATTTTCCTAATCAGTCAGAATTTGTTGACATTTCTCGTCTTGCTTCAATGATAGAGATAGAAACAAAAATTGAAATGCCAAGAATTACACAGGAGCCATATTCAACAGAAAGAAAAAGCAAAATCAAAGAAGATTTCAAATTTCGACTCGAAGAAGCTAAAACAAAGCGAACAGCATTGAAAGCAAAGGTAATTGAATCATTAGAAGAATCTGGTAAAGTTGTTGACAATAATATAGAAGGCGCTTACGTCGCGGCAATTAAAGAGAGAATTAAAGAGAGAGAAGCTAATCGAGCTAATCCAAATAGTGAAACAGGAGTTAACCTAGTTGATGATGAGCAAATAAATGAAGCTCTTGAAATTTTAAGTTCTAAAGCAGAAATAACAGATGAGAAAAAAGAAGAAATTAATAAATTACTTTATGACCTAACTGCTTTTATAGGTATAAACAAAGAAATCTTAGAAAAAAGTGAACGCAAAAAGCAAAAACAAGATTTGAAAGAATTGTTGAAGAGTGATAAAGAATTAGAAGAGTTAATTGACGAAAGAGAAAATGCATTAAAAGAAAATGTAGTAGGGTTAGTTCAAGGAGAGGAGCCTTCCCCTTCTCTTACAAATTTCGCTGCAAATCTTACAAATAAAACTAACGAAAACAAATTTAATTTAACTCCTGAAGAAATACATTCAGTAATTTCTGAATTATTACTTGAAATCCTTAAAGATAAATTTGATATCACGGGTCAGCAGATAAAAGATCTTAAACAATTAGAAGATCTTAAGCAATTAGCCCGTAACCTAATTGTTTTTAACCTTGCAAGCGAAAAAAGCTTAGAAGAGGTTATGGCATTAGTAGACGAAAAAGAAAAAGAATTAAATTCTGAAACAGTAGGTCATTTTAGTAACTACTTCGCAGCACCAAAAGCACAAGAGAAAGCAACTAAGCTGCTAGAAGAATACTTGGAAAATCCGAAATCTAAAAATTTTCAAGATTCTGAGGAAGAGCCTTTAAAAGATCTTAAAGTTCGTCTTAAAGAAGAATTTAACAGCGTTTCTAGAGTTTTTGGGTATATTTCACAAGAAGACGAAGCCACAATAATCGCAAACTCAATTATTGCTATTGTTAGAAATTTAAAAGACAATAACTCTAAAAAACTTGAATATATTACAGGTTTAATTCCAGAATTTAATGAAACTTACCCAGGAGCTTTTAATGCAGAAATAATATCAGAAATTTCGAAATCATTTCTGAAAATCTTAAAATCTAAACAAATTATTACGGTTAGTCAGATAAAAGGTTTTAAGGAATCATACTCTACCCTCTCTTCCTTTTCTGACCCAAATGGCGCTAAAGATTCCGGAATTCAAAGCTTAGGAGATTTTAGGGAAGAGTTAGACAAAAGAGCAAGAAAATTAAATTCTGAAATAGTAGGTCATTTTAGTAACTACTTCGCAGTACAAAAAGCACAAAAGAAAGTAACTGAGTTTCTAAAAGAATACTTAAAAAATCTAGAATCTGAAAATCTTCAAAAGTCGTCTCAAAGTTCTGAAGAAGAGCTTTTAAAAGAACTTGAAGCAAAACTTGAAGAAATATTTAAAACAGAAACTGGTGAAGCCCTTGAAGTTCCTAAAGGTAGTATTAAGACGATTGATCCAAAAGATAAAAGTTTAATAATCTTGAGATCAATTCTTGAAATTGTCAAAGATTCGAAAAATATTAACAGCGATAAAAAACTAAAAGTCATTGAAGATTTAGCTTCAAAATATGGCAATTCCGAACAAAATGACCCCGAACAAAAACTTATTTCTGAAATTAAAACTTTAAAAGAAGCAACTAAAGAAAAAGCTACAACCGAAGCTTCAGAAGCTAAAAATGAAGCTACAACCGAAGCTTCAGAAACTAAAAATGAAGCTACAGCCGAAGCTTCAGAAGCTAAAAATGAAGCTACAACCGAAGCTCCAGCAGGGCCTGTAAAAGCTACAGCCGAAGCTTCAGCATGGCCTGTAAAAGCTACAACCGAAGTTGAATATAACAATGCTATTAACTCTTTTCGCGGTCTGTCTAGTTCATACAAATTAATTTCACCTGATAGAGCGAAGGAAATAATTGCATCTGGATTTATTAAGGCGATAAAAGGTTTAGATACAAATCTTAACGACAATCAAAAAAGCGCCCTAAAACAATTGGCCCAAAAAATGAAAGCGCAAAATATTATTGAAGAAAGTGCATTAAAGCAAATTGAAGAAGCTCTAAATCCTACCGCAGAAGCTAGCCTTTCAGCCGCTGAACAAGATGAAATTAGTGCTGAGGAAGCAAAAGAAGCAGCAGCAGAAGCAGCAGATAATAAATATCTTCTTGCAGAACATTGTGGATTAAATCCAGCAGCGAAGGAAGCAAGACAAGCTACCGAAAATGAAGAAACACATTCTACTCCTTCGCCTTCGCCTTCTATGAAGGGTGGTAATGTAACTAATCTCCAAGGTGAACAAGAAAAAAATGCACAAAAAACTGTCATATAATAATAAATCTACCAAGCAAAAAAGCGACTTTTTTAAGGTCGCTTTTAAATTTTGATAAATTATATTTTAAATTTTATATTTTGGCACAAAAATTATCAATCACAAGCCTTAATGCGCCGTTATAATATTTATATATTAAAATTTAAAATGAAATCTTTGTAAAAATTTTTTATAATAATTCTTTAATAAAGTCGCCCAGCCCTTAATAATCAATTATCAACTTTAAAATAGCAATTATATATCAAGGCTCGCCATTAAGCGCCCGTTTTTCATCATAAAAAATCAACGAATCCGCTTCTTATACTTAATTAAAACTTATTTCTAAATTAACATTTAAATATAAAATTTAATAATAATTATACCAAGCCCCATCTTTAAATTCTAATTAAGGGCTAAATATTTGATTGATAAATTTATGATCAAAAACTTATCCGTCGCAAACGCTATGTTGAGTTTTTGCTGATGATTTTAGTGATTAAATTACGGACGGATAAATCGGTTCTTAAAGATGGGGCTTGGTATTATCTATTTTTGATAAAAAATTTCTTAACAAGCTTTAAAAAGCAAGCTTTTACAAAAATTTACAAAAACATTTTTAAAAATTAACTAGCCAAAAACTTTCTTAAAAAACCCTTCATTTTTGCTGCCATCTCTTTCTTTTAAAAGACCGTCAAGTTTGTTTAAAACATCTCTCTCTTCTTTGCTAAGCTTCTTTGGCGTTTCAACCTTAACCTTAACCAACATGTCACCTTTGCGCCCTCCTGCGTTTAAAACCGTCATGCCTTTACCTTTCATTCTAAATTGTTGCGCGCTTTGCGTTCCTTCCGGAATTTTTAAGTTGGCTTTACTTCCGTCTAAAATAGGAACCTCAATTGTTCCGCCTAAAGCTGCTGTTGTAAACTTAATTGGCATATCAACATAAATATTATCGCCATCGCGCTTAAAAAAATCATGCTCTTTAACGCTAACAAAAACATAAAGGTCGCCAGCGCCGCCGCCTCTTTGTCCAGCTTCACCCTCGCCAGAAAGTCTAATTCTGTTGCCGTCATCAACGCCCGCCGGAATTTTCACCGCAAGCTTTTTGTCTTTTTCAATTCTGCCTTCGCCGTTACATTTCTTACATTTGTTTTTAACAACCTTGCCAGTTCCCGAGCAATTTCCGCAAGTTCTTTCAACGATAAAAAATCCCTGCTGTGCTCTAACTTTTCCACTTCCTTGGCAATTAGAACAATCGCCAAAACCACCAGAATCAGCGCTTCCACTTCCTTTACAATCGCCGCACGAAGTTGCAATTTTAAAATTAATAGTTTTGCTGACGCCTTCAAAAGATTCTTTCAGGCTAATTTCAACATTATACCTAACATCTGAACCGCGCATTGCCGAGCTTTTTCTTCTTTGTCCGCCGCCACCAAAATCGCCAAAAATATCACTAAAATTGCCAAAAATATCGCCAAAATCAAACCCTCCTTGCCCGCCACCATGTCCTTGTCCGCCAAATCCTCCTTGCGCTCCTTCATGTCCAAATTGATCGTAAGCGGCGCGCTTTTGCTCATCTTTTAAAACCTCGTAAGCCTCTGTTGCTTCTTTAAATTTGGTTTCCGCTTCTTTGTTATCGGGGTTACGATCGGGGTGAAATTTCATCGCTAATTTACGATATTCTTTCTTAATTTCGTCACCCGAGGCACTCTTTGAAACGCCTAAAATCTCGTAATAATCTCTTTTGCTCATTTTTTGAAAATAATTCTAATTTTTATGTTTAACTTTAATTTAAAAAGCTATCAATTTGGGTCAAAATATTGTTTGCGGCGGTTTAATTTATTTAAACTTTATGTTAATTATCATCTTTAAATGCTAATTTACTCTTCATAATTCAATTACGAAATCAATAGTCAAAAAAACTCAACATATCCGCTTAACAATTTTATTCTTGGCTAATTAATTCACTAATTAAGTTATTTAGCTTTAAATTAATAACTCAGGCGAATCTTGTTACGCCGCCGCCTAGGCTTTAAAATCAGGCATTTATGTGCTAAAGTTGAATTAATAAAATAATTTTTTACTAATAAATACACGGCAAAATGCTAAAATATTTTATAAATTCTAATAAGTCTTAACCTAAAGAGAGCCTAAGGTAGAAATTTTAAGTTAATTAACAAACCATAAAGTGAATATTAGTATTTTTACTTCTTGTGACTTAAAAAGCTTACCACCGTAATAGATAATAATCAAAAATAATTTTTCAAGACTAAAATTAAGTTTGATTTTACCAGAGAAAATATTAACAATTTGCACTAAGTCACCATAAAAAATTACAAAATTGGCGCAATATGTGTTAGCGCTAAATCAATCATAAAAAATTTAATATAACTACTTATTCACACCTTGTTTTTACTAATAAATTATTAATTAAATATTTATTCTTAAATCAGCATTTAAAAGCCAAAGCTTAATATAATTTGCATCAAGTTACGCCTTAAAGATAAATAAAAACAAAATATTTCTAGTAAAAATCATAAAAAAACCGAGATCCTATTAAAAATATATTACCAGTTTTTACAATGATTTTTTCTTAAATAACAAAATATTTACCCGACCTTTAAAGTTAAGTTTGTTGCAAATAAGGCGCTTTAAAGGTTACAGAAGTTCAAAAATAATTAATTATTTTTTACATGATTCAGCTCTGCAAGTTGATTTTCAGCCACCCTTAACTGATTTTCGCCATCTCTTATTTTTTCTTGATGGCTTGATATCTCTCCTTCAAGTTTCGAAATTCTGCTTTGATCCGCATTTTCTCCTAGGGCCTTTAAGTCAGACAATTCTTTTTCTGCGAAAGCTAAATCATGTTTACTAGCCATTACTTTTGATTTAAATTGCGATTTCCTAGATTCAACCGAAGCAATAATAGAATGGTCAATTATTTTGCCATCAGAACCTCCAGAGCCAACAGAAACATTAGGGGTTAAAATATTAGCAATATCTCCTTTTAATGCAAAAGCCTCAGAAATATCTTCACCGGCGCTAATTTCAGATTCTTGCATCAGTGCTGCCGAAGCTCCTTCGCCATTTCCGTCGCCAATTCCGTCACTAGAATTTCCGATATTAGAATCGCTGGCCAAAGTTTCTTTTTCGCCCGACAAATGATTGTTCCAGCTATTGGCTTCAAATAAATTATCGCCATCAAAATCTGTAAATGCTTTTTGTTCTGGGTCTGATATTCCATTAGATTTTTCTTCTAAATCCGCTAATCTTTTTTTAGCATCAGCTATTAATTGTGCCTTTTGCTCTTCATCAGCATCTTTAAGGGCGTCTCGGGCCTTTCTAGCAATTTCATTATCCAGTGACTTTCTGTAAGCCATTTTTCTGTCTGCAAGTTCTTGCAACTCTTTCAGTCTCTCTCTTTCTGCGTCTCTATATTCAACAGTTCTTTTATCCATTCCCTGAACTTTATTGTCATAATGCTCGTTAATTTTATCAAGATCTTTTTTGCTGCCATTTTGTAAATAATCTCTAGCAGACTTCATCATTCTTGCCGATTTTTCATCTTCAAGCCTTTTTCTTTTGGCCGCCGAAAGTCCATAACCAGTTGACTCAAATGTTGCCCTTCCCCACAATCCTTTTTCTTTATTGTCAGATTTTCTCAAGAAACCCCTTAAGCCATCTGGCCTCGAAGCTTCATCTTTGCCTCTAACCTTTCTTGAAAATTTGTTAAAGCTAATTCCTTTTTTGCTATCTTTGTCAATTTGCCTATCTTTTAAATGCTTAGCGTAAATATTTCTATTTTTATCATCGCCTCCAAACTTCTTAGCGGCTTCGCCAGAAGAATAGCTGGCTTTGGACGAAATTAAAGAATTCATATTTTTTAAATATCCCTCAATCGATTCCGATCCGCCAGCTAAGTTTTTATCGGCCCATTTTCTAGCATCTTCTTTCAATGCTTTTTCGAAATCTTTACCCAAAAGCCTGAAATCGTCGTTTTGTCTCATCTTTTTGGCTTGTTCTTTTATGTGTTTTTTTAACGGGTCTTTAATTAAAAGCTTATCTAATCTTGACACGGCCTTGTTAGTGTCAAGGTCATAAAGAGCGGCCTTATTAGGGTTTTTATGTGCGTAAGCATGAATTCCAAATTGCTTATCATTTAAAGCTAAATCACGAACTTTGGCATCGTAAGCCGCGCCTTTTAAGCCTAATTTGTCCGCTTCCATTCTTGCCTGTTTTAATGCGCTTTTCACTATGCCGTCTCTAAGCCTTGTTCTAATACCCCTAACCGGAATTTTATTAGCCGCCCTGTCAAACGCACCCGAAATTCCACTTTTGCGCGAAGCAAATCTAAGGCTCCTAAAAGTTCCGCCCAAGCCATTTTTAGCTGCTGAGCCAGCAACTTTTTTGCTTAAATCTGCGAATTCACCAACCATTCTTTGCGCCAAACCAAAGCCAGAAGCGCTATTAGCGCCGCCCGATGACTGATTTCCGACCCCGCCAATTGAAATTAAAGCGCCAGCCAAATTCGGAATTTGCGCCATAATCATTTGTGTTAAATAAATAAAAATTGCCAAAACTACAATCATCGAAAACCACTCAACAAGTCCGCGGTTGACATTAGATTGCAAAATTTTAATGTTAAAAAATCCTTTGGCTAAATATTCGTAACAAACTGGATAATATAATAATTCATTAAATCTTTGACCAATTAAGCCTAGCAAAATATAAAGCAACATAAATAAAATTATTATTTCAATCGAGCGCGCTCCCATAAAAGAAATCCAGTTTTTAAAATATTCATTGGTTTGTTTAAATAAGGCAAAAGAAATAAATATTGGACCCAAAGATAGGGCAAAAATCAACTTCATTAAGGTTATTGCATAAACGGCCGCCGCAATAAGCATTGTGTACAAAAAGTAAAGAATAAGAGCGTAAATTGCCGCAATATACAAAAGCCCAAAAATATCAGCAAAGAAAAGCCCCCATATTTTTTTGGTGACATTATCAGAAAGTAAAGTTCTTAGCAAGGCATCAACATAAGCAAAGCGCGATCCTTCGCTTCCGGGGGTCGAACTTGCGGCCTGTGCCAACGCAATTGGGTTATTTTCAGTATCAATATCATTTAAAGCAATGTCGGTAATAATATCTATTATTACTTCCATGCCATCTTTAAAGAAACCAACAACAATTTCACGATAAAAATACCAGCTGTCAGGGTTAACAAAAAATATTACCACTGAAATTTTTATTACCCTTGAATAAATTTCTTTTTGGTTCATTTCAATCACGCCCATAAGTGAAGCAAGGCCAAAAATAGTAATATAAAGCACTAATAAAAGCTGAAACAATATCATAAAGCCAAAATCTTTAGTTATTGCCTTATACATAAATTCAATAACTCCACCCTCGCGCTCTCCGTCTAGGTTTAGGTCTCCTAAAACCGCATCTTCAACCGTTCTAACTATAAACTCAATAAGACCAATATCACCGTCATCAACAACCCCTTTTACAAAGTCAATATTATATTGTCCATAATTATCAGAATAATATCTGTCATAAATTATTAATTTAATAAATTCATTTGCTTTATGATATTCATCGTCATCTGGATTTTTATCTGTACCATCGTTGCCCGACAAGTCGTCTTCAACAAAAGTTCTTTCGTTGCGACTTCTAAATACATATTTGGTTCTATCTCTTCCTTCATCGTCAATGCAATATCCATCAGAGTTTTTTGCAATAGGACAAAGTTCTACCTCAGAAAATAAATGATAAATTCTTTTTGGTGTTTCGTTGCTGCTTCTGCCAAAAACCCCTAAATAAAGACCCATTCCGCGGTCATATTTACAAGCCGCTGTTTGATCATCGGGTAATTTTCGCGAATAATCTTTTTTATAGTAATTTAAGGGAAAATGAAAAGCGCCATAATCGGTTGCGAACCCTTCGTTTTTAGTACAAGTGCATAAATCAGGATTATTCTGATCTGACCCATCGCAATTAACATTAGAAATAACGTTGCCGCCAATTCCTATTTCTGGTTCGGGGCGCTGATTGTTGTAACAAATGCAATTTCTTGTTGCGACATTTTCTTTTTTGGCGCAAAAGTTACATCTATCCATCTCATCTAGCTTATTGGGCGTCATTAATGTGCCCTTCCATGGAACCCAAGCCCCAGAAATTAAAATAATAAAATCTTCATTAGATGTCCTTAACCCAGTTTCATGCCAAGCTGCTACTTGACCACCATCAAGGTCGTCATAACTTCCAAAAACTCCGTCTTGAACCGGATTAGAATTAACTTTTACACTTTTGTTGTTGAATTCATCTGCGGCCACACAGCCACTTCCATCACAAGAAGACAAGCCGAAGCCAATTGCAATAAAGCAAAAAGCAATAATTGTTTTTTTAAGCCAGTAATTTTTCAATTTTAAGTCTGTACTAGTATTTAAACCAAATTAACCTAACTATAATTTTTAACGATTTTAGGCGAAAAAACAAGTAAAAACTAAGTTTATTTTAAAAGAAAAGTAAAAAGACTTTAGGTAAAATTAATAATAATCATCTTTTATTTAGGGGTAGTTAAGAAATTTCTTAAGCAAAAGTAAATGAATCAATTGTTGTAAGAAAAATATATAAAAATAATATTTTTAATAAGGTGGTACCTGCGGCCGGACTTGAACCGGCAAGGGACTAGGTCCCCACGGATTTTAAGTCCGCTATGTCTACCAATTCCATCACGCAGGCACAATTTTTGATAAGCATTAGTTGAATTATATTAATTATTTCAAAAAATGCAAGAAAAAGAATAAATTTTTATAAAATTACCAAGCAATAACTTTAAGGTAATATAATTTTATATTACTTGCTGTGTTTTGTTTAATTTTAAATTAAAGACAAGTAAAAATCATATCAAATCTCTCTTTAGGCGTAAATTTATCTATTATAACTTAATTAACAAATATTTATCATAAAAAATTCAATATTTTCCGCTTGCTATATCTAGCTTTTGCTAATAAATTTATTAATCAAATTATTGCCCACAGCGGGGTATTTAAAGATCGGGCTTGGTGCAACCTAGATTAATATCATTTTGATTTTGTAATCAGCCAATTTATGAAGTTAAAAATTAATTAATAAAATTATCATCAAAATTTCTATAATAACAAAATAATGTTAATTATTTTTTTTAGCCCTTCTAATAATTAATTATAAAATTAAATATAAGATCTTTTTAAATATATTTACTTACAATTTTTTCGTAATATTTTTTATCAACTCCTTTTTCAACAAAGGCCTCTCCAATTTTATTTAATAAAATAAAATTCAAACTATTATTTTCAGTTTTTTTGTCTTTATAAAGATTGTTTGTTAAATTTTGTAAATTCCAGTCATTTTTTATAGATTTTAAGCTAAAGTTAAGTCCGCATTTTTCAATATGTTTCTTAATTCTTGAAAAGTCATATTGGCCTAAAAATTCTAAATCAAAAGACATTTCAGCCGCCATTAACATGCCAATTCCAACGGCTTCGCCATGGTTAATTGTGCCGTCATAACCGGCCTCGTTTTCGATAGAATGTGCAAAAGTATGGCCAAAATTTAACAATGCTCTAATTCCTATTTCTTTTTCATCTTTTGACACAATATCTGCTTTTGCTTGACAGCTTTTTACAATTGCTTTACTCAAAAACTCCTCATTTAATTCAAGTATTTCTTGGTAATTTTCTTCTAAAAATTCAAAAAATTTAAAATCTTGAATAAGTCCATATTTTAAAATTTCGGCATAGCCCGCTAAAATTTCGCGTTTGGGCAAGCTTTTTAAAATATCAAGATCACAAATTACCAATTTTGGTTGATAGAAGCTTCCAATTAGGTTTTTTCCGCCCTTTGAATTGATTGCTGTTTTACCCCCGACCGAGCTGTCAACACAAGCCAGTAAACTTGTCGGAACTTGCACAAAGTCAATTCCGCGCAACAAAACACTGGCCACAAAACCAGCTAAATCACCAACAACGCCACCACCAAATGCAATAATAAGAGATTTTCTGTCAATATTTTTCGCTAAAATTTCTTCGCAAATTTCTTCAAAAACCTCAAAACTTTTAGAATTTTCACCTGACTTTATCAAAATTTCTTCAAAATTACGCGTGCCAATTGCGTCTTTTATTTTCTTGCCATGAATTTGCGCTACATTTTCATCGCTTAAAACAAAAATTTTACTATATTTTTGCCCTAGAAACTGATCTAATTCGTTAATTGCTCCGTTTTTGACCAAAATATCATAACTTTTTTCATCAAGTTTAACTTTTATCTTATTTTCCATTTTTTTATTGAAAATTTACTAAATATATTGTAAAATTATCTGAAGCGCGTAAATTAATGTCAATTATAATTTAACAGTTAATATTAATTACTGTTTAAATTGATATAATTTGTAAAAAATATCTAAAATTATTATTAATTTAGTTATTTTTAGCCAAACAAACAAGGTTCTATGCGCCAGCTAATTAAAAAATATATAACAAAACTATGTCTGATGCAACAAAAAACGCAATTTTAATTTTTCCGGACGGAACAACTTTCAGAGGCGTTGGTGTTGGTAAAAAAGGCGTAGTAAAAGGTGAAATATGTTTTAATACGGCCGTAACCGGATATCAAGAAATTCTATCTGACCCATCATATTATGGTCAAATAATAACCTTCACATTTGTACATATTGGTAATGTTGGCGTTAATGAAAATGACATAGAATCGCAAATACCAAAGGCTAGCGGCCTTATAATTCGCGAAAATATAACTAATCCTTCAAATTACAGAAGCAAAAAACATTTTAATTCTTGGCTTCAAGAAAATGGTCTAACCGGAATTTCTGGCGTTGATACACGACAAATTACGAAATTTGTCAGAAAGAACGGCGCAAAAACTATCGCTATAATTTTCGCCGATGAAATATCTGATCAATTAATAGAAGAAACTCGATCTCAAATATCTAAATCAGGCGACCTAAAAGGCGTTGAACTTGCCGGCAAAGCCAGCTTAAATAAAAATTATAATTGGGGCTTGGAAGCCTCGTGGAATCAAGCTGAAAATTCTTACCACCAGCAAAAAGACAAAAAGTTTAAAGTGGTCGCCATAGATTATGGCGCCAAGTTAAATATTTTGCGTTGCCTAACTCAAATTGGGGCAAATGTTGAAATTGTTGGTGCCAAAACTAGTTTCGAAGAAATAATAAAACATAAGCCAGACGGCATTTTTTTATCAAACGGCCCAGGTGACCCAGCCGAAACCGCAAAATTTGCTACGCCAATAATAGAAAAAATTCTTCAGGCAAATATTCCGCTTTTTGGAATTTGTCTTGGACACCAGCTTTTGGCCTTAACAATTGGCGCCAAAACTAAAAAAATGGAACAAGGACACCGCGGCGCTAACCATCCAGTTTTAAACTTAAAAACTAAAAAAGTAGAAATCACCAGTCAAAACCACGGATTTTGCGTCGATGAAACTACTTTACCAGATACGGCCGAAGTCACTCACATTTCTTTATTCGACAGAAGCAACGAAGGAATTGAGTTAAAAAATAAAAAAGCATTCTCGGTTCAACATCACCCAGAAAGTTCTCCGGGGCCATCTGACAGTTTTTATTTGTTTGAGCAATTTGCAAAAATGATGGAAAAGTAAACTCCGCTATTAATAAATAATGTAAATTATTTTCAAGTAAAGATAAAAGCGAAAATTTCAATAATTTACAGCCAATCTAAATAAGGTTTTTATAGCAATTTTACGCCATAAAAACAAGAAAATAAGCAAAATTCTCAGTAAACTTAACGACTTTTTATTAAATTTAAAGTAAAAAAGATGTGCGTGATATTTAAATATATAAGATCTTTTTCTTAAAATTCAGGTCAAAATCTAAGGTCTAAGAAATTAGTAATATAGTTGATTTTACAGAAATTTTAACCATAATTTTACTAATTAAACCCTAATTTCATAAATGGTAAACTATAAAATTTAAGTGTTATTTCTAAAGTTTTTTCTACAGATTTATAATTAGTTATCAATATAAAAATATACCTATAAAAACAAAATATTTCTAGTAAAAAATATTAGAAGAATAAATGTTAAATCATGTCTTAAGCCTAAAATTATTGGCTTTAATTAAGTGCTTTGAAGCTGAATATTTAAGAGATTAAATCAAAACTTGCTTCTTGATTTAAATTCTTTAAAATAAGCTTTAATATTTCAATTATTGCAAGGCCTACGAAGTTAAGAAGTGATGAGCTATTTTAAATCTACAAAATTAATTGGCGCATTGCTTTATTACAAAATTCACTAAAATCAACAAAAATAAAATGAATTTTGCTTATCTGTCATATTTTACAATTTTTTCTCCGCTAATCGCCACTATTGTTTGCTATTTTACCAATTTTAAGAAGAAAAACCTCGAAATATTATCCAAAGTAATTTCATTTCTAATTTTATCGCTATTGATATTAATTTTTGCTAAAATTTATAAATATGGCCCAATTCACTTAGAAATTTTTAACAAAATAAACTTTCTTCCTTCAAAGTTCACGCTAAATCTAGCCGATTGCTTTTTTATGATTCTAGTTAGTTTTTTTGCAATATTTTTTATTTATTTTCATCAATTTGAATTCGCCAAAAAACTTAACAAAAATAGCCAAAAATTATTTTATTGCAGCTTTTTTGTTAATTTATTTTCAATTTTTTCAATTTGCGCAACGATTAATATTTTTGAAATATTTCTTTTTTCAGAAATATTATTTTTAAGTTCTTTTGCTCTATTTTCGGTATCAAATAACAAAATATCTCTTAATAATATCTCTAAAAACCTTACAGCCCACATTGCAACAGCCTTTATTCTGATTTTTTGTATTTTTGTTATTTATTTCAAATTTCAGACTTTAGAAATTGTAAAATTGCAAATTATATTAACCAAACCATACAATTCAAACTTTGCAAAGGCCTTATTATTCTTGCTAATTCCGGCATTGTTTATTAAATTTTTCAATATTTCTCAAATTTTTATATCTTTAAAAAGTGAAGATAAGCTAGGCAATTTTACTATTGCCAAAAATATTTTTGTTGATATTAACCTTGGAATATTTATATTTTTAAAATTAGGTTTAATCTTTTCGCAAGAAATTTCAATTGCCTTGCTTTTAAGCTTAGTTCTATTTGTTGCTGTTATTTTTTATTATTTGCGCGCGGCTTTTTCAAGACATATTTTGCAAGCAATTATTAATATTGCTTTTGTTTTATTTGCATTTTCACTTATAATATTTCAAGTTAATCCGGTTTTTTACTTAAAATATACGATTTTTTATCTAATATTTGCCAATTTAATTTCTTTTGTTTTTGTGATTTTTGGCTTTATTCTAAAAAGAAACTTCAACAGTTCAAATTTTGATAGAATATCTGATTTAACCGCAATTGACTCTAAAATTATTGAATTTTTATTAATTTTGCTTAAAATTTCAATAATTTTGCTAATTTTTGCTCCACCATTATTATCTTTTGTCGTCAATTTCAATTTAATAAAAGATATTTACTTCGCCACAGAAATATATTCTCTTGAATATTTAGCTTTTTTAAAGCCTATTTTGTTCCTTCTGATATTTTTAATTCAATCTTTATTGTTTATTTTTGCTATCAAAATAATTTTAAAAATATTTTACCCAGACAAAATATCCAATTTTGAATTTGAAGAGCCAGAACTCAAGCAATATTTAATATATTTTTCAGCGATGTTATTACCAATTGTAATTTATTTGCTTCTAAGTTTAAATTACGAAATATATTATCAGCTAATAATAAAAATTTCAGAGTCAATTTTAACTAAATAAAAATGACAAATTTACTATTAATATTGTTTGTATTGGCACCGTTAGTTAATTTTCTTGTCTTATTCATCAAGAAAGAAGGGGGTTTTTGCGATCAAAAATTTGCCTTTCTATCGTCAAAAATACTCGCCATAATATCTTTTATTTTACTTTTTGGCATATATAAAAATTCACCTATTAATTTTGAATTAATTAAAGTCGTGCCTCAGATTTCATTTCAATTTTTAATTGATAAGCACGCAATAAAATATCTTTTTCTAACAAATGCAATTTGGATTTTTTCTTTATTTTATTTTTCTGAAGCTTTGTTTTTTAACTTGTCTCAATCCTCATCAAGAAAATCAAACAGCAATATTTCACTTGGCGATTTAAATTTTATAACATTATTGCCAATAACAATATTTTTTATAAATATTATAATAATAAGCGCCAATTTGAACTCAATTTTCACTTGCGTAAGCTTATTTTATCTAGTTTTTATTATAATTTGCCAGAAATTCATCATTAAAAACAATAAAAACAAAGGTGCAAAAATTTTTCTTTTCGCTTTCATTTTAGAATTATTAGCTTTTTCATTTCTGGCAATATTTTTAATATTCTTACCAAGTCAATATGGTTTTGTTGAAAATGGATCTCAAATATCAATTAACAATTTTGAGACTATGGTTTTAATATTTTTGTTACTGTTTTTTTGCTTCTCTCCATCTTTAATAGCGTTAATTTTGGGTAATAAAAACAATATGGCGCATAAAAATAGCCAAATATTTCTATTGGTTTTATTTTTTTATCTTATTTTAAAAATATTTTTATTTATTAAAATAATTACTCAAATCTTCAGTGTCGGCCTATTTTCAACTATTTTACCGCAATATATAGATATTTTTATTGAAATAATTCTGGGTACAATAATTTTATATGGCCTTTTTTGCCTGTTATTTAGTCAAAATTTTCTAGAAATTTTTATTTTGCTTCTTATTAATCAATTTTATTTTATTGTTTTGGCAATATTTATTTTGCTTTCATGTGACAATTTACAAAAATTAGATCAAATTCTAATTGATTCTGCGCTAAAAATATTTATTTTATATCTATCATTAAATAATCTTATTATCTACTTAAAAAATGCTAAAAATAAAAGTTTAGAAGGGGTTTTTTATAATTTAAAGATTAGTATCTCTTTATTAATTTTTGCCCTAATATCTTGTGCAATATTGCTTTTTCCTAATATAATTTTTATTTTTAAGTTAATTGCAACTTCTTATAAAAACGGGTTTTTTATTTCGGTTTTAATAATAATATTAAATATTTTTACAATATTGCTGTTTTCATATAAACTAATCTATCCAACATTTTTAAGAAGCAATATTAAATATTTCGAGTCGGATATAAATCTAGCCAAAAAAATTGACTTATCATCAGGGCTTTCTTTGACAGGAGTTATAATTTTAATATATAATTTATTCTCAAAATTATTTTGAATAAAAGCTATTTTATCGATAAGAAATTTTTTATAACGTCAGATCTAAATTTTAAGGTAATATTTAAGCAATAAAATTATCAAAAAATACAAAATTTATTGTTAATTTTATTGCTTAAATTGTGCAATGTAAATATTGTTCTAAAAACAGAATTTACTATTAAATATCAATTTGAAAATATTTTAATTATTATGAACACAATAAAAATGGCCGTTCAAAAAATTTGCCAAAATGTAAAAGATGCCCATGAAGAATCTGGAATAATAGCAACCGAAACTAAAAATAATATTTTGCTATATGCTGCAAATACAATAGAAGAAAAAATAGAAAGCATAATAACTGAAAATAAAAAAGATGTTGAATTTGCTAAAAGTCAAAAAGTAGCAGAATCAAAAATTGACCGCCTAATTCTTGACCGCGCAAAAATTAAGGGATTAGCTAGCACTTTGCGCGAAATTGCCAGATTAGAAGACCCAGTTGGCAAAATTCTTTACGAGGCAAAGCGCGACAACGGCCTTCATATTAAGCGCGTAACTACTCCAATTGGAATAATGCTAGCAATTTTTGAGGCCAGACCCAATGTTGCAATAGATATCTCGGCGCTATCTTTCAAATCAGGCAATTCGGCCATTTTACGCAGTGGTTCAGAAAGTTTGAACTCTGTTAAAATTCTAGTTGATATTTTTAGGCAATCTCTTAAAAAACATAATGTTAAAGAAGATGTTGTAACCTTAATAAATAGCTCCGACCGTAATTATGTTAAATATTTACTGCAAATGGACAATTATATTGATGTCGTTATACCACGCGGCGGAAAATCTTTAATTCAAGCTGTGACAAAGGGTACAAAAATAGTAATTTTCAGGCATCTTGATGGTAATTGCCATAGTTATGTTCATGAAAAAGCCGATATTGAAAAGGCTAAAAAAATTGTATTTAACGCCAAATTGCGTCGAACATCAATTTGCGGCGCCACTGAAAGCTTGGTTGTTGATGAAAAAATTGCTCAGGTATTTTTGCCAAAAATCGTTCATAGTTTTCTTGAAAGTGGATGTGAAATGCGCGGCGATGAAAAGTCGGTTGCTATCAATTCTAACATTAAGCTGGCCAAAGATGAAGATTTTTCAACCGAATTTCTTGATAAAATAATTTCGATTAAAATTGTACAAAATATTGACGAGGCCATCAAACATATCAATAATCATAGCTCGCTTCATACCGAGTCAATTATAACTGAAGATAAAGAGGCGGCGCAAAAATTCTTGACTAAAATTAACTCGGCAATTGTAATGCACAATGCTTCAACTCAATTTGCTGATGGTGGCGAATTTGGCCTTGGCGCCGAAGTCGGAATTTCAACGGGCAAGCTTCATGCTCGTGGCCCAGTTGGACTTGAACAACTTGTAACTTACAAATATCAAGTTGAATCTGATTGTGCAATTCGCTCTTAGATTTTGCTATTTTTAGAAATTTAAGATTCTATTAAGAAATTAATAAAACAAATTTTTGTTATTTAAAACCAACCTTAAAAATAAAATATTTACCGCTTCTTAAAATAAAAACTTTGTCATTTTAATCATTTAATTTAAAATGTTACAATAAGTCTGTTTTTGTCATAAATAAAATTGATAATAAAATGCAAGAAAATATTATTTCCACCCTTTCAAAATCTATCGCTAAACTTCCTGGCATGGGACCCAGAATTGCCAAGAAAATTATTTTAAGCTTAGCTTCAAATAAAGAAAAATCTTTAACCCCACTCATAAATTCCTTAAAAAAACTTGATGAGAAAGTTCATAAATGTAATATTTGCGGCAATATAGACGAAGGCGAAACTTGTACAATTTGCAACAGCGACAAGCGTGACGACAAAATAATTTGCATTGTCGAAGAAGTTCTAGATTTATGGGCCATAGAGCGCGCCGAAATTTTCAAAGGAAAATATCATGTTCTGGGTGGTAAATTATCGGCTATATCAGGTACTGGCATAGAAAGTTTAAATATTGAAAACTTACATAAAAGAATAAGAAATATCGACATTTCAGAAGTAATAATAGCAACTTCTGCTACAATTGACGGGCAAACTACGGCTAATTTTTTAACTGAAAATCTTAAAGAATACGATATTAAAATAACTCACCTAGCCTACGGTATACCAATGGGAAGCGAGCTTGATTATCTTGACGAAGGAACTCTTAATGTCGCTTTTAAAACCAGAAGTGAGTTTGATTAATTAAATTTTAACATGACAAAAATCGCTCTTTACCAACCAGAAATTGCTGCAAATTTAGGCTCTGTAATTAGAACATGTGCCTGTTTTGGTGCCGACCTTGAAATAATTGAACCTTGCGGCTTTCCTTTTGACATAAAAAGAATCAGAAAATCAGCCCTAGACTATATTAAGCATGTTAAAATA
>CBFIDI010000019.1:0-29521 GCA_965661355.1 Rickettsiales bacterium | reverse complement strand
AATATTGTTGGTTGTTTTTTGTAAATTGATGAAACTTTAGCCCGAGCCAAAGTAACGCAAAGCATTATTGATTTTTGTTCGCCAGTCGAAGCATAATTAGCGTTTGAGTTTTTATCTAAAAAAATCGCTGAAAAGTCACTTCTATGAACTCCGAAATCAGTTTTGAAATTTTCTTTGTCAAGTTGGCGGTTTTTATATAGTTTTTCCTTGTAAATCTCTTCGATTCTTAGGGCGTTTCCATTAGCTTCTTCAAATGAAATATGATTAATAATTTCTAACTGTGACTTTGGAAAATTTGATTGAAAAGAAGAAATTGCCTTATTAAAAAAATCTATTGCCTCATTTCTGGCGATGTAAATTGCCGAGCCAAGTTCCGAAATTTTATTTTCAATAATTTCTAACCAGCTTAAATTAGTTTTATTTTCTGTTTTTTGTAAAATTATTAATCTTTCTCGCAATGATTTCTGATAGGAATTTAACCTTTGGCTATGGTTTTGATCAATATCACAGACTATTGCGTCTAGAAATTCGCGCCTTTGGGTTTTGCCCGAGATTAACAAAAGTTCAATTTGTGGAGTAAGACAAATAAAATTTAAAAAATATAATTTTGACTCTAATAGTTTTTTGCCATTTAAGGTTTCGCGATTAACTTTAATTAATTTTTTTCTTTGGTTTTGCTGAAAATTAATGCCAATATTTTCAATAAAATCATGATTTTGAATTTCACTAAAAAGAGAAAATGATTTTTCTCTAATTTTGTTGTCGTGGTTCAATAAAATCATTTCTTCGGAATCTGACTTGCGTAAATTACCTGATTTATTAAATATGGTTAAGGCTTCGAGTAAGTTTGTTTTGCCGCTGCCATTTTTGCCGCAAAACAAAACTAAATTCGCAGAAAAATTAAAAGTTTTGGCTTGAAAATTGCGAAAATTTTCTAATATTAACTTTGTGATTTTGATATTTTGCAATTTTTTCAATTTTAATTAGATAATTTGATGATTTTATTGTGATTTTGGTTAAAAATCAAATTTTTATGAATTGTTTTATATTTTTTTATAAAGATATTTATTTAAAATGTTCATGAACAGATTAGCTAATTAAATTATGATGGATAAATTGGCTTTTATAAGCAGGAATAGATTATTTCACGCTACTTTCAGCTATATTTGACTAATTGAGGGTTAAAAAATTTCATCAATATAAAATTGTCAAAAATGATTAATATCATTTGATATTGCGGAAGTTTTGACGATTATTTGCTTGCTAAATTTAACTAATAAATGGTTGACTAAAAAGATAAAATGGCATTATATCATTTTCTGTAGTTATATTTTGGATGCGACTTCGATTTTTTTAATAATTTGTTGCTAAAATTATTTTGTTTTTATCTGGTTTTAAAGATGAAAAATTGGAATTAATTAAAAGTTTGTGGATATTTCGTTTGTAATTAAGGTCTAAAATAAAAGCTAAAATTGCTTTATAGATAAAAAACTAACACAAAAGAGCTGGCCTTAGGTTGAATTTTAATTATATTAACGCTTAGACTCTAAAGTTTTTATAACAGACTTGCCTTAAATTTTTTAAGTAAAATTTTTATTATTTTGGTATATATATCTTTTTACTTAAAATTTATCTTTTTAAGAGTATCTTATACAAAAGACAGTGAATTAATCAAGGGTCTGCGCGGCAACATGTTGGTTTAATTTAAAGAAAATTGCAGTAACAGGCCTAAAATTATATTCTAACTGGCATAATAACATAAATTGCGCTAAAATCTTTTGCTTCAACCAAAGAAGGAGAGTTGCCATCTTTAAATTTCATTGATAATTCTTCTTTGTCAACTTGGCCAATTACATCAAGCAAATATCGAGAGTTAAAGCCGATTTCTACCTTTTCTTCCTGATAGTTTGCTTCAAGCTCTTCATGAGCGTAACTTCCGTCGTTGGCATTAATTTGAAGGGTGATTTTATTATCTTCAATTGTCAATTTAACTGATTTATGTTTGTCCGAAGCTACCGTCGAAACTCTGTCTACTGAGTCAAAAAGGGCTTTTTTGTTGATTAGGGCAATTTTATCGTTGCCTTTTGGCACAACTTTTTCGTAATCGGGGAACTCGCCATCAATTAATTTTGATAAAATTGTTGCATTTTCGGTAATTATTTTAATTTTAGTTTCCGAGACTGAAATTTTTATTGTTTCAGCGCTGTCAATTATTCTTTTTATTTCATTAACTGATTTTTTGGGTAAAATTACGCCAAATTCAGATTTTAAATTATCATTTTTGCTTTTTGACATTGCTAATCTATGGCCATCGGTTGCAACCGAACGAAGCTCGAAGCCGCCGTCGGTTTTAATAGATTGCAAAAATAAGCCATTTAGATAATATCTAGTTTCGTCACTTGAAATTGCAAAGCGTGTTTTATCTATCATTTGCGATAAATCTTTGCTTTTAATTTCAACTTCTTCTTCAAGTTCGCCCTCTGAAAGACTGGGAAATTCGCTGGCATCTATACAAGGCAGGTTATATTTCGATTTACCTGATGAAATTTGCAATAAATTTGGACTTTCTTGGCTTATTTGAATTGAATTCGACTCTGGAATCTTTCTGATTATGTCGTAAAACATTTGTGCCGGAACAGTAGTTTGGCCATTGCTTTGCATTTCGGTTTGAAAAACTGCTGTAATTAAAATATCCATGTCGGTGGCCGAAAGTATTATTTTACCGTTTTCAGCAGATATTTTAACATTTTGAAGAACTGGAATGGTATTTTTCTTTTCAACTGCGCCATTCACACTTGAAAGAGATTTTAACAATGTTGATTTGTCGACTTTAAATTGCATATTTATTTTTTTTGGGTATAATTAGTAGTTAAAGCATGTTAAATTAAGGTAAATGTAGCATTTTTAAAACAATAATTCAAGCTTTTTTGATGAGATTTGAAAGAATTTAGGTTTGTTGCTGGTGGCTTTAATTATAAAAATAAATTTAAACAACTTATAAAAGCTTTTAAATCAGTAGTTTAAGAGTAAAAATGAAGACAAAAATATCAAGTCGTAAATAAAATTTAAATATATCAAAAATACTTTATTTTAATGCAAAATAACTACAAATGGCTTTGAATTTTAACTTTAGCCATTATTTTGTCTTAAAAATTTTGTTATATACTCGATATCAATAAAAAATATAAGAAGAAGCTAAATTTATGAATCAGATCGAGCAAATTGAAAAATTACAAAAAGACGCCTCTAACCCTGAAAACTCGGCGTGGGTTTTTGCTTCTGCTGGTTCTGGAAAGACTAAGGTTTTGGTTGATAGGGTTTTGCGGTTGTTGCTCAACAAGATTTCTGCTCGAAAAATACTATGCATAACATTTACCAAGGCGGCGGCAATTGAAATGAAGGAAAGGATCATTAAAGACTTATCTAATTGGGTGATATTAGATAATGAAAAATTAAAATTAGAATTGCAAAAGTTAGGATTTAACTTTGTAAATGAAGATTTTTTAAGATATGCTAGAAGTTTATTTGCCAAAATTATGGAGCAAGATTTTGAAATAAAAATCCAAACAATTCATGCTTTTTGTCAAAATTTAGTTAAAATTTTTCCTCTTGAAATAGGAATTTCGCCAAATTTTGAAATTATGGATGATATTTTGGAAGAAGTTTTGTTGCAAAGGGCCAAAAAAGAAGTTTTTGACATGGCTAAATTTGACAATAATTTACAAAATATTATTTTTCAAATTAGCTCAAGGCAAAGTGAAGAAGGTTTTTTGTCATTAATTTCTGAAATTCTAAATAAAAAAGAGCAGCTAACATTCTTGAAAATCAGATTTTTTAATATTGAGAACTTAATTTCTGAAATTGCAAAAAAATTTGATTTAGAAAATATATCTAATAAAAATCAAATTATTAAAGAATTTAAGCGAGAAATTAATTTTAAAAAACTGCAAGAAATTGCTTTGATCTTACAAAATTCGAGAAAAAAAACCGACATTAAAACTGCACAAAATCTTTTTGAATTAGTTAAGAACCAAGAAGAATTGCCAATAAATGTTTTGCAAAACATCTTTTTAAAACAAGATGGAAATTTTAAAAGCAAAACTTCAATTTGCACCAAAGAATTTGAAGAATTTTATGATTTTTTTGAAGAATTTCAGTGTAAGTTGGATATTTTTCTAGATAAGGTAAATTCTTTTGAAATATATCAATTTAGCTCTTACCTTCTTAAGTTGACGGACTTAATTTTGCACAAATATGATGAAATTAAACGAAAAAACTCGGTTCTTGATTATAATGATTTAATTATTAAAGCTAACCAATTACTAGAAAATACAGAATATAAAGAATGGGTTAAGTTTAAAATGGATAGTTTTTACGATCATATCTTAATTGACGAATCGCAAGATACAAATTATAAACAATGGCAAATTGTTAAATATTTAACCGAAGAATTTTTTAGCGGTCAAGGCGTTAGCGAAAACCCAAGATCACTTTTTATTATTGGTGACGACAAGCAGTCAATTTATGGTTTTCAGGGCGCAATGCCTAATATTAGTCGTGAAATTTATGAATATTATAAACAAAGAACCGACAGTCAAAATATAAAAAAGGTCGAGCTTCAAAATTCTTTTCGATCTTTACCAAAAGTTTTACAATTTGTTGATGAAATATTTTTAGGGCAGGGTGATAATAAAATTGAAAATTATCAAGAGCATAGTGCGTTTCGTAAGGGTGAAGGTTTAATTGAAATATGGCCCAGAATTGAACCTGAGAAAAAAGAAAAGTCAAATGATTTAACTTGGAAGAATGAAATTATTAAAGATAAAATTTTAGATGAAGAATTTTGTCAAAAGCAAGAAATGGCCAAGCAAATTTGTGATAAAATTATAAATTTAGTCAAGAATGAAAATTATTCATATGGCGATTTTATGATTTTGCTTAGAACCAGGGCAGGAGGTTTTGACAGAATTTTGCAAGAAAAATTTTTGGAAAACAAAATACCGTTTCGCGGTTCTAGAAAAATTAAATTTAGTGAAAATTTATTAATTCAAGATTTAATTTCGGTTCTTAATTTTGTACTTTTAACTAAAGATGATCTAAATTTGGCCTGTTTATTAAAATCGCCAATTTTTAATATTGGCGAACAGAAATTATATGAATTATGTAAGCTTAAAAATAACAAAGACATAACATTATTTCAGGCATTAAAACTTGGAAATGAAGATGAAATTTTGCAAAAACTTGAAAAATATATTGAATATAGCAAAAAAAATGATATTTATGAATTTTATAATTTAGTTATTGATGTAAGTCTAAGAGAAAATTTTAGCAAATATTTTTCACATATATCGGATGAAATAATAGATAAATTTTTACTTGAAATTCTAAGTTTTGTTAAAAATGGATTTGCTAATTTGCAAAAATTCTTAGAATATGTTATTAAAAGCGATCCTAAGATTTTAATTGAAGAAGCTGAGAAGAATTCGGTTTTTATTTCAACCATTCATTCTTCGAAGGGTTTGCAATCGAAAATTGTTATTTTGCCAGATTGCTGTTTTTCTTTTAACAAAATGAATTCTGGCAAGCAGAATATATATTGGCTAAATCATAAAAGTGAAAACTACGGCGAGGTTTCTTTGCCAATTTGGGGTCTTAATAAAAAAAACCAGAATAATTTATTAAAAATTCACAAGAAAGAAAGACTAAGGCAGCTTAAAGATGAATATTGGCGTCTATTTTATGTTGCTTTAACTAGGGCGGAAGATAGAATATATCTTTCTGGGTTTGGCGCTGATAACGACATTGATTCTTGGTATAATGTAGCCCTGAAGGCTTTTGAGAAAATAAAAGATAAATAATATGAAAAGCAATAATATTTTACCAATTGGTTTTTACGATCTTATATTTAAAGACGCTAAAAGCAATCATGACAAGGTAAATTTAGTCTTAAATTACTTTATGAATAATGGCTATCAATTGGTTAAAACTCCTTTAATTGAATTTGCCAATGGTTACAGTGAAGAGCAAAAGGATAATTCTTTCGAATTTGTTGATCCGCAATCGGGTAAAAATTTAATCCTCAGATCAGATACAACTTTGCAGATATCGCGCCTTATTTCAACTTATTTTCCGGAACATAAAGATCCAATAAAATTATGTTATGTAAGCGATGTTTTGCAAACAAAAAGTGATGAATTATATGCCGATCGTCAATTAACACAAATTGGCGTTGAATATGTTGGTTGTAAGCAAGATTCAGAGCTTGAAATTATATCTTTGGTTTTAAGTGCGTTAAATAAAATTAGCAAAAAAGATATGGTGATAGAATTTTCTTTGCCAGGATTTGTTCAAGATTTTATTTTAGAGTTAAATATTGGCAACCAAGAGGGTTTGTTGCGGGCGATCAAAGATAAAAATATATCTGAAATTAAGAAATTGTGTGATAAAAAATATGTTGATCTAATTTTGGGAATTGTCTTAAAGAATAGCGGCGTTCAAGATCTGGTTAAAAATATTTATCAAGTTACAGATTCTGAAATTATCCGCAGTAAAATTGATAAAGCAATGCAAATACAAGATTTTATCGAGAGTAACTTTGGTAATTTTGAAATATTTTTTGATTTATTTGGCGATGATATTAAATCTTATCATCAAGATATAGTTTTTGATGTTTTTGCTCATGGATTTGCTTATAAAATTGCGCGTGGCGGTAAATATAACCTTAATGGTCGAAATTCTGTTGGCGCAACGATTTATGTTAATTATTTGCGTAAAATTGAAGAATAATTAATTAATAATTTATCGCTTGAGGTTAATTTTTGATGATATTTTATCGCGTAAATGACATTTTGAATTTGCCGATTATTTATGGTAAATATTAAAATAAACTAGCGTAAGAAATCTGTAATACTAATTCAGGGCTAAATAATTTGATTAATAAATTTATTAGCAAAAACTTATCCGTCACAAATGCTATGTTAAGTTTTTAGTGATGGATTTAGTAATTAAATTACGGACGGATAAATTGGCGCTTGAAGATGGGATTTGGTATAAGTTAAAATAAGCGCTAAAAATAAAGTCTATTCGTTAAAATTTATCACTATTTTACAATAATTATTGTGGTTTAATTTTTTAGTCTTTAAATAATCAGCTAAAAAATTAAAATGGCATGATGGACAAATTTCATTTTAAAATATCAATTTAACCGCTAAATTTATCGCAACAAAACTCAGTAAAGTGTTGATTGTGACTTATTTTTTAATTGGTATTTAAAGATGAGATTTATGCATAATATCCAAAACCAGGTCAAAATATTTTGTTTTATCTAGCCTAAAAAATAGAGTCTGGTATAATTTAAAAACTTGTCTTGTTAAAGTTTTTATACTTAATTTTCATAATTTTCAGGAAATTCAATAATTTCGTGGAAATTGCCGATTTTTTTCGCGCATTTGTAATTTTTCGCGCATTCTTCCATGTTTTTGAGCCATTCTTGTTCTTCTAAATCTTCGCGTTTAAAATTTTTGATATGTTGGTTATAATTGTTAGATTTTGTGGCTTTTGCCATTTTAAGAGGATTTAATCTATATATCATGTGATATTTTCCACCATGCATCTCTTCGTAAATTTCAAAATATTTGCTAAATTCACTTTCTATTCTGTAAATTATTTTAGGATTTTTATCATCTTCGCTTTGAAGATAGAGATCTTGCAAGAAATATCTTTTATGTCCGTGGTCGTAAGAAATATCAGTTTTAATGTCTTTATCCATCAAAACTCTAACTACGCTCATTTGCCAGCCAGATTTAGTTTTTTGTGCTATTATAGATAAATCCGTTACATTGACATATTTATAATTTAATTCATAATTGCTTTTTGCGCGCAGCATATATAAGTTAAGCGCCAAGGTTAAAGGTTTGTCTTTGACTTTCCACAAATAGGTTAAATATAAATTATTGGAAGTTTCAAGATCGACAAGCCTTTTAGCCAAGAATTTTTCTATCTTTTTTACTAAATCCGGATATTTCTTAAGATCTTCTTGCCAATAATGTGGTAAATTTCTGTTTTTTGCTGGAGTTAGAACCCAGTTTTTTTGAAAAAACAGATCATTAAATTTTAGTTGTTCGTGCCATTTAGTAATATAGTTTCTGTTGATGATTATATTATTTTTAAACTTTGGTTCTTTTTCATAATTTAACTTTTTGCCAAAAACTTCTTCTTTATGGTTGGTTAAATAGGTTTTTGTAATATATTTTTCTAATTTCTCATGCGATAAAGCTTTGTCTCCTTCATGTAATAAATTTGCAATCTGTGGATCTAGAGCCAATTTTGGATCAATGACATAAAACGCTTCAAGGCTAGAATTTAAGGCAATTTTTACTAGTTCTTTATTAGATCTAACTGATTCTGGAGCGTAAATCAACAATGAGCCATTATCTTGAAAGGCAAGTTTTGCATGTTCAAAGCTTGATCTAATTCTTTTTGAAGCAAAAATGTAATTTCTAGAATCATATTTTATCATCTCTGCCATAAAATTTTTATTGTCAAGAAGTTTTTTATCGGCATATTTTATTGCTTCGCGATAAATGTAGGTAATTCTTTTGACAAAACTTTGGTCATTTCGCAATCTTTTAGAAGCATATTTTAGTGCCCGTGGGTGTATTTTAATTAAACTTAGAACAAAATTTTCGTTGTCTTTAAATAAATTTTCGCTATATTGAAGCTGCGAGGGGTCGATAAGGCAGGCGTGAAATATTAATCTGTGATTAAAGCGTAAACATCCTGCAAGAGAGCTAAGGGCGGTTTTTTTGTTACTTATAACGGAGTCAATGACAAGGTCGTAGCTTTTTTTCTTTAAGTGACACTGGTCGTATTTAATATCTTGATATTCAGCAAAAGACAGGCCAGGATAAAAATATAAGAGTACAATGATAAAAAAGAGGCATTTTTTCATGATTTGCCTGTTCAAAATACTTAACCTTTTAAAGATGAGACCTCTTTGGTTTCAATATTTTTGTTATTGTTGAAGTAAATTACCAAAATTGCTAAACCAATTGCGGCCTCGGCTCCGGCAATTGTTAATATAAAAATAGAGAATATTTGTCCGTTTAAATCTTGCAAAAAGGCTGAAAAGGCAATGAAATTTATATTGGTTGCCAAAAGCATTAATTCTATTGATACTAAAAGTGATATTATATTTTTGCGGTTGATAAAAATTCCACTTAGGCCAATACAAAATAGAATTAAAGACAAAAATACAAAATGGTTTATCGTTAAGTGATTCATCATAAATTTACCCCTTCGCCTGATTTTACTTTTACTATTTCTACCGAATTATTTTGATTTCTTTTAGTTTGGTCAGATATTTTTTGCTTTCTGATAAATCGCTTTTTATCGTTTAATGTTAATACAATAGCACCGATCATGGCGACAAATAAAATGGCGCCAGAAATTTGAAATGGCAAGAAAAATTCAGTATATAAAACGGATCCAATTGCCGAAATATTGGATGTTTCTTCAGAAATTGGGAATAATATTATTTTTTGATAATCGCCAATTAAAGTCAGTTTCAATATTAAAAATAATTCTAAAAAGAATATTACGGCAACGCTTATAAGAAGCGGAATTGATTTATTTACTAACTTTTTAGCTTGAGATTTGTCAACATTTAACATCATGACTACAAACAAGAATAAAACAGCGATGGCGCCTACATAGACAATTATTGTTAGCATTCCTATAAATTCGGCGCCAAGTAATATGAATAATGCGGCGGCGTTCATGAAGGCAAGAATTAAGAATAAAACGCAATGCACCATATTTCTACTGCTGACAACAAGTGTTGCTGAAGAAATTAAAATGAAAGAGAATATGTAAAATAAAATTAAATTGAAGTCCATAATTATTAGTTTATCTATATTTTAGGTCTGATTCAATTGATTTTTGAAGCATATATTCATATTTATCGCCATTTTCCAAGAGTTTATCTTTGTCGTAATAGAGCTCCTCTCTGGTTTCGGTTGAAAATTCAAAGTTAGGACTTTCGACAATTGCATCAACGGGGCAAGCTTCTTGGCACATTCCGCAATATATACATTTTATCATGTCAATGTCATATTTTGTAGTTCTTCTACTTCCATCGTCGCGCTCTTGGGCTTCTATTGTTATGGCTTGTGCGGGGCAAATTGCTTCGCATAGTTTACAAGCAATACAGCGCTCTTCACCATTGGGATAGCGTCTTAATGCGTGCTCGCCACGAAATCTTGGACTGATTGGTCCTTTTTCGTAAGGATAATTAATGGTCACCTTCTTTTTAAAAAAATATTTTAAGGTCAAAAGATGGCCCGCTATAATTTCTATTAAAATAAATTGGTAAATTGATCTAAGTAAATTCATAAATTATTGTGTATAAACTATATAAGCCGAGCTTAATATTACCCATGTTAAGCTTAGCGGTAAAAATACTTTCCAGCCAAGTCGCATAAGTTGGTCATAGCGATATCTTGGCAATGTTGCCCTAACCCAAATAAATATAAATAATATGAAGATTATTTTTACTATAAACCATATTTGTGGAGGAACTATTTTTAGCACCTCTATATCAAATGGAACCAGCCAGCCACCTAAAAATAAAATTGTAGCAAAAGCTGAGATTAAAATCATATTAGCATATTCGCCTAAGAAAAATAGTGAAAATGGCATTGAGCTATATTCAACATTATAACCAGCGACAAGTTCCGATTCGGCTTCTGGTAAATCAAATGGTAGGCGATTAGTTTCTGCTAGGGCTGAAATTATGAATAATACAAACATCGGGAATAATTGAACAGCGAACCAGCCATCTTGTTGCGCCAGAACTATGTCTTTAAGGTTAAGTGATCCGGCCCACATTAAAACTGAAATTATAATGAGGCCAATTGAAACTTCGTAAGATATCATTTGAGCCGAAGATCTTATTGCGCCCAAAAATGCATATTTTGAGTTACTGGCCCAGCCAGCAATGATAATTCCGTAGACGCCAAGTGATGAAGTTGCTAGAATATAGGTGGCGCCAACATTGATGTCAGCAACAACAAAAGTTTCGCTAAAAGGTATAACCGCCCAGCCAATAAGCGCAAGAATAAAAGTCGCAATAGGAGCCAGTAAGAACAGGGCCTTGTTAGCATCTTGTGGAATTATTACTTCTTTTAACATTAACTTAAGTCCGTCAGCCAAAGGTTGAAATAGTCCAAAAGGACCAACTAAATTAGGGCCTTTTCTAAGCTGCATTGCGCCAATTACCTTTCTCTCCATAAGCGTTAAATATGCAACGCCAGCGATGAGAGGGGCTAAAATTAGGGCAATTTTTGTCACAATAGGCAAAATGACCTCAAAAAGCAATATTACAGACTCTGAAAAAAGATTTTCCATCGGTTAAATTATTTTCTTGTAAATTTTTCTTGTAAATTAATAATAAATTTTTATGGCATAGCTAAATTGCCATTTTCATTATTATAATTGCTAATTTATAGTTTATTTTTGGTCTAAAGGTTAAGTAAAAAATCTTATTTATATTCTTAATAATGCGCGGCTTTTTACTTAAAATTTATCCGTTAAATAACTTAAACTAAAAAACGGTCAAATTAACGAAAGTTTGTATAAGTGTGAATTTTAAATAAATTTTTTGATAAAGTCAATTAGCTTTAAAAAATTACTTAAAAATTTTATAAAAATCAAAAACTATGTAGTTGTGTAATTGAAGATTTATAAATCACGAAAATTGTAATACTAATTAATGCGCTGAAAATTCCTGCTATTATGTCGTCTAGTATTACCCCGAAAGGTGTTTTTATATTTTTGTCAACCCAGCCAATTAAAAGTGGTTTTGAAATATCTAGGGCGCGAAATAGTAAAAAACTCAGAAAAAGATGGGTGCATATAACTATTTTGGTTAAAAGCCAGCTGTCGTCATGGTAAAAAGAGCGAACAAGTGGATAAGTAAGCGATAAAGTTATAATTTGACCAATAAATTCGTCAATAACAATTGAAGGGTGGTCTGTTTCTGGCAAGTTACTGGTATAAATTGGGATAGTGGCCGTGGCATAAATTGTGGTAATTAGAAGAGTTGCGGCCCAAAAAATATTTTCATATAAAAATGGTATGTCAAATTTTAAAAATATCATTGTTAGGCCAAACCAAATAAAAACTGTTGCAACGCTTGCTATTGTTCCAGGGGCATTTTTATATTTTCCGCAGCCAAGTAATGTTACAAATAACTCGATTAACTTAAGTTTAAATTTACTGATTTTACCGCCTTTGATCATAAGTCTGATAAATCTGGATTGAAGCTTGTTAAAGTTTTTGGCTCTTTTGGCTTCAATTAAATTTGGGTTTATATATTTTAGTAATAAATTAGAGAATATGTTTTGTAGATTTTTCATTAATTAAGATTTTGATATTGATTTAATATAGCAAAATAAATTTCCTTAAGCTGTTTTATTTCTGAAATTTTTGAATATTCGTCAATTTGATGAGATGTTTTGTTAATAAGTCCAAATTCGACTAAATCTTGGCAATAATCTTTGATAAACCTAGCATCAGAAGTTCCACCGGTTGTTGTTAATTCTGTTTTTTCTCCAGTTTTTTCAGAGGCAACTTTTTTCACTAAGCAAGCTAAACTTCTTTCTTTGGTTAAAAATGATTCGCCACTAACTCGGTGCTTAAGGTTATATTTATAGCCAATTGCTCCACAATTTTGTTTGCAGGCAAACTCAATAATTTGCAAAATATTGCTTGAATTATGGTTTGAGTTAAAGCGAACATTAAAATTAGCATTTGCTTTTTCAGCAATTACATTGTCGCCTAAATTATCGCTTTGAATATTAGTTATTTCAAGATTTGTCGGTACAAAAAACTCATTGCCGTCGTCAAAAGTATGATCGTTAACCATTTTTAAAATATCGATGAGGCAAGTTATTGGGTTCAGAGCTTTTTCGGCGTAAGCAACATGACCTTGTTTGCCAATAATTTCAAGTTCAAAATTTATACTTCCGCGCCTTCCGACTTTGGCCATTTGACCTAGTTTGTTTGGGTTGGTTGGTTCGCCAACTAGACAAGATGATATTTTATGGTTATTTTTCACCATCCAGTTTAGAACTTTTTTTGTGCCATTAATACTTTTTGCTTCTTCGTCATTTGTTATTAAAAAACCGATGCCAAATTCAGGTTCGGGGTTTTGCGTTAAAAATTCTTTTGTTGCTTGCATAAAGCAGGCAATGGCGCATTTCATGTCAGAGGTTCCGCGGCCATATAAATAATCACCTTCAATTGTTGCTGAAAAAGGATTGTGTTTCCATGAGTTTAAATCTCCGGTGGCCACAACATCGGTATGTCCTGCAAAATAGAAGACTTTATCTGACTTATGGGGATTGTATACCGCATGAAGATTATTGACTTTGTATGAATTTTCTTCTTCGAAAGTTAAAAAATCGCATTCAAAATCTAATTTTTTTAAAAAATTAGCAACAAAATTTATGGCTTCGGGGTTGTATCCACTGAAAGATTCAATTTTAACAATTTCTTGTGATAATTTTACTTCGTCTTGCATTGTTTGAGGCGATTTTTATTGATTTTTTAGTTAACAAGGTTATGATAAATTAATGCAAGCCAAAAATCTAGAAATTTTTTAATTAATTTAGCTATTAGCTTTTATTGTCCTAAATATATTATTGTAATCTGTTGATAATAAACTTGTTAAGCTAAAACTAGAATTTCAAAATACAAAATAATATATAAGCGATAAAAATTAGACAAAAAGAAACTTTAACTTAAGGCTAAAGTTTAAAAAAATATAAAGACATGATAGACATCAAATTCATAAAAGAAAATCCAGAAATTTTTGACAGTGCCATGAAAAAGCGCGGCGCCAATTATAACTCGGCACAATTAATTGAGCTTGATGAAAAAAAGCGTGAAAAACTAACGCAAATTCAAGAATTGCAAAAAAAGCGCAATGAATTTGCTAGGCAAATTGCCATTTTAAAAAAAGAAGGCAAAGACGCCGATTATCTGCTTGAAGATTCTAGAAAAAATAACCAAAATCTTAGCGATCTTGAAAGCGACTTTAGCGCTGAAGATAAATTAAATAATATTTTAAGTGAAATTCCTAACATACCTTCTGAATCTGTGCCGTGGGGCAAAAATGAAGATGATAATCTAGAGGTTGAAAAATGGGGCGAAATTACTCAATTTGACTTTGCGCCAAAATCTCATTATGAAATTGGTGAAAATTTAGGAATGCTAGATTTTGAGCAAAGTCGCATTATTTCTGGTGCCAGATTTTCTACTTTGTCGGGTGAAGTCGCTAAACTTGAAAGGGCTTTGTCGAATTTTATGTTAGATAAAGCGGCCGCAAGTGGATATCAAGAGATATCGCCGCCAAACTTAGTGCGCAGTAATGCTATGTTTGGTTCGGGTCAGTTGCCAAAATTCAGTGAAGAGGCTTTTGTGACGCAAGATGGAAGTTGGCTTATTCCGACGGCCGAGGTATCTTTGGTTAATTTAGTGGCGCAAAAAATATTGAAACATGAAGATTTGCCACTTAGATTTACCGCTTGTACACCTTGTTTTAGACGCGAAGCGGGCTCGGCCGGCAAAGATACCAAAGGCATGATTCGTCAACATCAATTTAAAAAAGTTGAAATTGTTTCCATTGTTTCACCAGAAGAATCTGAAAACGAACATGAAAAAATGACAAATTTGGCTTGTGAAATTTTACAAGATTTAAAAATTCCGTACAGAAAAATGCTTTTATGTTCGGCGGATCTGGGTTTTTCGGCTAATAAAACCTACGATTTAGAGGTTTGGCTGCCTTCCGAAAATCGATATCGCGAAATTTCAAGTTGTTCTAATTGTGGTGACTTTCAGGCAAGAAGAATGGGTGCGAAATATAAAAAAGACAAAAAAAATTATTTTGTCCATAGCTTGAACGGTTCGGCTTTGGCGGTTGGCAGAACTATAATTGCAATTTTGGAAAATTACCAAAATAAAGATGGTTCGGTCAGTGTGCCTGATGTCTTAAAAGAATATATGAAGATAGATAAAATAAATAAATAGTTAAAATTTATCGAAAATTCTTTTTGAAATATTGATAAAAAATCCTCGTTGTTAGCAATAGATATTTAATTGCAATAATGGCTATAATCTAATTTTTTGCTGATTTAAAGAATATAAACGAGCAATTGGTAAAAATTTTTGTGAAATGGCAATGTTAAATATATTTTATTATTTAAGTAATTATTAGTTAAAAGTTGCTTTATGGATTAAATTTATATTGCTTTACTTATAATATTGTCGCAAAAATAGCTTCGGTAACCAATAATTAATAAAATTATATTAAAATCTATTTTTATAGTTACCAATAGTCGGTTGTAAGATTAATTAAATCTTGACATTTAAATAGAATTTGATTAATATTTTACCTCTTAAATAATTATTTTATTTTTTGCATATTTGACTTAAAATAATAAAAAATTATATGAATATATTATATTAAATTAACTAATTAGCGATAGAAAATGGCAAATAAACAAGCTGCAAAAAAAGCTCTTAGATCAAGTGAAAGAAAAAATTTAATCAACAATTCTAGAAAAAGCAGAATTAGAACATTTATCAGAAAAGTTCAAGATGCTATAAAGTCTGAAAATAAACAAGACGCCGTTTCTGGTTTTAAAATTTTAGAGTCTGAAATGATGAAAGGTGTTAGTAAAAACCTTTTCCATGTTAATAATGCGGCTCGTAAGCTTTCTAGGCTTAACAAAAAAATCAAAAATATTAGCTCGTAAATTTTATTAAAAACTTCTGCTAGTTTTTGTAACTAATTTTAGATAAAGGGCAAAATAAAGGTTCGGCTATATGAAAATATTTAGAGAGTTCTTTGCGGATAAAGAGTTCAATTTTATGATGATCCACAAATGCGCTCTTTTGTTTTCCGTTATTCTGGTTATATCGTCTCTACTTTTAATATATTTTAAAGGTTTAAACCTTGGTATTGATTTTTCTGGTGGAGTATTAATAGAAGTTAGAATAAAAAATAGCAGCGTTAAGGATTTAAGGTCAGTTTTATCTAATAAAATTGACGCCAATATTCAAAATATTGGTAATGATGATTATCTTATTCGGGTGGCAAAAACCGACAAATCTTACGATTCTCAAGGATTATATTCAACAAGTTTAGAGCCAAATCAAAGGATTGCAATAGAGGAAATACAAAAAATATTAAGCGATAAATATAATAATTCTGTAATATATAGAAAAATTGACTATGTTGGTCCTCAAATTGGCTCGGAGCTTATACAAAAGGGTTTTATGGCTCTGTTTTTGTCTTTAATATTTTTAATGATTTATATTTGGGTTCGCTTTGATTGGCAGTTTGGAATAGGTGGAATTCTATCTTTGCTACACGATACTATACTGGTTGTCGGATTTTACAGCTTAACTCAGATTGAATTTAATTTAACATCAATTGCGGCTATTTTAACTGTAATTGGTTATTCAATAAATGATTCTGTGGTTATCTTTGATCGTATAAGAGAGAATTTGCGTCGATGGAAAAAATCAAACATGAATAAAATTATTAATTCTAGCTTAAACTCTACTTTAGTTCGCACAATATTAACATCGTTTACTACCTTGTTGGCTTTGCTTGCGCTTATTCTTTTTGGCGGATCTGTTCTTTCAAGTTTTAGTGTGGGTGCCTTTTTTGGCGTTGTAGTTGGCGTTTATTCTTCAATTTTCATCGCCGCCCCTTTGCTACTATACTGCGACCCCCGTGGCGGCAAACACGAAAAAGAGAAGTTCTAATTTCAAGATGACTTACTCTGTTTCCCATTTTCAGACTTTAATTTTAGGTAAATAGAAAATTGTATATATGTGACTTTTCTTAACTTCTTGCTTAATAAGTATTATTGAAATATTTTAACTAAAAAATAAAAGGTTATATGTCAAGGTTTAATTTTGAATTCTAACCTAGAATAGTTATGTTATCTTAACTTTATAATCAACTTTAATCAATAAAACTTCTGTATTTGAGGATATAAATTATTTCTTGCAAAACTTATCTTGATAAAATTATTCAGCTCTTAAGTAGCTAATTATAAGATTTAAATAGCATAATGTAATCGCTAAATTAACTATTAAGAACTCACATAAATTTGCAATGAAATTCTTTTATCAATAAAATTATTTACTCCAAATTGGAATTTAAAGATTGATTTGTTCTGAGCGTAAAAACGAGCCTGAAATAGCAGTTATTTTGATGAAAAATATTGCAAAAATTCGGTAATTTTCCTATTGTAATTTTCGTCATTTCTAGGATAGCGCCAATTGGGCTCGATTTCGGCGAAGGTTTTCACGAAAAAATCGCGCTGCAAAAGTGATTTATGAGGTATTGAAAGTTTATCTTCTATTTCTATTACCAGGTCATCAATCGCCAAAATATCTATATCAATTTCTCGAGGAGACCATATTTGCGATGGTTTTCTGCCAATTTTTATTTCAATATCTTTGATTATTTTTAATATCTCTTCTGGGTTAAAGATTTCTTTGTCAAACTTAGCGCTTAATGCAATGTTGAAGAATTTCTTATTCCATTCAGGCGGAGAATCTTGTTTTAAAAGGGCGTCATTTTCGTAAAATTTTGATGATTTTACTTGCGATAAATTTAGATCTTTTGTTAAAAATTGAATAGATTTTGTAATATTAGCTTTGCGATCATTTAAATTAGAGCCAATTCCAAAGATAATTTTGCTTTTATTTTTGGTCATTTTAATTATAAATTTGCTAAAATTATTTTGATTTATTAAGAGCTTTTTCAAGATCGGCATCAACCATCATTTTAACTAGGCTTTTAAAATCTACCTTTGGTTTCCAGCCTAGCTTCTTGTGAGCCTTTTGAGCGTCGCCAATCAAAAGATCAACTTCGGCTGGTCTAAAATATTTTTCAGAAATTTCAACATGATCTTGCCAATTTAAGTTTTTGTAACCAAATGCTTCTTGCAAGAATTCTTTAACTGAATATGTCTGCCCAGTTGCAATTACATAATCGTCAGGTTTGTCTTGCTGAAGCATTAGCCACATTGCCTCAACATAGTCGCCAGCATATCCCCAATCGCGCTTTGCATCAAGGTTACCAAGGTAAATCTTGTCTGTTTTTTTAGTGATAATATCAGCTAGGCCACTAGTTATTTTGCGGGTAACAAATGTTTTTCCGCGTCTTGGCGATTCGTGGTTGAATAAAATTCCGTTGCAAGCAAAAATATCGTAGCTTTCGCGATAATTAATAGTTAACCAATGCGAGTAAACTTTGGCGCAAGCATATGGGCTGCGTGGATAAAATGGAGTTTCTTCATTTTGCGGAATTTCCTGAACTTTGCCATACATTTCACTTGATGAGGCCTGATAAAATTTGGTTTTTATTTGCGTTTCTTTAATTGCATCTAAAATTCTACAGGTTCCAGTGGCGTCGATATCGGTTGTATATTCAGGAATTTCGAAGCTTACTTTTACATGGCTTTGCGCCGCTAGGTTGTATATTTCGTGGGGTTCGATTTTTTCTAAAAGACGAGAAATGCTTGATGAATCGGCTAAATCTGCGTAATGCAAAAATAATTTTTTATTTAAAATATTTTCTTTATTATAAAGATGATCTATGCGACCAGTATTAAAAGATGACGAGCGGCGAATAATTCCATGAACTTCATAGTTTTTTTCTAGTAAAAATTCAGTTAAATATGATCCATCTTGTCCAGTAATTCCGGTAATTAATGCTTTTTTTGTCATTATCTTGACTTTAATTTTCGTTGTTATGGTAAAATTTAATATTATGCTAAAATTTTTAACAAAAGCAAGGTTTTTTTGATCAAAATACTTGAATTTTAAGACTTGCGATAGGGTTAAATAATTTAATTTAAAACTATAAGTAAAAATTTATATTTGATAACTTTTATCAAGAGATATAAAAGCATTTTTTTTAAAATTTACTTGATTTTTCTTTGAATATTTATTAGAATTAATAGTAGAATTTATAGAAAAAAATTAACTATAATTAATTACAAATGAACAACAAAAAAGACTTGCCAACATCGCCGCATATACAAATTTATAATTGGAATGTCTCTTCTTTAACTTCAATTGGCCATAGAATAAGTGGAATTGTAATATATTTATCAATAATTTTAATTTCTTGGTATGTTGTTTTATTTACTTACAATGCTCAATATTCGCCGCAACAACATTCTTGCGATTGCTGGCTTACAAATCTGATGGGTTACTTGTCGTGCTTTGCTATGGTTGGGGTTATTTTGGCTCTGTGCTATCACTTTTGCAACGGAATTCGTCATCTATTTTGGGATATTGGCAAGGGTTACGATCTAAAAACAGCTAGAAGAACTGGTTTTTTGGTAATTTTTTCTTCAATGTTGTTAACTGCTGTAATTATTGCCATGGTGGCTTACTTTAAATTTATGTAATATTGACTTTATGAAAAATATAAAAATTGCTCCGGCTACAAAAACAGGATCTCACCACTGGATGATGCAAAGAGTATCGGCTATAGCTCTAATTCCGCTAATTATTTGGCTTGCATATTCATTTATATCTGTAATTCAAGATGTTGAGGCTAATATGGCGGTGTTTTTTGCTTATCCTTTTAATGCGGTTATGGGGATTTTATTAATTACAACTTCGCTTTACCACGGAAGCCTTGGATTACAAGTTGTATACGAAGATTATATCTCACACAGGCTTAAAAGAAAAACTATGATAATTGCAACGCATTTTTTATCAATACTAACCTCTGTTGCTGCCACATTGGCGATTATTAAATTGCATTTAGTTGGTTAATTTTAACCGATAGACTTAAACTTTAACTAAAAAATTGTTTAATATGACAAAAACAAAAATTGGAAATTACGAAATTATTGATCATGAATTTGATGTTGTTGTTGTTGGCGCTGGTGGTGCTGGCTTGCGTGCAACATTTGGAATGGCGCAAAAGGGTTTGAAGACGGCTTGCGTATCTAAGGTTTTTCCGACGCGCTCTCATACAGTTGCGGCGCAAGGTGGAATTTCTGCGGCGCTGGGCAATATGGGTGATGATGATTGGAGATGGCACGCTTATGATACAGTTAAAGGTTCGGATTGGCTTGGAGATCAAGACTCAATTGAATATATGTGTAAAGAGGCGCCAGAAGCTATTATTGAGCTTGAGCACTATGGCGTTCCATTTTCTAGAAATAAAGAGGGAAAAATTTATCAGCGACCATTTGGTGGCATGACTACGGAATATGGAGAAGGTGGTTCGGCGCAAAGAACATGCGCAGCGGCCGATAGGACTGGTCATGCAATTTTACATACTTTATATCAACAATCGCTAAAAAATGATGCAGAATTTTTTATTGAATATTTTGCGCTTGACTTAATTATGGAAGACGGTGTTTGTCGAGGAATCACCGCTTTAAATTTGGTTGACGGAACAATCCACCGCTTTAAAGCGCAAATGGTTGTTTTGGCAACTGGCGGCTACGGCAGAGCTTATTTTTCTGCAACTTCGGCCCATACTTGTACTGGTGACGGTAATGCAATGGTTGCGCGTGCAGGATTGCCACTTCAAGATATGGAATTTGTGCAATTTCACCCAACCGGAGTTTATGGATCGGGATGCTTAATTACTGAGGGCGCCAGAGGGGAAGGTGGATATTTGGTTAACTCTGAAGGCGAGCGTTTTATGGAAAGATATGCACCATCAGCCAAAGATTTAGCAAGTCGAGATGTTGTTTCGCGTTCGATGACAATGGAAATTATGGAGGGAAGAGGTGTTGGAAAAAATAAAGATCATATTTATTTGCACTTAAATCACTTAGAGCCAGAAGTTTTGCATGCAAGGCTTCCGGGGATTTCGGAAACTGCAAAAATATTCGCGGGCGTCGATGTTACTAAAGAGCCAATTCCTGTTATTCCGACGGTTCATTACAATATGGGTGGAATTCCAACAAATTATCGTGGCGAAGTTTTGAATGTCAAGAATGGCAAAGCTGATGTCGTTAATGGTTTGATGGCAATTGGCGAGGCGGCCTGTGTCTCGGTTCATGGCGCCAATAGACTTGGATCGAATTCGCTTCTTGATCTTGTTGTTTTTGGGCGTTCGGCAGCTATTAGGGCGGCTGAAATTGTTGAAGCTGGGGCGGCTCAAAGCGAATTTAAAAATGTAAATGCCGGCGAAGAAGGAATTGCAAGGCTTGACAAAATAAGAAATTCTGACGGAAATATTGGGGCTGCGCAAATTAGGCTTAATATGCAGCAAGCAATGCAAAAACACGCTGCTGTTTTTAGAACTGAAGAAAATTTGCAAGAAGGCGTTACAAAAATGAAAGATATTTTTAACAGCTTTGAAGATGTTAAAATTAAAGATCGTGGTTTAATTTGGAACTCCGACTTAGTTGAAGCGCTTGAACTTGACAATTTAAGAAGCCAAGCGGTTGTAACTATTGAGTCTGCTCTTAACAGAAAAGAGAGCCGTGGAGCACATGCGCGTGAAGATTTTAAAGAGCGTAACGACAAAGATTGGATGAAACATAGCATTTCATTTGTTGATGGAAAAGGTGGCGTGAAATTTGATTATCGTGATGTTTCGCTAAAACCAATGACAAATGAGGTTCAGAGTTTTCCGCCTAAGAAAAGGGTTTATTAGTAGTTGTGGTTTTTTTTGATTAAAGTTTAGGTTAGTAATTATGAAGTGTGTTTGGCGGGTAAATTCATAAAGAATTAACATCGCGCGACATGCTCTATATTATTGCAGTGAGAGCGACTTAGTTTTTACGATAATTTATGCGTAAATATTTTTCACCCAATTTATATCATTTATTAATTAAAACTTAATCAAAAAAGCCACCGTTAAATTTTCTTAATATCACCTGATATTTCATTTTTTGCAATAAATTATCTTGGTAAAGTTTTCTTAGCCCCTAAAATTTATATCTAAAGTTAAAATGGCGCAACGCTGATTATAACTTTAGATATAATTTACTTGTCGTAATTTAATTATTAAATCAATTATAAAAAAACTCAACAAAGCGTTTGTTAGCAATGTTTTTTGCTGGTTTGCTCAAATTATTTAGTCCTTAATTAATATTTAAAAACGGGCTTGGTGTTATTTTGGTTTTGTAAGATATCTCAAATAAAAAATTGACTGGTCTCTATTATTCATTCTAACTTTATAATTGATCACTTTTAAAGTTAGAATTTAGTTAAAAAATCATCTTCAAATCTTATTATCTTTGCCTGTTATAATTTAATTATTTGGTAAATTTTTAGCGCCCGAAAATTAGTTTTAAAGTTAAGATGGTTTAATATAAATTGTTGAACTTATTAGTCGGTTTGCTAAAATAACTTTTAATATTAATAAATTTGTAAATATATGTTAATGAAAAAAATCATAATCTCTTTATTTTTTGTTTTTGTCGCCGCAAACAACGCAAGTGCTATTAATTTAGGAGATGCTCTAAAAGAAATTAGCCAAGGATCTTCAAATGAAATTACAAAAAATCTTGAGAAGAAAATTGATAAAATTATCAATAAATATGATGGCCAGCTTCAAGGCGAGGTAAAAAAATATAAAGATAAAATTGACAAAGAAGAAAAGAAGGTCAGAGCGATGATTGACGAGGCTCAGAGGTCGGTTGAAAAATTAAAGGAAATTAAGGAAAAGGCTGGATATTATATTAAAATTACAAAAATTGTGCTGGCGATTTTATCTTCTGCGATTTTGATTCTAATTTTTGTAATATGGAGAATTTATTGCAATGTTGTTGCGCTTAAAAAAATGGTTAAGAATGTCTCCAATTATGACAATTTTGACAAAAGATTGAAAATTTTAGAGACAAGAGTTAAGTAACATACTAGCTTTTTACAGCTAAACCAAGCTCTAACTTTTTACTCCTTTTGCAAAGATTGATTTATGCTAAAATATTATTTATAAAAGCGCTTTAATTTCCTTTTGTAGCTATTATCATTTAAACTTAAATGCCACGCGAAAGCTTTAAAAAGATATTTTATATCAACTTATGGATCTTTAAAGTAATATAAAGACAAAATATTTTTGGTAAAAAATGATGAAAAAAATTGAAATTTTATCGATGATTTTTCTAGCAAAATTAAGTGTTTATGCGCCTTTAAAGATGAAGAAGTTGCATTAAGGGCGAGATAAAAAAGATGCAAGTCACAAAAAATCTATATTGAAATTTTGGTGATGGGCTTATTAATTAAATTGTGACCGTGATAAATTACTGCTTAAGGTGTAATTATTCAATTTCCTACTGCTTTTCCTTGCCTTCTGGGGTCGGCCCCTCCCTCGATTATTGTTTTTTCTTTGTTGGTAAAAAAACTCTTTTTGCGTTTAATAGAAATTGCATTAATTCCGCTAACAATGTCTTTCAGCTCTATTTTTTGACCAATTTTTTCAAGGTCGGTTTGTAATTTTGTTATTTTTGTTCTATTTTCAAGTTCTATTTTATCATTTAAAACTATGAAATTTGGCGCCGAAATTGCACTTTGAATATCCATTTTAAAGTCAAGATGGTTTACGATTGTTTTTACAACAAATTGTATTATTCTGGGCCCGCCGGGTGATCCGACTATCATGATTAAATTGTCATTTTCATCAAAAACAAAAGCAGGGCTCATCGAGCTTCGGGGCTGTTTTTTTGGTTGAACGCGATTTGCAACAATTTTGCCATCAATTTTTGGCCGAAATGAAAAGTCAGTTAACTGATTATTAAGCATAAAGCCGTTGGTAATAAGGCCAGAGCCAAAATAATATTCGATCGAGCTAGTTAAAGAAATTGCATTTCCTTGTTTGTCTATAATAGAAATATGGGTGGTTGAAGGTAATTCTTTATTGTTGTTAATTGTCATATTAAGGTCGGCAATTGTCTTTTCGAATTTACCGGCTTTGGCGCTTTTAATTGATTTATTAAGGTTTATTAGTTTGGCGCGATTTCTTAAGTAAACCTTGTCAAGCATTTGGTTAATTGGCACATATTTTACATCGGCAACATATTTATTGCGATCGGCATAGGCTAATTTTGCAGCTTCAATCATAATATGCGTTGCCTCAACCGAATTTGCGCCATAATTTGCAAGGTTAAAATTTTCTAAAATTCCGAGAATTTGCAAAATAGTTATTCCGCCCGAACTTGGCAATGGCATTGAGCAAATTTTATATTTTATGCGATATGTCGAGCAAATTAAACTACCAGTTTTGCTTTTGTAATTTTTTAAATCGGCCAAGCTTAAATAGCCTGGATTTTGTTTAGAACTATTGACTGTTTTTACTATATTTTTTGCAATTTTTCCTTCGTAAAAAGGCTTTATTCCTTCATTTGCTATTATTTTAAATGTTTTTGCTAATTCTATATTTTTTATAACGGAGCCGGATTTTTTAGCCTGACCATTTTCGCTGAAATAAAGATTTTTAGATTCTTCAGACTTTTTTAAAAATGGAGTTTGCTGAGCCAAAAGCAAAAGTCTTTGATCGACTTCAAAGCCATTTTCAGCAAGTTCAATTGCGGGGGTAAAAAGTTTTGCCCATTTAAGCTTGCCATATTTGTCATGGGCTTTTTTTAAAGCTTTAAGTAAGCCAGGAGTTCCTACTGAAAGGCCACCTCGCACGGCCTCAAGAAATTTTTTGGGCTGTCCGTTTTTATTTAGAAACATTTTTTCATGAGCCAAAGCCGGAGCAGTTTCGCGGCCGTTGAAATATTGAGTCATGTTACTTTTTGCATCGTAGTAAAGTAAAAATCCGCCACCGCCAATGCCAGAAGAATGCGGCTCGACCAAGTTTAATACCATTTGCGACGCAATTGCGGCGTCAATTGCATTTCCACCTTGCTTCAAGGCCCAAGCACCAGCTTGGCTAGCGTGTTTGTCGGCGGTTGAAATCATATAATTATTGCCAGAAACTGAATTGGTCATCTTGAAGCCAGAAAATGGCTCGCCTTGCCAATTGTCGTTAGCATTGTTGGCTAAAGAGTTTGAGATAAAAAATAAAATTGCTAAAAATAAAGAGGTTTTAAAAATTTTCATTGGCGTTGTTGATTTTTTCTATTATTTCTTGGTTTGTTATTAAGTTTGATTTACTTAGGTTGTTTCCTAAAATTAACAGGAATATTGCGAATAAAATTGACGACAAAATAACAAAATTAACAAATGTTTTTTTGTCGGGTGATAAGTCTCTGTGTTCGCCAATATTTACTAATTGATGTGTTTTATTTGTCGTATTTGAGTCAAATGATAAAGTTGACATTCTTTGGTCGATAATTTTTTCATCAATTCGCAGTAATTTTGAATATGATTTTATTAGGCCGACAACATATAGTTTTTTATCGAAACTTCGCCAATTTCCTTCTTCAAGGTCTATGATATTTTTTTCTTTAATATTTAGCTTCCGACAAATATCATAAATTTCAATTTTTTGCTCTTGCCGTGATTTTTTAATAAATTGTCCAAATTCTTCTATTTTATTATTACTTTCTTCAGTCATTTGCAATATTTACTAATTTTTCAGTTGCATCTAATTTAGATATTTTACTACAAGAATTAGACATTTCAATCAATTTTATATCATTTTTCAGTAATCTTTGAATAATGCTGCGTATTTTATTAATTGTAAATTCTTTTTCTTCGACTAAAATAGCCGCACCTGATTCTTCTATTATTTTGGCATTTTTCAATTGGTGGTTATCAGCAGATTTGGCAAGGGGCACTAAAATCATGGGTTTTTTGGCCGCTAAAAACTCATTTATCGAAGATGACCCTGATCTGGCGATAATTAAATGAGATTTTGCTATTTTTTCTGGCATATCATCGAAAAAACTGTCAATTTCTATGTTTAAATTAAATTGCTCGTAAATATTAAAGGTTTCTTCGCATAAGTCTGGGCGACATTGTTGAGTTATTTCAATGTTATTTTTTATTTCTTCGTTAAGATTGAAAAAGGCCTTAGGTAATATTTTGCTAAAAATCTGCGCCCCGCCAGAGCCGCCAATAATAAGAATATTAAATCTTTGCTGTTTTTCTTGTGCCTCTTGCATATCTTGAAATTCAGAAGATAAAACTAGGCTCTTATAGCCCATTTTGTCTCGGCTTTTGGGGTATATTTTTTTAGGTAATTCATATTTATTATTGCTTAAATCAAGAATTTTTTGTCTTATTGGGTTGCCCGTAAGAACAATTTTGTTTTTACAATTACTTAAAATATTATCTGTTTTTTCAAAGGTTAGGGCAATTTTGTAAGCATATTTTGCAAAAATTTTATTAACCTTGCCAAGATGAGAATTTTGCTCGTGTAAAATAATTTTTCTTCTAGTTAAAACTGAGGCAATCAATATTGGAAATGTTGCATAGCCACCAAAAGCAAAAATATATTTTGGCCGATGAATTGCAATTAAAAATAAAGATTTTAAAACGCCAAGACCAATTTTTATAATTGCGCAAAATAGTTTAAAATATGACCTTGTAATTTGCGAAGAATTTATTGTGTAAAATTTAAAATTATGCTCTGGTTTAATGTAATTTTTGTATTTTTTATCAGCCAGAATGTAGGTTTTGTAATTTTTTGCCAAATGAAACGCTAATTCTTGAGCCGGAATAATATGTCCGCCAGTTCCACCGGTTGCAATAAATATTTTTTGCATCTTTTTTGTTTAAATTGCGAAATATAAATATTTGTTTAAAGATTGATTTTGCCATGATATTGCTTTGATCGATTTTTTGCAATGAAATTCTAATATTTTATTTACAAAAACTTTTCTTTTGACGATGATTTTTTATTGCGTTATTTTTGCATTTATTAAATATAAAATAGTTTTTAGTCTTTATATTTTTTGCCGCTAGAATATAGATAATATCAAGTCCCCATCTTTAAACACTAATTTATCCGTCCGTAATTTAATTATTAAATCCATCACCAAAAACGCAACATAGCGTTGCTATTCCTTGTTTTGATAATAAATTTATTAATCAAATCATTTAGCCCTAAATTAATATTTAAAGATGGGACTTGGTATAAAATATCTTATTTATAAAATATTAAATGTATATTTTCATCTATCTTTAGACAAGATATTTTTTTGTTTAATTTAATTGCTAAATTCGTTGCCAAGATCTTAAATAATCAGTTATAAATTTAATTGTCATTAGCTAATATTAAAAAAATATCCTTAGAAATAAAAGAAAAGCGTCAAAATTAAAATAGGGGACAAAAATAAATTTTCCTTAAATGAAATTAATTATCTAAAAATCAACTTAATATTGTTACAAAATCATAAAAGGTCGTTATTTTTTTATCGAAAAAGCTAATTTTTGTCAAATTTACAACTTTTTAGCGAAGTTTAATAAAATGCTTGTTTTTGATTTTTTAAAGTAATACTATAGCCAATTAACCCCAACTTATCTTTATATTGGTGGTTTATTTTTTGATTTATATTTTATTAGTCTTACTAATTAGGTTTGTTTTTAGTGATGATCTATTTATTTAAAAAGTAATTTGATAAAAATTATGAGAAATTTTATTGATTTAAGTGAAATTAGCGCTAGTGATCTTAGAAATATTGTTGATTTGGGTAAAGATTTAAAGTCTAAAAATTCGAATTTAAAGCTTGAAGGGAAAAATTTGGCGATGATTTTCGAAAAAAGTTCAACGCGCACAAGAATTTCATTTGAAGCAGGGATAAATCAACTTGGCGGCAATGCAATTGTGATGAATAAAAGCGACACCCAACTAGGAAAGGGCGAAACCGTTGAAGATACTGCTAAAGTTTTGTCGCGCCTTGTTGATTTTGTAATGGCAAGGGTGGACAAACATGAAACCTTGCTTGAAATGGCAAAATATGGCACAATTCCAGTCATTAATGCACTTTCTGACTTTTCTCATCCTTGTCAAATTATTGCTAGCATAATGGCGATTGAAGAAAATATTGGCGATATTAAAGATAAGGTTCTTACTTGGTTTGGCGATGCTAATAATGTATTAAATTCATATATTCACGCCAGCGAAAAATTTGGTTATGAGTTAAGAATTGCAGCTCCTGCGGATTATGATTTTTGCGATATTGAAATTTTAAAAGCCAAGAAAAATGGTGCAAAAATTTCGGTTTTTAGCGATTCTGATATTTGTAAGGCGCGCAAAAAAAGCGGAATTGAATTTGTTGGCAATATTGAAGACGCGGCTAAGGGCGCTGATGTTTTAATTGCCGATACCTGGATTTCAATGGGTCAATCGTCCGAGGGTAACGAAAAAGAGCGTGAAGAAAAAATTAAAAAATTAATGCCTTATCAGGTGACCCAAAAATTGATGGATTTAGCATGCGATAATGCAATTTTTACCCATTGTTTACCGGCTTATCGTGGCTATGAGGTTGAAGAAGGTGTTATTGACGGACCAAGATCTATTATTTTTGACGAGGCCGAGAACAGGCTTCATGGTCAAAAATCGGTTATGTTATATTGTTTTAGCTAAAATTAGTGGCGCTATTTTAATGTTTTTTGAGTTTTGCTTTAATGCTATTAAAACCTTAAAATTAGCCATTTATCTGTTAATTTTAAGCAATAAAATAATATCCATAAACACCTAAGGCCAGCGGATATTGCTATTTTCTTTTCAATAATTCTTATTGAAAAGAATTATTAACCCTTTACAACTTCGTCAATTCTTTTTAACTTAGTTAAAGTTTTTTCAAGTGAGTCTAGCCTTAACATGCACGGTCCATCGGAAGGTGCGTTGTCTGGGTCTTGATGTATTTCTGTAAAAAGCGCAGCAACCGAGCCAGTTGCAATTGCGCTTGAAGCTAAAGTTTCGACAAATTCGCGTTGTCCGCCGCTGGCACCGCCAAGACCACCAGGCTGTTGAACTGAATGCGTTGCGTCATAAACTATTGGGCAGCCAGTTTTTGCCATAATTGGAAGGCTTCGCATGTCTGAAACTAATGTATTGTAGCCAAAACTAACGCCGCGTTCGGTTAGCATAACATTTTTATTGCCAAAGTGATCCATTTTTTTGACGATATTTTCCGCGTCCCACGGGGCTAAAAATTGACCCTTTTTGATATTAATAATTTTTCCGGTTTTGGCGGCGGCTTCTAATAAATCGGTTTGACGACATAAAAAGGCCGGAACTTGTAAAATATCAACATGATTAGCTAAAACAGAACATTGTTCAGCGTTGTGGATGTCGGTTATTACGGGAAGGTTAAATTCACTTTTAACTTTAGCAAAAATTTCGAGTGATTTTTCAAGGCCAATACCGCGCTTTCCGCCAATTGAAGAGCGATTTGCTTTGTCGAAAGATGATTTGAAAATTAACGGAATATCAAGTTTGTCGCAGATTTTTTTTATATTTTCCGCCATCATTAATGTGTGATCTAGCGATTCAATTTGGCAAGGACCAGCAATTAGCGTAAATGGTAAATTATTGGCGATTTTTATATTTTTTAAT
>CBFIDI010000018.1:0-30402 GCA_965661355.1 Rickettsiales bacterium | reverse complement strand
GATAAGAGCCCTTTCCTGATGTTTTGCGCCACCAGCCACCGCCAGAATTTGACGAGATTTCATCGCCATTAATATCGAACTTTTTCCAAACATTCCAATTATGGCCGCATATTCTAGCTTTTTTATAGCTATTATTAGCCATGGCATGGATAATTGCAAGCGCCGAAATTCCAGCGGTAACCACCGCAAAATATGCAGAATAAGCAGCGCAGCATCTAGTAGCATCAGCCGTCGCCTTACCTAGTTCTGTTTGAGCACCTATACAAGATGGGGAGAGTGGTCCGCCAGCAGGGCAAGCGGCACTAACAGCAGAGCTGGCTATAGCAATTTCACTTGACCTTCTTGCGCAAAGATATGTTCTTGATGCAATTTTATAAGTAGTGCTAATTCCTATCACAGGATCTTCTGGGCCATTTTTAGAGATTGTTTTCACATAATCAGGATAACTACCATATATATTGGTTGGAGCACATACGACATCATTAAACTTTCCAGCTACAACCATAGAGGCACCAAGACCAGTTATAAATCCTATACATGTTGGGTTATCGAATTTCCAGTTAGCATCTTTGTTTGTAGATAAAGGGTTAAATGGAATTTCCCCGGTTGAACAACTTCCCCCGTTTCTACTCCAAGTATCTTGCCCATAGTAAGTATTGTCTCTAATCCCTTCGTAAATCGCAAATGAGCTTGTTGTTGGCAACAAACAAAAAGAGGCAATCAACAAGATATTAATTATATTACGATGTATTTTTCTAAAGAATTTAATCACTAAATAATTTAATTAATGAATTAACTTCGATATTTTTTGTCTTAAAGGCCGTTCTGTTGGCAATAAAAAATGAAGTAACTTCCATTATAGTTTCAACTTCTTGCATATTATTTTCCGCTAAAGTTTTACCACTATCCACCAAATCAACAATAAAATTACTTAATCCTAATTTTGGCGCTATTTCCATTGCGCCATTTAACTTTATTATTTCTGCTTGAATATTCTTTTTGGCAAAAAAATCTTTGGTTAAATTTATATATTTAGAAGCAACTCTAACATGGCTAATATTAGACAAATCAGAATTTAGCATATCTTTTGGCTTGGCCAAACTTAAACGACATCCGCCAATATTTAAATCTAAAAGCGGATAAATTTCTGAGGAAGAAAATTCCGAAAAAACATCTCGACCACAAACACCGACATCACAAGCGCCATATTTAACGAAGGTTGCAACATCAAAACTCCTAACCTTTAAAATTTCTAGATTTTTATGATTTGTTGTAAAAATTATCTTTCTAGAATTTTCATTAAAAAAATCTTTCTCCGGATTTATTCCTGCTTTTTTTAGCTTTGGCCCTAAGTCTTTTAAGATTCTTCCTTTTGGAACTGCAAATAATATTTTTTTCATCTTTTTTTAGTTAAAACCATTTAATATATCTCAACATTAAACCATAAATATTTCTTTTTCTAACATTTATTTTATTGTCACTTCTTTCATGTTTATGGCCAAATTGAAGTTGAAATTTGTCGAAAAAAGCAGTCTTAAAAAATGTATAACCCGCAGAAATTTCTGATTCTTGCCTATCAAAACCATTTTCAGAATGATTTATTCGCTTTTGATTTGCAACTCCAAGCGTAATATTCCAGTTTTTATTGTAAGTTAAAATTGTGTTAATATTGAAATATTGATCCGTTAAATCAGAATTGCCATTTATATTTTTAAGATCGACATATTCAACTAAGTTACTGGCTTCAATTTTATTAGATAATGGATAATTGTAAATTATCGTAGCGCTCAAACCTTTTTGATCTTCTATTTTATTGCCCGATATTGTTGATATCGCCTGTCTATTATTAGCCCCAAGGCGGCTATATGCAAGGCGATAGAAAATCTTTTCTTTTTTGCCAAAATCAAAATTTATGTCCATATGCGCATTATATGAATTAAAACCTCTTTCTTGACCAGCCAAACCCTCTGACTTCAATGCAGGATCGCGAGTAGTAATTTGGCTATTGTCTAAATTTTTTGTATCTTGAGTATAAGAGCTAAACCCAAAATTATATCTGCCGGTTGTTTTTTTATCACCAGCTTTTAAAATCGCGCCAAGACCAAGTCTTTCAAGCTGCATATAATTAACAGATAAATCTTGCGTCCAAATCCCCCTTCCTAAAAGCCAAGCACGACCAAACGCCGGCCTAAACTTTCCGCCATAAACTTTAAAATTGTCATTTTCATAACCAAAATATAACTCTCGAGCAAGGCCAAAGTGATTTTCGTAAGATTTATCGCCGCCACCATTTGGCAAATTATTTCTGCGACTAACTTCGCTAATTTGCGACGGATCTTCCTGAACGCGATAATTAAAATATAAAAACCAATTTTTATCATATTTAACATTGGTCACAAGGTCAAATCGGGCAAAGCTGTTTTTATATTCATCTTTTCTATCGGTCGCCGAATATGTTTTAGAATTAACATTGTCAACCAATATTCTATTATAAATTTCTAATTTTGAATCATCAGATTTTTCAAAATTTGGCTTTATTGCATGAAGGCTAAATGCTGGCTTAGCAAAAAAAATTGCTAATATTGTTAATATTTTAATAAGATTTAACGATTTCATTTATTTTCTTTACAGTTTTTGTTTGCTGCACCCTATGAATTTCAGACCTGAAGATAAATATATTCCATAAGACTCAATAATATGATATATTCTCGATATTATAAATCAAAAATAGTTTAAAGAAAGAAAAATATTGCGAAATCTGAAGATTTTTTGCAAATACAATATAATATCAAGTCCTTTATTTAAATGCTAATTTATCCGCCATAACTTAACTATCAAATTAATCGTCAAAAATCAATAAAATCCAAGCTATAATTCACTTTTGCTAACAAATTATGATCAAATTAAGTTAATGCCTAATCAATAAAATCATCGCCAAAACTTCTGTAATATATAAGGTGACATTACCTGTTTTGGATAATAGTTTTTTTGATGAAATTTTTTAACCCCATAAAAGGTAAATTATAAACTTTAAATGATATAACGAATATTTAATATTTATATTTTTATTGAATAATATTCATTTTGCAATATAGTTTTTCTTAATAATTTTTGAAAAAATATAAATATTAACATCATTTTAAAATAAGATGCCAACAGCTTTGCTGATTACCTTCGCATTTGCAGTAGGATTTTTTATCGAAAGCATAATCGGATTTGGCGGCGGCCTCATAGCTTACGCAATTTTAGGGTTTTTCATCGATATTAAAAATATGGTAATCGCAGGCCTATACATCGGAACCTGTTCCAGCGCTTACATAATTTATTCAGACCATAAAAACTTCAATAAAAAAACTTTTTTCTCATCTTTGCCAATTTGTTTTTTAGGAACTTTAATTGGCGCTTTTGCTTTTGCTAAAATTTCATCTGATACTCTTTTTACAATTTTAGGGATCTTATCAATTATTTTATCTGGTAAAGTGATATTTTTTGACAATTTGAAATTTCCTAAATTTTTTAAGAAATTCTTACTATTTTTTGGGGGCGTAACCCACGGAATTCTAGGAATTGGCGGACCCTTATTTGTTAATGCATTAAAGCCAGAATTTAAAACTAAATCAGAATTAAGAACCACTATGGCTTCTCTTTTTGTAACTTTTAACCTAATTAGATTTGCTCAATTATTAATTCAAAAAGAAATAGAGCCAAGCTTCTTTTTCAATATTTGGTGGAGTATAATTCCGATATTTTTTACGATATTCTTAGGGTTTAAAATACATTTAAAAATAGATGAAAAATTCTTCAAGAAATTGGTTGGTACCATGACTTTATTTGCAGGTATAGTCTTTTTATTCAAATAAAGATATTTTATAGGAAATTCAGATAATAAAAACAACGATAATCAACTTTCTAATTCATGCGAAAGCAGGTTAAGTAAAGACATTGAAAAAGACTCTAACCTTTCATTAAATTCGTTGATTTTTGATAAAAATATATTGTAAAAAAACGAAGCCGGAATTGCCGCAAAAAGACCAATTGCGGTTGCCAACAAAGCCTCGGCAATTCCAGGAGCCACAACTTCTAGGCTAGTATTTTTTGACACCGCAATACCTTGAAAGCTATTTAAAATACCCCAAACGGTACCAAAAAGACCAATAAAAGGAGCTGACGATCCAATAATTGCCAAAAGACTAAGGCCAGATTCAAGCTTTGCAACAGACCTCCTTGAGGCAATTTGACTAGCAAGATAAAGCCTTTCTTTTAATGATGATTTTTTTTCGGCGCCATTTTCAATTATTTGATTTATATCATTAGACCTCCATTCTTGTATACAGCCCATAAAAACCGATGACATAGGGTGGCCTTTACTGATAAGAACTTTCTTATAAACATTTTCGATCATATTATTTTCAAAAATATGCTCAAACCTATCGCTTCGTGATTTTAAAATCATGAACTTAACAATTTTGTCAAAAATTAACGCCCAAGAAATTACAGAAGCAAAAGCAAGTAAAGCCATTACCGATTGTACCACCACATCAGCCTGCTTTACTAAGTTTAACATTGACGATGAAGAAATTTCACTCATTTTTACTTAAATTATTAGGTGTTACTAGTTATTTAACGCCTTTATATTTTTAAAAAGGGGTTAAAACTTAGTTCTAAACCTTAATTATAAAAGAGAAAAATATTAATTGACGCTTTTATTCTGAATTTCTTTTTATTCCTTCTAAAATAAGAGATTTTGCCTTTTCAGCACCTTCAAAACCCTTTATTTTTACCCATTTACCCTTTTCAAGATCTTTATATCTTTCAAAAAAATGAGATATTTTATCGAGCAAACCCTTTTCTAGATCTTGGTAAGATTCAATATTTTCATATTTTGAGTTTAGCTTTGCCGCTGGAACCGCTATAATTTTCTCGTCCATGCCCTTTTCATCTTCCATAATCAAAACCCCAATTGGCTTGGCCGAAATAACACTGGTCGGAGTAACAGCATAATCGCTCACAACCAAAACATCACAAGGGTCGCCATCGTCAGATAATGTATGTGGAACAAATCCATAATTACATGGATAATACATTGGCGTTGCTAAAAATCTGTCAACAAATATAGCGCCCGAATCTTTGTCCATTTCATACTTTACCGGATCAGAATTCATTGGAACTTCGATAATTACATTAACCTTGTTTGGAGCATCGTCGCCGACTTTAATTTTGTCAATATTCATTTTTGTTGATTTTAGTTGATATTATTTTCTTAGATTATATTTATTTTTTGCAAAATGTCAATTACCAGTTATTTTTTTAAAAATTCCGCCATCACTTACTTTTAAGCATAATAAAAGCCTATCGCCAATCTTAAAATTCTCTTTCAAATCAACAAAAGCAACTCAATATTAAACTAATTAATTGTCTATATATTTTTAACTTTTACCTTTTAAGCCAATTAAATAGAAATTTTATCGCTTAAACCACTTCAAGATTTTTCACTTAATATATTTTTCTTAAAAAATAACCAACAGTAGAAATTAATACAAATATACAAATTTAGACATTTATTTGCTTATTATGCCTCAATAACTAAATTCACAACCAAAACATCACTGATTTTTTTAATTACACTATTTAACATAAGGAAATATTTAAAACTGAACTCGTTTTACCCATAGTTTACATTTAAAAAATATTTTCAGTAAAAATTATTAAAAAATTGACAGCGCATTACAATGAATGACTAAACTTTTATGATTTCTCGTTAAAAGAGAATATTTTGTCCTGATCTCAAAAAATTACCTCACTTTATTTTCACCCCTCTTGTTTTAGACGCCGCTTTATCCGTTATAATTTAGTTATTAATTTCACCATCAAAAACTTTGTAATAACTACTTAACTTATATTTTGATATTTAGTATTAATTGACACCTTCAAAGTAAAATAAATATTTCATCAATTTTAGCAAAAAATCATCATAAAATTCTAAAAGCATATTTTAGATAAGGTTTTCATTTTTTAATAATCTTTTTTCACAATATATTGCGTTAATTTGGCTTTATTGAATTTTATCATTTAATACACAGTCCCATTTTAATAATTTATTGGCCAAAGCAAGTCATATTGAATTCTTTATTGATATTTTCATAACGGATTTAGCAACTAAATTAGACATATAGATTTATATTTAAAATTGAGGTTTGCCTCATAATAATTAGTTACAATATACAAAAAAGGCCAGAACCCGTTAAGGATCTGACCTTTTTTGCAGTTAATTAGAGCTAGTTAGTTTTCAGGTGGTTAAAATCCCATTCCTGGCATTCCGCCCATTCCACCCATTCCACCACCTGGCATTGCACCAGAAGCGGAGCCTTCGTCGTCTGATTTGCGCTCAACAATAGCAGATTCAGTAGTAATTAATAATCCAGCAATTGAAGATGCATCTTGCAATGCAGTTCTAACAACTTTTGCAGGATCGACAATTCCTAACTTGAACATGTCGCCATATTTGTTATTTTGCGCATCGTAACCATAAGAAGCATCATTTTTAGATTCAACCTCGTTGGCAACAACGGCGCCGTCAAAACCAGCATTTTCAGCAATTTGGCGAATTGGAGCTCTTACAACTTTTTTAATAATGCCAATTCCAGCAACTTGGTCACTATTTTCACCCTTAAGACCCGCAAGAACCTTACCAGCGTTTATCAAAGCAGAACCGCCGCCAGCAACAACACCCTCTTGCATTGCCGCACGGGTTGCGGCCAAAGCGTCTTCAACGCGATCTTTCTTCTCTTTGACTTCCATTTCAGTAGCTCCACCAACTTTTAAAATGGCAACCCCACCTGAAAGCTTAGCTAAACGCTCTTGGAGCTTTTCTTTATCATAATCTGAAGAGGTTTCTTCAATTTGCCTTTTAATCGATTCACACCTCGCCTTAACATCTTCTTTAGACCCGGCGCCATCAACAATTGTTGTGTCATCTTTGGTAATAACCACTTTTTTAGTTTCACCAAGCTGTTCTAAAGTAACATTTTCAAGCTTCAAACCAAGATCTTCCGAGATTAACTGTCCGCCAGTTAAGCTGGCAATATCTTCCATCATTGCTTTTCTTCTGTCACCAAAACCTGGTGCTTTTACAGCAGCAACCTTTAGACCACCACGAAGTTTATTAACAACCAAAGCGGCCAAAGCTTCACCTTCGATATCTTCAGCAATAATTAAAAGTGGACGGCTCGATTGCGCTATTGATTCAAGCAAAGGAACCATTTGTTGCAAGTTAGATATTTTTTTCTCGAACAATAGAATATAAGGATTTTCAAGGTCGGCAACCATTTTCTCGCTGTTAGTAACAAAGTAAGGCGACAAATAACCGCGGTCAAAATTCATTCCTTCAACAATATTCATCTCGAAGTCAAGACCTTTGGCTTCTTCAACAGTAATTGGACTGTCTGGGCCAACTTTTTGCACAGCTTCAGCTATTTTTTCACCAATTTCTTTGTCTCCATTAGCTGAAATTGTAGCAACTTGCGCAATTTCTTCTTGGCCACTAACTATTTTGCTCATTTTCTTGATTTCTGCAACAACAGCTTCAACCGCCAAATCAATTCCGCGCTTAAGATCCATTGGGTTTAATCCAGCCGCAACCGACTTAATTCCTTCACGCACTATTGATTGCGCCAAAACAGTAGAAGTCGTTGTGCCATCGCCAGCAATATCATTAGTTTTCGAGGCAACTTCCTTGATCATTTGCGCACCCAAATTTTCAAATCTGTCCTCAAGGTCAATCTCTTTAGCCACAGAAACACCATCTTTTGTAATTCTTGGTGCGCCAAATGATTTTTCAATCACAACATTTCTTCCTTTTGGCCCCAAGGTTACTTTAACTGCATTTGCAATTTTATCTACACCGTCACTTATTTTTGTACGAGCATCATTTGAAAATAGAATATCTTTTGACATGTTTAATTAATTTTTAATTGATATTTTTAATATAATTTTCGATTATTTGTTGCAATTGAATTATTCAACAATTGCAAGAATATCTGACTCTTTTAAAATGACTAATTCTTTACCGTCAACTTTAACTTCGGTTCCACCCCATTTTGCAAAAAGAATTTTGTCACCCTTTTTAACATCCATCGGGATAATTTTACCAGAATCGTCTTTTGCACCGCTTCCAACAGCAACAACTTTTCCTTCCGACGGCTTTTCTTTTGCGCTATCAGGAATTATAATTCCACCAGAGGTTTTTTCTTCCGCTTCAATTCTGTCAATTAAAACGCGATCATGTAATGGTCTTATATTCATTTTTAAGTAATTTAAAAGTTAATATTAAGCTTTAAATTTCTTTAAAGCTTTGTTGTTTTAAAAGTTCAGTTAAACTGAAATTCATTTAATTTGGCAAATTTATAAATCTAGTATAACAGATAGTAATTCTAAAAAAAATTTCAAGTGCTAAATTTAAAAAAAACACAAAATTTTAAATTATTTCAATTCGATTATTGTTCTTATCTTTTTATTCAGACTATTTTACCGCCTTTAAAACTTGGCGTAAGTTATTTTAATTTTTATTATTTTTATATTTTACGATAGCATTTTATCCAATTCTCCCGATTCTTCAAGGGCGTATAATTCATCGCAACCACCAATTGATTTTTCGTCGATAAAAATTTGCGGAACGCTTCTTCTGCCCCCTGATTTTTTCATCATTTCTTCTAAAGTTTCTTGGTTATTTACCATTATTTCTTCAAATGCAAGATTTTTTCTTTTTAGCAAAAACTTTGCCTTAACGCAATATGGACAAACCTCTTTGCTGTAAATTGTAATTTTGCTTGACATTTTCTTTAATTTTTTAGGTTATTATTATCTTTTACTTTAACTCTTCAATTTTAATGTAGTGACTTATGTCTTTTTTTTCAAGAGAAAAGCGCTAAATTTATTTTTAATTTTTAAGCCGGTCATTCTTAAAGCGCTTTTCTAGATCGCCTAGGATTATTATATTTATAGTTATAATTAGTTGGTTTAACACCTCTGGTTTGGTCGATTGAATATGGCGGGGTATAATATTGATCGCTGTCGTAATAAGGCCTGTTAAGAGGGGGATTTAAAGAATATGGATTAGTATAAAGACGAGACGAAGGCGGGTAGTAATCGCTTTGATAAGGCGCCCTTCGTCGTTTTGGCGCCGGAGTATATACTTGACGCCTCGAGGTTTTTTTATTAATTACCTGGTCAGGAACTCTGTCTGGTAAATATCCGACATTATTATAAAGATCTCGATCTCTGCCATCTAAAACCCTGCCATCACTAGAAAAGCAAGAACTTAAGATCATAAAAACTAACATCGATAAAAAACACCTTAAAAACACTCTGATTTCCTTTTATATTCCAATATTTTATAAATCGCAATTTCGCTGTATTATACTGATTTTCATCATTATAATTGTTATTGAAGAATTTAATATTATAATTTTTAAGTTCTATTTTTAAAATCAACAAAGTTAAAAATTTTTATATTTTTTATTATCTTTAACGCGCTAACACTTTAAAAATTTGCGTTTTTTATTGATTGTTGCATTTTGCAACATGTTTATATGTCAGATGGTAAATCTAATATTCTAATTAGCTAAATTTTACTAGAAAAAGCCTCTTCATTTGATTGAGGATATTCATTATTATAATATTGATTTGGCGGAACATAATATTGGTCATAATCAGAATATGGGTTTGAACCATATGGCTGCTGAAACTCGTAAGGGTTGTAATAAGACCTTGAATTAGGCGCTCCGTAATAATAAGGTTGGCGATATGGGTTTTGCGTTTGAACTGGACGCTGGTAATATTGCTGTTGAATTCTAGGTGGAGACTGATAAGGCAACGATTCATACACCCTTCTGCGGTCTTCAATATTTGAAGTATTGGAAGGCGAACAAGAAACCCCAAAACAGCCCAATCCCACAAAAAAAAGGCTTAAGAGCTTCATTGAGCTAAAAATTTTACCACTTCGAACTTCGTCGTTAACCATCTATTGAATTTATATAAGTATTTTGGTACAATATCGCAATCATTTATATTTTATATTGTTTTTACTTATCTTACAAGCAAAATGGACAAAAAAAATTTAAAAAAAACAATAAGCCTGGCAAAGAAAAATCTTGGCTTCACTTCACCTAATCCGGTAGTAGGATGTATAATTGTTAAAAATGACAAAATTATATCTTCTTCAGTTACTCAAAAAGGAGGAAGGCCCCACGCAGAAGCCAGAGCAATTGCGGCCGTTAAAGATAAAAAAAATTTAATTGGTGCAACGCTTTATTCTTCGCTTGAACCTTGTTGTCACCACGGAAAATCTGGCCCCTGTACTGACATTATTATTAAGTCTGGAATTTCAAGAGTTGTTTTCGCTTCATTTGACAACGACAAAAGAGTTAGCGGCAAGGGTGCAAAAACCCTTGAAGAAAATTCAGTTGAGGCAAAATATTTACATCTCGACGAAGCCTACGAATTAAATAAAGGCTTTTTTAAAGTGCAAGATAGTAAAATTCCTTATATAACATCAAAATTTGCAGTTTCGCTAGATGGTAAAATTGCGCTAAAAAATAACAAAAGCAAATGGATAACAGGCCCCAAAAGCAGAAAATACGGCCATTATTTAAGGTTAATAAACGACGCCATAATGATTGGCGCCAACAGTCTTAGGCACGACAATCCAATGTTAAATTGCAGAATTGAAGGCCTTGAAAACCATAATCCAAGAATAATCGTCGTTTCGTCAAGTGCAAATTTCGATAAAAATTTAAATATTTTTAGATTTCAAGATAAGCCAATTTTAATTACCAACAATAAAGATGCTGACAGTAATTTATTTAAAGTAATAAATTGTCCTGATGAAAATAATAATTTAGACATTACTTTAGGCTTGAAAATTTTAAGTGAAAAATACGAAATTAACTCAATTTTAGTTGAGGGCGGATCTTTTTTAAATACTTATTTGCTAAAGCATGATTTAATAGATGAAATAAACTGGATTCAAAGCAGCAAAATCATTGGATCGGACGGAATTAGCGCGGTTTGTGACCTTAAAATTGAAGAAATGGATAAAATAATCAATAATTTTACTAGAACCGAAGTAAAAAAAATTGACGATTACGATTTACTGTCTGTTTACAAAAAAAATAAACCGATATTGTAGGCAGATTTATTTTTTAATATTTTTGATAATGAATGGAATTTGAGAAATAGTAAAAATTATTGATATTGGAAATATTCCAAATAATTTAAAATTAACCCAAAAATCTGTTGAAAAATTGCGCCAAATTATCTCATTTAAAAGCGCTAAGAAAATAAAAAACAATGCCCATCTTAAAGACATAATGCCCCAAGCCTTTTCTTCTAACTTAAGTTCTTTGCCAAAAAGATAACTCATAAGCGGCCTTTTGCTAAAATAACCATACAATAAAATTGCAGCAAATAATAAATTTATCATTGTTGGCTTTAGTTTAATAAAAATGTCATCTTTTAAAAAAATTGTTAACCCGCCAAAAACGGCAAGTATTACAGCTGAGAACAAAGGCATTTTAGCAATTTTTTTATTTACAAAATAAGAAAAAACCAATGCGATTAGCGTTGCAATTATCATCCACAAAGTAGCTTGCACAATTGGTTGAGAAGAATTGGACATTTTATAAATTGCCACAAAAATTATAATAGGCAAAAAATCTGTCAAAAATTTTGCAATCCCCTCATTATGATTTTTTTTTGTTTTGTTTTTTTCGATCATTTCAGATTGCTTAAGTAATGATTTTTTGAATTTTTCGCTGAACATAAAATTTATTTGTTTTGACTTTTATATTGCTTTATTTTGTGAATTTTCTTTAGATTTTTTTAATTCTTCAGCTTGATTTACTTTGTCAGAAGAATTATTAATGTTCGTTGCCCTTGCTTCGCCAGGCAAATGCACATTTTCTGCTTTTTTTATATTTTCGATAATGAAGCTAGATTTTTTTTTGGCCTCGCTTAGATTTTCTTTTATTTTTTCTTTAGTTAGATCTGATGCTATATTTTTTGGGTTATCTTTATTTTTATATACCGCAAGATAAAAAACCAGAGTTACGGCAAGAATTTTTATTAATTTATTGTGAAAAAATATTTCAAAAATCTCTTTCATTTTTATTAATTTTTTGAATTATTGTTATTATGAAACTATACCAATTAATTTGTAATAAATAATTTAATTAATAGTTTCACTAAAAACCAACCCTAGATGAATTTATTAAAATAAATTATAGCGCATAATAAGATTAACCCCTGTTTTTTTAGGTTAATAATTATCTTATTTACAAAATTTTTTCTAAGAATTGAATTATTTAATAAAAATATCATAATTTATAATTTTTATCAAATAATTCAATTTTCTACCTTTAAAGATAGCTAAAAGTTACTAAAAAAATCAAAATCTTACCCAAGATATCAATTTAGACTTTTATAAAGATATAGTTTTAATTTTTCATTAGTCACATAAAAAATGTTATTATATTTAGTCTTAATGCTTAATCGCTCTTTTGGGCTTTATCTTTATAATTTAAATTTTAAATTATAAAACAATTAATAATAAAAGACGCCATAATTTTGAATTAAATTAATTTATTTTGAAATTTTACTTATTTCTATCATTTTGGTTTTAAATATTTAATAAATCTTCTTTTTTTATTGCCGATTCTCGTATTATTTCCATTTTTTTATCCTCAACTTTAACAACGGTTGAAGCAATTTTAACTTGACAATCTGCGCTGTCAATTAGCAAAATATCTGAATCTTCAAAATATTTCACCACTTTTTCAGCATTTATAGCCGCTTCAAAACCAGAAATATTAGAACTTGTTACCGCCAAAGGCTTCTTAAAAGACGATAGAATTTTATTAACAAATTCACTTTTTATAATTCTAAATCCTAAAAATTCATCATTTTGCTTGATATTTTTTGCAATTTTTAAATTTTTGCTATTTTTGCATTTTAAAACCAAGGTTAAAGGCCCAGGTAAAAATTTTCTCGCTAGTTTTTCACTTATCTCATCAAATAAAAAAATCTCTTTTGCTTGATTAATATCTGCAAGAAAAATTGCGATTGGTTTATTAGCATCTCTCTTTTTAAGATTATAAATTTTTGATACCGCTTCTTCACTAGTGGCATCAGCCGCAAGCCCATAAACCGTGTCGGTTGCAAAAGAAATTAATTTTTTATTTTCAAGTTGGCTCAGGGTTTTACTTAGTGCTAAAGGATCGTTTTCTTTTATTATTTCTATCATTTTATCATTGATTTTATTGGTTCAAAACTTTTACGGTGATAAATTGAGATTCCGTGTTTTTTTATAGCTTTTATGTGGCCTTTGGTACCGTATCCAGAATTTCTATCCCATAAATAATGAGAAAATTCTTGACTTAGCTTTAACATAATATTATCTCTTGTTTCTTTTGCAATAATTGACGCCGCGGCAATTGAGAGACTTTTTTGATCACCCTTAATTATCGCTATAATATCTTGCAGATCGTTATTTTTGATCTCGTTTTTATTAAATGGAATAAAATTTCCGTCAACTAAAATTACGCGTGGATTTATCTGATATTTATCAATAAAATTAACAACCGCCTTTTTCATCGCTAGCTTTGTTGCATTTAAAATATTAATTTCATCTATTGTTTTTTCGTCAACGACGCCAATTGCAAATTTTGTATTTTCAATTAATAAATTATAAATTTCTTTTCTATTTTTTTTGGAAATTTTTTTTGAATCATTAATTCTTTTTAAACATGAAAGATCACGCCCAACTAAAACACAAGAAGCAACAACTGGCCCAGCCAAAGGACCTCTTCCCGCCTCGTCTATACCAATAATATAATTTTGATTATAACTATCTTCAATATCAAAATTTGGTAAAATAATATTTGATTTTTTCATTACTAAATTTTTAACTTGATTTACAATTAATATTGTATTTTAATATAAATAGTAATTTTCTAAATTTTAAGTCAGATACAAAAAAAGGGTAAATTAACTAAAAAATTCCCTTTATTTTATCGGGCTGATTATATTGATTTCATTATTCAAATCAACAAATAAAATCGTAAACTATGATAAACAAACAATATTCAAGCTCTAAAAATTCAATTATAATGCCAATAGTGATAATAATCGCTATTTTATTGGTAATTGGCGGATTATTTTCTTTCTTTGGCGACGATATTAAGTCGATGAATTTAGGATTTGGCGATAAAAACCAAGAAAACCAAATAAAATCTTCTGGCCTTGACCCAGACAAAGAAGTTGAAACAGTTCAAGAAATTGAGGAAGTTATTGCAAAATGGGTTGAACAAAACCCAGAAGCAATATTGCAATCTGTTGCCAATATGCAAAGAAAGATGGCTGAAGAGCAAAACAACAACGCAAAGAAAAGCATCTCATCTAAATTAGACGAAATTTATGACGATTCTGCCCCAGCCTACGAACCAAAAAACTACGATGTAACGATAGTAGAGTTTTTTGACTATAATTGTGGATATTGCAAGCGGGCCAATGAAAGTGTAGAATCTCTTTTATCTCAAGATAAAAATGTTAGAGTGATATATAGGGACTTTCCTATTTTAGGAAAATCATCTGAAGATTTAGCAAAAGTTTCAATTGCATTCGATGTGGTTGCAACTGAAAAATTCAGAGAATTTCATAACAAATTAATGGAGTCTGGTGCCTCGACTACTGAAGAGGCTTTACAAGTTGCTAGTAAAGTTGGTGTAAGTCCTAGCAAAGTGAAAAAGATCTTGAGTTCTAGAGAAGATAGAATAATGGAAATTATCAACGAGAATCGTAAATTAGGATCTTCTATAGGAATTAGAGGAACGCCAGCATTTATATTTGGCGAAGAGCTAATTCCAGGGGCGATTGGCGTTGACGCAATGAAGAGCAAAATTAAAGAACTTAGAAAAAACAAATAAAAAATAAAATCATAAAAAAAGCCACCACAAATAATATTAATATATTCGTGGTGGCTTTTTTATTAACTAGCCGCTGGTTTTTTCTGAAGAATGGCAATTCTTGATTCTAGAGCGACTTTTAATCGCCACCATTTCTTGACAAATTTCTATATTTTATAATAATGAACCCACTGCATAATAGTCCAGAATTCTTAGATCTTTCTGCCGAAAAGCAAGAAATTATTAATTCAATAGAAGATGGGCAAAATATATTTGTAACAGGCGGCGCGGGAACCGGAAAATCATATTTACTTAATTTTGTCAAAAGACATTTTCAAGATCGTGGATTAGCAGTTACCGCAAGCACCGGAATTGCCGCGGTTAATATTTCCGGAGTCACTATTCATTCTTGGAGCGGCATTGGTCTTGCAAATTTACCAATATCTGAAATTGTGAAAAATATTTTTAGCGCCCGAATGAATAAAGTCAGAAATAAAATACTAAGATCAAAAATTCTGGCAATTGACGAAATTTCAATGATATCGGCGCAAACATTTGATATTATAGACCAAGTTTTAAGGCAAGTAAGGCAAGAAAACCTACCGATGGGCGGAATGCAAATCTTGCTTTTTGGCGATTTTCTACAACTTCCGCCAGTAACAAAAAATTCAGACAACCAAGAAAGTCAAGAATTTTGCTTTAATTCCGAGGCTTGGCAAAGCTTAAATTTCAATATTTTTCAACTAAAAGAAATATATCGGCAAACCGATAGTAAATTTATAAAAATTTTAAATAATTTAAGATTTAACAACCTTGATCAACAGGATTATAAATTATTAGAATCAAGAGTTAACGCTAGCGATAACAATGTTGCCATTAAGCCGACAATTTTAACCAGTCATAATTTCAGGGCTGATGCCATAAATTACGACGAACTAAAAAATATTCCAAGCGAAGAAAAAACCTTCGAAGCTATTTACAGTGGCGATAAATTTAAGGTGATGTTTTTGCAAAAAAATTGTATTGCACCAGCTATTTTAAGGCTAAAAATAGGTTCGCAAGTAATGATGATAAAAAATTGTTACCAAAAAGAAGGTATAATTAACGGCTCGCTTGGTGTTGTTAAAGATTTTTCGAAAAATAAAAATTACCCAATAGTCGAATTTAACAATGGTAAAATAATAAAAATTAGCCCCGAAGAATGGGCGGTTGAGAAATTTGACGAAAATAAAAAAGTTTTAAAAACCGAGGCTAGCGTCTCTCAAATTCCGCTAATTTTGTCTTGGGCAATAACAATTCACAAGTCTCAGGGCTTGACCTTAGATAAAATTTCTTGCGATTTATCAAATATTTTCAGCGCAGGGCAAGCCTATGTCGCACTTTCAAGAGCGAGAAGTCTTGACGGGGTTTTTATTAAATCAATAGATTTTAATAAAATTTTTGCCGATGAAAAAGCGGTGCAATTTTACAAAAATTACGAATAACAAAATTAATTATTAATAATTTCTATCGCGTAAAATATTACAGAGAATTTACTTAATGTAACTTTCAGATTTTTCTTGAGCGTGATCCATATATTTTTTGAGCCTGTCTTTTAAAAGATCTTCGTTGTAATTGTCGTCTATATCTTCACCTTTAATATTATTTTCATATGCAACAAAATATATTTTAGAAAAAGGCAAGGGAATTTTAAATTTATCCCAACTATTAACCTCTATAAATCGTGAAGCACTATAAGAAACTGGCATAATTTTGGCCTTGGTTAGCTTAGCAATATTTAATATCTCGCCATTAATTTGTTGATTTGGCCCTCTTGGACCGTCGGGCGTAATTCCTAGGCATTTTCCTGATTTTACTTGCTTGACAATGGTTCTTATTGATTTAAATTCTATACCTCTTCCTGCTTTATTGTTGTTTTTTGTTGATCCATAAATATTTCTCAACCCAAACTTACTTAACACTTCACCAACAAACCTTCCGTCGCCATGCTTTGAGGCCAATGTTAGAAATTTATAATTTTTATTGACTTTTTTTCTTAGTCTAACCGCAAAAAAAGGGCATAAAAATAATCGATTGTGCCAAAAAGCCATTATTAGAGGCTTGCTCTGCATTACGTCTTCTTTATAGTTTTCAAGGCCGATATATTTTTTTTTGCTAGTATAATAAACAATTAACATGTAAATTATTATAAAATAACAAACTAGCTGCTGAATCGGATAATAATAAAATATCCCCCTTATAAAGCTCTTAAATCTGGTTTTTATGTCGTACCAACCAATATTAATCATTTAACTAATTTTAACTTTTTTTGATATATTTAACCCAAAAAGAACTATTACTAAATTTGTGATATAAGCAAGAATTTGAATTAAGGACGGCCTTTCAACATAGCCAAAAAATATTTTTAAGAATTCGCCAAATATTGATTTTGAAGACAAAATATCCGAACTATTCCAGACTTCGTAAATTATCGGGTCTATAATTCCAGCATTAACCCAAAAGCCAAAACCCTGAAGGGTTAACGAGCAAGCCAAGAATATTAAAATCCAGGTCGTGACTTTAAAGAAATATTTACCCAATATTTTTATTAAGCCTTTATACATTATATAACCAAATATCGCCCCTATTATTATTCCGCCAAAAGCGCCTAAAATTATAGTTTCGGTAGATGTTCCAGATAAATAATAGCTGTAGGTAAATAATACAATTTCGCTGCCTTCTCTTAAAACTGACAAAAACACGACAATTGCTAAACTGTAAGGTGGCTTAACGCCTTCTTCAATTGACTGTTTTAAAGTTTTAAATTCGCCCGAAATATTTCTGGCGTGTTTCTGCATCCAAATAACAGTCCAAGAAATCATGACGGCCGCGGCCATTAAGACAGCACCATTGAAAATTTCTTGACCAGCGCCATCAAGACTTTGCGAAATTTTATCAGTTGAAAATGCCAATAACACAGAAGATAAAATTCCGGCCAAAACCCCAGAGATAATCCACTTTTTTCTACCCTCAACACCCTTCGTAGCTGCACTTAGTATACCTATTATTAAAGAAATTTCTACTATTTCTCTAAAAACTACTATTAAAATTTGTAACATATAATAATTTGCATTGTGATTTTACCGCAAAGCCAATATAATAGACATTTGACTTAAGTTTGTTAAATTTATTTTCTGATTTGTTAATTAGCTAATATTTTATAAAGCCAAGAAAATACAAGAAAATAGCGATTTTATTTTGATAATAATAATTATTATTATAAGTAAATATAAGTAAATTACAAGAAAAATATGGCCAAAAAAGAACTATATGTTTATATTCATTATCCTTTTTGTAAATCTAAATGCCCTTATTGCGATTTTAACTCGCATTTACAAGAAAAGACAGATTTTCAAGAATTTAAAGATGCTTATTTCCAAGAAATTGACTTTTTTCGCAAAAAAACTGGGCCCAGAATCGTAAAAACTATATTTTTCGGCGGCGGAACGCCCTCTTTAGCGCCAAATTGGTTAATTAATGATATTATAGTAAAAATTAAAGAAGAATATGAAGTAGATAAAAATTGTGAAGTAACTATCGAAGCCAACCCAACATCTTTTGAAGCAAGTAAATTTCTAGGCTTTAAAGATATAGGAATCAACAGAATTTCGCTTGGTGTTCAAGCTTTAAATGACAAAGATTTAAAGTTTTTAGGCAGAAACCACTCTAGCAAAGAGGCAATATCAGCAATTGAAATATTGGCCAAAAATTATGACAATTTTTCTTTTGACCTAATATATACCAGACCCAACCAAGAAATAAAATCTTGGCAAAAAGAATTAGATTTAGCAATTTCGTTTGGCACAAAACATTTATCGCTTTATCAACTTACCATAGAAAAAGGCACTAAGTTTTTTACAGATTTTAAGAATAACAAATTTCAACTTCCTGACGACAATATTTCGGCCGATTTATATCAAATAACAAATGATGTAATGCAAAAAAATGGCTTTGGTCATTACGAAATTTCTAATTACGCTTTTAAAAATTATGAATCACAACATAATTTAGCTTATTGGACAGGGCAAGATTATATTGGCATTGGTGCTGGTGCGCATAGCCGCTTATATTTTAAAAATGAAGAACAAAGAACCGAAATAATGATGATTCACAACCCTAAAAAATGGTGCAACACAGCCAACAAAAGGGGTGAGGCTATACAAAAAATTTCTAAAATCGACAAAAAAACTATCCTTGAAGAATTTTTAATGATGGGCCTAAGGCTAAAACAAGGCATTAATAACAAAGATTTCAAAAGGCATTTCAATAAAAATATTCTCGATTTTTTTGATAATCAAAAGTTAAACGATCTAAAAAAACTAGGGCTAATAGATTTTAGTGATAAATATATTAAAATAAAAGAAGACAAAAGAATTATTGCTAATGCTGTTATTTTAAAAATTCTAGAAATCTTTTCGGCTTGACAAAGTTTAATTTAAATAAACGCATTTATACAGAAAACTTTATTTTTCAATTTAAATTATAACAAATTTCATTTTTAAACACTGATTAAGTGCAAATGATTTGATTGGTAATTTACTATCAAAAACAATGATAGCCAACTCTTTTCTGAATTTCTTGCTTATTTTTTTAACATAAAAATCATCTAAGATTTATAATTAACCGTTTACGAAGCTTAAACTTCATCAATAAATCATTGTCAAAACTTTTGCAATATACCAGATTATATTATTCATGAAATCTTTTAAACACTTTAAAATTTAGATTGATAATTAAGGTATAACAGAGAAATTTATGTCTAATAATAGGGGCTGATATTATATCAAGTTTTTCCTTTAAGCCTAAATAACAACTTTATTTTTAATGCCTAAATTATGGGTTAATCTTTAAAACAAATATCATTAACAATTACCAATAACCTGTCGAGCCAATTCTGGCATCTCCTTTACCATTTAATCTCCAAACACTACCAACATGGTGCGCCGTTGGATCATAACGAACCGCCCCTGGAAGTGGCGGATCCATTTTGGCCATTTGCAAAGTACCAATAACCACCTGACGACATACGAAGTGAGCATCCCAGAATACAATATTATAATCAGCAAAATTTTTCTTTACTTCATCTGGGTCACTCCAATTGATGTCTTTTAACTCGTTATCGCCGTATTTTTCTCTAATTTTTTCTATATCTGGTTTGGTGCTTGTTATATCCGGATCGCGTCTCCAAGTATAAAATGTTTTATATATACCTCCGCCAAATTGGGTACCAGCACCAGACTCGCAACCATGCTTCCAGCCAAGTTCAAAACCAGGCGTACCACCTTCTGGCATCATAGAAAACAATAACTCGCCTCTTGGCTTCCACCAATGCTTTGTTGAGCACGACGCCAGAAATATAACCGATAATATAGTTAAATATTTGAGTAATTTCATATTATTTATTATATATATTTTAATATGTTTGTCCAAAAAATTGCCCCTTTGAACCACCAGACCACAAAGGGTCAGATCCAAAAGCTGATGTCTTGCCGCTTCCGGCCCACATTCCAAAAATTCCGTCTATTCCCCCTCCTCCAGCCTGAGGTATGGGCGCGTCCAAGCCGTTTCCAAAAGCTTCGGTATCGTTTATGCTGCCCGCTATGATCGAATTATCATCTGGAAACAAAAATCTATCAAAAGACTTTACGCCACTAACAATATAGTTAAAGCAATATGATGCGCCACGCTTATAGCCAAATCTATATTCTGGGTTACCGTTTAGCTTAGGGTTGTATTTATATTTATGCAAAGCGCGATAATAACCATTACCACGAGCATAAAAAAGAAACGAACACCCATCTCTGTAACCTTGTTTAAAAGATGGAGATCCATCAGGAACCTTAAAGCTACTCATAAAAGTATATGGCGTAGTTGCCTCGGTAAATAACTTGCAAGACGATAATATAAATATTGTAAAAATTATTAATAATATTTTCATTATCTATATCCCCCAAAAAATGAACGCCAAAGAGAACTTTTGTTTTTGACATATTGATAACGATAACAAAACCAATAAGCACCGTTCCATGCCGACTGATATTCTGGAGATTCCGTTACTTTGTAACCATTAACTTTATTGCCCGCGTAAAACATTTGATAAAAACTATTCGCGCCCGAGGCCGTTCCAACCTGACAACCGTCGCGCCACCCTTCTCTAAAATCAGGATGGGCATCAGCAAGTTTATCTTGCATTTCCGAGGTAGCGACATTTGGCAATCTGTATCTCCAATCTTTACAAGATGTCGTAATAAATATAACAGCCAGCATCAAAAATGTATTTTTTAAAAAATTAAAGTATTTCATTAATTTAGCGTTAAAATTATATCTATTCTTTGAATAAATAATTAGCAAAAGTCGCCAATTGCTTGCTTTTAAATTATTGCAGTGGCGCAAACTCTCCTGAAGAGCTTCTGACAAAAACCGCAGCCTGAATTACGCAACTAAACATTCCATGTTGCCAGCCATCAATAAATCTTTGATCATGATGATAGGCGCCACTACCATAACTTACGCCATAAACATAAGCATTGGCGAACTTCCTAGAGGAGCTAAGGCCAGATCTACAACCGGCCCTGAAGCCAGATTTATATTCTGGTGGACCATCAGGCACTTCGGTTCTAACGGTATAAGGCGCATAAAAACCACCACCGCAACTTGTTGCAGATGAAAGAAGTAGCGCAATAATAAAAATATTAATGTATTTTTTGAAATATAAATATATCATACAACTTCCCAATCAACAATATAAGTGCATTGCTCGTATCCATCGAACCATCCGCGACGATAATCAGCGTTGTTAGCAAATTTTTCAGGTTTGACATCTTTTGGACTAATATCCGAAGTCAAACCTTTAGTTACAGCATCCCAAGACATGCCACAGCCATCTCTGAAGCCTATTCCATAATCATTTGTGGCTGGCGGAAAATTTCTGGTACCAACAAATGGCCTTGGCTCAAATAATGGCCACCCCTCTGGAGACCCATCAATAAGGACCCTGCATGACGAAGAGCAAAATGCTAAAGATATAATGGAGGCTATTTTCATCACTTTGATCATAGGGTAAATAATTTAGATTAATTAATATAATTCGCTTTTCGAGTTAAAAATTATATTTTCGAGCAATTTTAACTTTTTTATTTTCTAGCGCGCATTAAATAAATTTAAATATTAAAACTATTATTTAAGCTCAAAAATAATTATTATTGATATTAATTTAACTCGTAAATTAGTTATTCAAATTTTATAAATAGTTATAATATCAACTTTTATTACTTAATTTCTTTGTCAACATCTATTTTTTGTCTAAGCTTTTCTAGTTTACAAAACTTTCTTACTTAAATTTATTCCTTAAAAATATCTTATCCAAAAAACAACTAATTATTGCAAGGTTACTAATTATAACATATTTTAGAGCTTCTTACAAGAAAAATTGATATATTGCCAATAAATAATATTAAAAAGACCGCTAATCAAAAAAACATTTAGCACTTAAATAATATTTTCATCAATTTCTGCTATTTTTACCTTATTTTTGTTAATTTTATTTGAAACTTTCTTATTTAAAGGCTAAGCTTGATATAAATTTATGAAATCTTTTAGTTTGCAACTTATTTAATTAAGAAAAATGACAAAAACCAAACAAAATCTAGTAAAACTTACAGACAGAAAAATTATTGAAATTACGGGACTTGATAGTAAAAAATTCCTTCAGGGGTTGGTGACAAACAATGTCAATAAATTAGAAAAAACTGAAATTATTTACTCGGCAATGTTAAATAATCAGGGGAGATTTTTATATGACTTTTTTCTTTTTGAAATTGAAAATAAAATTTACCTTGATTGCCTAGAAAGTCGCAGAGAAGAAATCATCAAAAAACTCAACTTCTACAAATTAAAATCAGATGTTACAATAGAAAAAAATGACAAAATTAATGTTTTTTCAAGTGACGAAAGACAAAATTCTATATCTTTTGAAGATCCAAGAAATAAAAAAATGGGCTTTAGATCTTACTTAAAAACTAATTTAGAGCAAAATGAACAAAATTATTATCACGCAAAAAGAATAAATTTAAAAATAGCCGAAAGCGAGCATGATTTAACATATGAAAAGTCAATAATAGCAGAATTTGGGTTTGACGATATTTCAGCAATTGATTACGAAAAAGGATGCTATATTGGCCAAGAACTAACCGCCAGAACTCATCATTTAGGGCAAGTTAGAAAAAAAATATTTCATATTCAAATTGAAAATGCAGAAAATCTACAAAAAAATCAGGAATTATATTGCCAGAATAAAAAAATAGGGATATTATTATCGTCAGTTAAAATTAATAATAGATCAGACTTTTTGACCCTGATGAAAGTTAAAGATGACAAATCTCTTGATTTACCCGATAAAATAACAACCGACAAAGAAGGTAAAAACGAGTTAAATATAAAAATAATAAGTTGAAATTGAATTAAAATGCAAATCTATCTTCCAATTGCGGAAATTCCTATTAACATTTTGCTAATTATCGCCCTAGGAAGCCTTACTGGATTTTTAGCTGGAATGTTTGGTATTGGCGGCGGCTTTTTAGCAACTCCGTTCTTGATGTTTATTGGAATTCCGCCTGCGGTTTCTGTGGCAACATCGGCTAATCAAATAATTGCAGCATCGGTTTCTGGTTTATTTGCACATCTTAGAAAAGGAGCGGTTGACATTAAAATGGGCTTTTATATGCTAATTGGCGGATTGCTTGGCTCTAGTATTGGAGTTACAATATTTAAAATTTTACAAAAATCTGGTCAAATAGACATTGTTGTCGGCGTCACATATGTTGTGTTTTTGGGCTCGATAAGCAGCTTAATGATTATTGAAAATATAAAAACTCTTTTCAAAAAGCAATATATATTATCTTTTGAGAGCGCTCAAGAAGAAGAGGAAGATCAAAGATCTGGCGCCATTACAAAAATTCATAATTTTATTGATAAATTACCATATAAAACATATTTTCCAAAATCAGGAATTAAAGTTAGCATTATTGCACCAATATTTTTAAGTATTTTAATTGGAATATTAGTTGCGCTTATGGGCGTTGGCGGCGGTTTTTTAATGATTCCAGCCATGATTTATATACTCAGAATGCCTTCAAATGTTGTGGTTGGAACATCTTTATTTCAAATAATTTTTATTGCCAGCAACACAACATTTTTGCAAGCATATAGCAACAATACTGTCGACATTATATTAGCATTTATTTTAATATTAAGCTCTTCAATTGGCGCGCAATTTGGAATAAGAGCCGGATATAAAATAAACCCCGATAAAATGAGATTTTTATTGTCGTTTTTGATTTTTGGAGTTTGCGTCAAAATGTTTCTAAATCTTGTGACGATGCCAGAAAATTTATACTTTATTGAAATTTTAAAATAAATGACAAAATTTATACTAATATTAACATTTTTTTGCACCTTAAATTCTAAGCTACTTGCACAGCCAATAGTTTCTGGAATTTCAACCAATGAAATAAATATCGACACCAAATTTAACGGCACCGACATTTTACTTTTTGGCGCAAAAGGAGACGCCGGAAATATCGTTATAACAGTTAGGGGGCCTAAAAAAGACTTTATTATAACAAAAAAAGAAAAACTTCTTGGCGTTTGGTACAACGGAAGAAGGGTTAAATTTCAAGATTCATTTAGTTATTATTCTATTTTTTCAACTTTTGAAGACAATAAAACCACCAAACACTTACTTTCGCAACTTGAACTTGGTGCTAATAACTTAAAATTTAAAACCAAAAATTCTCATATTAGCGAAAAAGAAAAAGCGGACTTTACTTTAAAACTTATTGAAAAACTTGAAAATAAAGATTTATATTCAATTGGCACAAATAAAATTGACTTTTTAGACGAAACATTATTTAAAGTTATTTTGAATTTTCCAAAAAATATCTCAAGAGGAGTTTATACTGTTGAAATATATTTAATTAACGACGATAATTTAATATCTTTTCAGTCAATTCCAATTTATGTAAACCAAGTTGGTCTTAGTGCGCAAATTTCTGACTATGCCCACCAGCAATCTTTTTTATATGGCATTTTCGCGGTTTTAATCGCCTTAATAATTGGCTGGTTGGCAAATTATATTTTTGCCAGATTCATAGGTAGATAGCTTAAAAATAAATTTAGTAATTACAATAAATAAATATGGCAGGTAAAGAAAAAGATAACGATATTGAAAAATGCAACAACCAAGATAGGCCAACAATATTGGTCTGTATTGACACAGCAAGCTCGGCATCGAAAACAGCTTTAAAATATGCCTGTCTAAAGGCTGCAAGGCTTGGATTTACTGTACAAATTATGTCAGTAATAGAACCTTCGCACAAAAATTTATTATTTGGCTCGCGCTATATTGGCAAAGAAAAACGCGGCCGAATGGAAGAATCTTTGAAAAAATTAATAGCCGACTCAAATATCAATATTACACCGGTAATATCAATTAAAGAAGGCGATATTGCAACCGAAATTACCAAAGAAATAAAATCAAACCCATGCTGCATTATGGTTATTTTAGGAAAATCTAACAACTCAAGCAGCGACAATACCGTTTTGCCAAAAATGGCGCAAAAAATCGGTAGAAAAATTCCAGTTCCAATAACCATAGTTCCTGAAAATATTAACGAAAAATTATTTGAGATGTTGGCATAAATTATACAATTATTAAAAATTCACAATATTTTTCTTAATATTTTTTTAGAATTATTATAATATTTTTTATCATCACTAACTTGCGCCATCACAAGCGAACCTTGCGTTAAGGTCGTAATTAATCTTGACAAATATTGTGCATTTTTATAGCCACCCTCTTTCAAAATCCTTTCCACAAATTCCTCTGTGTGCATTTTGTGATATGCTGCATATTTGTGAATTTCGCTATTAATATCAGGAAATTCCGCACTTGCATTAATAAAAATGCACCTTACCATATCTTTATTTTTATTAATTTTTATTAATTTAGTAAAAATCTTCAAAACCTTTTCTTTTGCACTTAATTCCGATTTATCAATTTTATTCAAGACTTTTTTTACAAAAATATTATGCGCATATTCCAAAGTTGCAAGAATCAACTTTTCTTTATTTTTAAAGTGATAATATAAAGTCATTTTATTTACCGCTGATTGTCTTGAAATATCATTAACCCCAACAGCATTAAAACCTTGATAACAAAACATCTTAAAAGCATTTTCAATAATAATTTGTTTTTTACTTGACATAAGTTTTTGTTTGTTATTATAATATATATACAGACAAGTCTGTATAGTTTTAATATTAATAAAATATCTTTAAAGCCTTTAAAATAAATGTTTTTAGTGGTTTTTTATATTTTATTAAATTTTAACTTTTTTATTTTAAAAAATATTTTAATAAATATCAACAAAAAACAAATGAAAAAAGAACGATTTTTAAAAACAATGACTGTTGCAATCGCCGGAATTACAATTGCTTCGTCAAATGGCGCCTTTGCCAAACAAAAAATGGAAAAATGCTACGGCGTCGTTAAAGCTTCAAAAAACGATTGCGGTTCTGCAAAAAAAGGTGGACATTCTTGTGCCGGTGGCGCAAAAATTGATGGCGACAAAACTGAATGGATTTTCTTGCCAAAAGGTACTTGTGAGCGCTTAGTTAACGGCTCTACAAAACCAACTCTTTAATATTAACTTTAAATTTATAAATATGTCTAAAAAAACTTTTTTAAAATCGGCAATTATCGCCGTTGCTTCAATCGCGCTTACAAGCGGAGTTTCTTCTTGTAAAATGGCAAATCATTCTTGTGCTGGAAAAAATTCTTGCAAATCAAATGCCAAAGAAGAAAAATCATCTTGCAAATCGGGCAAGCATTCTTGCAAATCAGAATCTGGTTCCAAGCATTCTTGCAGATCAGAAAAGAAATAATTAATTCTGTGTCATTTTCGGCCTTATATTTTGAAAATTTATAGTAAATATAATATTCAATTGAGGCTGAAAATGGCTTTAAAATTTTTGGTTTAAATTTAAATATGACAGAAAATATCTTTGGAATTGGGCTTCGACACCAACATCATAAATTTGTTTTGCAAAACAGGCCGCGAGTTGGATTTTTTGAAGTTCACAGCGAAAATTTTATTGCAAAAGGCGGTTCTTCGATTGATTTTCTTGAAAAAATTTCTGAAATTTATAAAATAAGTTTTCATTGCGTAGGTTTGTCTTTGGGCTCTGGTTCTGGGCTTGATAAAAAACATCTTATTGAAATCAAAAATTTATGTGACAAATTTAAGCCATTTTTACTTTCCGATCATTTATCTTGGAGCTCTTCTGAGAAAGGCGTTTCAAACGATCTTCTTCCCGTTCCTTATAACAAAAAAATGCTTGAAGTTTTTTGCAATAATATTAAAGAGGCGCAAAATTTTTTTGGGCGCGAAATTTTAATCGAAAATCCATCGGCATATCTTGAATTTAAAGAAAATGAATTTAGTGAAGTTGATTTTTTAAATGAAATTGCTTTAAAAACGCAGTGTAAAATTTTGCTCGATATCAATAATGTTTTTGTAAGTTCGATAAATTTTGGACTTGATGCAATTAATTATTTAAAAAATATCGATGCAAGTAAAGTTGCGGAAATTCATCTTGCTGGACATAGTATTTCAAAAATTGACGGACAAGAAATAAGAATCGACACTCACTCAACCAAGGTTTGTGACGAGGTTTTGAATTTATATAAAAATTTTATCAAAACCCATAAAAATATTCCAACTTTAATTGAATGGGACGAAGATATTCCTGAATTTAAAGTTTTGGAAAATGAAATGAAAAAGATTACAAAAATTTATGAAAGAAATTAACGAAATTCAAAATAATTTTATTGATGGGATTTATGAAAATGATAATAAGATTTTTGATTCAATAAAATCTTCAAGAATTTCTAAAAAAGAGCTTTTAAGAATCTACCAAAATAATCTTTATTGTAATTTAATAAATGCTTTAAGACTTACATATGATTATCTTTACAATTATTTAAAAGAGGAAAAATTTAAAGAATTTGCACTTGATTTTATTGCAAAAAATCGTTCACAAAGCACAAATCTTGATGATTTTGGACTTAATTTTCCAGAATTTTTAAGAGAAAAAAATGAATTTTATCACGATTTAGCAAAAATTTCTTATTTCAAGCAAATTGCTTACCTTGGAGAAAATGAGGCGGATTTTGATATTGAATCTTTACAAAAAATAAAACCGGAAAAACTTTTCGATATAAAGTTTAAGTTAAGCAAAAATTGTTTTTTATTTATTTCAAAATTTAGCCTATTTTCAAAAAGAAATCGTGAAATTGAAAGAAAAAAAGATTGTTATTATATAATTTTTCGTAATTTTTTTGAAATTGAGGTTGTAAAAATAACTAAAAAAGAATTTAATTTTTTAAATGGCGTAAAACAAGATTTAACGCTTTTTGAAATTTATGAAAAATATAATTGCGACATTGAAAAATCAATTCAAAAATATATTTCAAACTCTGTTTTAAAAAGCTTTTCTATTAATTAATTTATAAAATTATGACAAATTTGACAAAAAACTATCATTCTTCAATTGCAATTATTGAAAATAATTTATCACCTTTTTTGCTTCTGTCAATAAGGGTTTTTATTGGATTGGTTTTTTTAAAAAGCGGGCTTGCCAAATTTGCAAATATTGATTCTGCGATTTTATTATTTGAATATGAATATCAAGTTCCGATAATTTCGCCAATTTTTGGCGCTTACAGCTCGATGTTTTTTGAAATTTTCTGCGGAATTTCTTTAATTGCAGGGTTTTTAGCAAGATTATCCTCACTGCCTTTAATTGCAATAACTTTGGTAATTCAGTTTTTAGTTTTTGAAAATCAAGAACATTTTTATTGGCTTTTCTTGCTTTTTACAATTTTAATTTACGGCTCTGGGAAGATATCTTGCGACGCAATTTTGAGCAAATTTTTTAAAGCAAAGAATTAATTTTTTCAAAAGCTTTAACATCGCCAATATGATAGAATTTTGATTTTAATTCAATTCCTTTTATTTTAAGGTTAAGTTTTTGGTGATTTTGATAAAAATATGACATTGAAAAGCATTTTTGTGGCGCGGATTTTAGAATTTTTGGATTAATAATCGCAAGACCAACAAAAACATAATCTGATTTATTATTATTGGATAAAATTTCATTTTCTTCGTTTAAATTGAAATCTCCGGCGCCATAATATCCAAAATAATCTTCGGTTTTAACAATTCCAAGAGCAATATCGCAATTATTATCTGTAAAAAAATCACTTAAAAATTCAATTTCGCTTTTTTGATTTTCATCAAACCATAAAACATCACCATTAACCAATAAAATTGGTTTATTTTCGTCAATTTTGTGATTATTTAAAGCAAAAACCAAACCGCCGCCAGTTTCAATTTTTTCAAATTCTTGCGAAAAAATAATTTTAGAATTTTTTAAATCTTTAAGATGTTTTTCAATTTTTTCTGATAAATAAAAGCCATTGACGATAATTTTTTGTATTAATTCAATTTTATCTAATTTTTCGATAATATAATCAATTATTGACTTATTTTTAACTTTCAGTAAAGGCTTAGGAATTGCCTTGGTTAAAGGCATCATACGCGATCCCTCACCAGCTGCAAAAATAAAAGATTGTATAATTTTATTCATTTTTAAAAATTTCTTTGAATTTTACGAAAATAGCTATATAATGATTCTTAATGATATTTTAAAAATAATTATAGTTAAAATTCGTCACCAAAATAAGCTATTTCTTGCAAGTTAGTAGATAATAGCAAAAACAAAATAAATTTGAAGCTAAAAAATATGAAGATGGAAATATCGTCTTGCGAATCGGAGCCAACAAATAATAAAAAAGTCATCATTTTAGGCAGCGGCCCTAACAGAATTGGCCAAGGAATAGAATTTGATTATACATGCGTTCATGCTGCTTTTTCTCTAAAAGAAGAAGGCATAGAAGCAATTATGGTCAATTGCAACCCTGAAACAGTTTCAACCGACTACGACACTTCAGATAGATTATATTTTGAACCTTTAACTGGCGAAGATGTAATAGAGCTAATTAGAAAAGAACAAGAAAATGGAGATCTTCTAGGTGTCAATGTACAATTTGGCGGGCAAACCCCCCTTAGTTTAGCAAAATTTCTGCAAGATAATAAAATTCCTATTATTGGCACTTCGCCAGACATGATAGATTTAGCAGAAGATCGCGACAGATTCAAGAGATTATTGCAAAAACTCGACCTTAAACAGCCACAAAATCACATAGGTTACAGTGCTGGGCAAGTTATTGATCAGGTGAAAAAAATAGGATTTCCGGTTGTCGTCAGGCCCTCTTATGTTTTGG
>CBFIDI010000017.1:0-31713 GCA_965661355.1 Rickettsiales bacterium | reverse complement strand
CGTCATTTTCAATTTGATTTTTAAATTTTAGACAGTTAGATTATTCAGAGATTGCTGATAAAGCAAATGGCGAGCTGACTTTTTGCGTGACTATAATTTATTATTAAAGGGTAAATGTTTTATGGCTTAAGCATTAACGAGTAAATGATTAATAATAAATCTTAAATGTTTAAAATAGTCAGGCGAAATATAATAGGCGATCAACAAAAGATCTTTATTTGGTAATTATTTTTTAAATTAAAATTAAGCATTCTCAATGTCAATTTCGTTTCAAGATATAATTTTTAGGCTGCAGCAATTTTGGTCAAAACAGGGCTGCGTGATACTTCAGCCAATTGATACCGAAGTTGGGGCTGGAACTATGCACCCCGCAACCGTTTTAAAATCTATAGACAACAAACCTTGGAAAGTAGCTTATCCGCAGCCATGCAGAAGGCCGGCCGATGCTAGATATGGCGAAAATCCTAATCGGGTTGGTCATTATTATCAATTTCAAGCACTTTTAAAGCCAGCGCCAAGTAATATAAGGCAATTATATCTTGAAAGCCTTAGGCAAATTGGTCTGGATGTTAAAAATAACGATGTCCGCTTCGTTGAAGATGACTGGGAAAATCCAACGGTTGGGGCTTCTGGTCTTGGTTACGAAGTTTGGTTTAACGGAATGGAGATAACGCAATTTACTTATTTTCAACAAGTTGGCGGCGTTGATTGTAAAATTGTTCCGGTCGAGCTTACTTATGGCCTTGAAAGAATTGCGTTACATGTTCAAAATGTCGACTCAATTTTTGATATAAATTATAACGGCAAGGAAGGTGACGAAAAAATAACCTATAAAGATGTCTTTTTAGAAAGTGAAAAGCAGAATTCATCAGCAATAATGGAGTATAGCAACCCCGATATTTTGTTTGCTAATTTTCAAGAAAAAGAAAGTGAATCACAAAAATTAATAGAAAATAATTTATATATTCCAGCCTATGAATGTGCTTTAAAGGCAAGTCATATTTTGAATCTTCTTGACGCCGCTGGCGCTTTATCGGTTACACAAAGAGCTTCTTATATTTCTAGGGTCAGAAATATTGTTGTTGAAGTTTGCCAAAGAATATCCGCAAATTAATATTCATTGGCAAAAAATATCGTGCATTTATTTCACATTTTAACATTTATCACCCTCAATTAAGTCTCAATAGATTTAGCAGAATATACAAAATAATGGGAATTTTTGTTATTTTGCAACAATTTTCGTATTTTTCTTTTTATTGCAATAAAATATCTTGATCATTTACTAGAAACTAATTAAATTCAAGATATGTACCAAAATTTATTTAAAATTGGTATAATTAATGAAAAACACCGCCTTTAAAGTCAGATAAATTGATTAATTAGTTATTTAAATTTTTTAACATGCCCTTATTTCTTGAAAAAATTCTGTCAAATTTAGCAGATTCTTTGTTATATATATCTTACGCAGCAAAAGATTTTGAATATATTTCGATTTTTACAGTTGTTATATTGGTTTTTCTTGCATATAAAGGAGCTAAAGCTATATTTTTTATTCCGTTTTTAGCGTTTTTTTTCGCTCATTACAATTTTGGAGAATTTTTCTGGGATTGTTTTGTGTTAATTTCGGCTATTTTTACCTTGCCAATTTTAAGAAGATTTTTAGTAACTTATCCGTTGACTATTTTTATTAAAAATCTTGGCTTGATGCCAAAAATGTCCGAAACAGAAAAAATAGCCCTAACTTCAGGCAATAGTTGGGTAGATGGTGAATTATTTTCAGGAAAACCCAATTTTGATTATATTTCAAAACAGAAATTCACAAAACTAACTAGCGAAGAGCAGGGTTTTTTAGATAATGAAGTTGAAGAATTATGTAAAATGTGCCCAGATTACGAAGTCCAGGTTAAAAAAGATTTATCTGAAAAGGTATGGAAATATTTAAAAGATAAGAAATTTTTTGGCATGATAATTCCTAAAAAATATGGTGGTCTTGGCTTTTCTGCGCTTGCACATAGCGCTGTAATTGAAAAATTAGCCTCGCGAAATGTTCCTTTGGCAATTACTGTTATGGTGCCAAATTCACTTGGACCATCTGAACTTTTGTTGCATTATGGAACCTCGGATCAGCAAGATTATTATCTTCCCCGTTTAGCCGACGGGCGCGAAATACCTTGCTTTGCTTTAACCGAGACAAAAGCGGGAAGTGATGCAACTTCAATAATTTCAAATGGTATAGTTTTTAAAGATGAAGATGGTCAAGTAAAAATAAGATTAAATTGGAAAAAAAGATATATAACTCTTGGTGCGGTTGCAACGGTTATTGGCGTGGCATTTCAGCTAAAAGATCCTGATAATTTAATATCAGAACAAGAAGATGTTGGTATTACTTGCGCTTTAATTCCAAGTGACACAATCGGCGTTAGACAGGGCAGAAGGCATGACCCATTGGCAACTCCGTTTATTAACTCTCCGTTAAATGGCGAAAATGTTGTTATTGGTCTTGATTCGATTATTGGTGGAGAGTCAAACGCTGGCAAGGGATGGAAAATGCTTATGGAATCTCTGGCTGCTGGAAGGGGTATATCTTTACCTTCGACTAGCTCGGGTGGTTCAAAGCTTGTTGCTAGAGTTGCTTTAACATATAGCTCGATCAGGCAGCAATTTGGCTTGCCAATCGCTAAATTTGAAGGAGTGGAAGAGGTTTTGGCGAGAATAATATCAAGAACTTACAGCTCGGATGCTTTAAGAATATTTACCGCAAGTTCGGTTGATCTTGGTATGAAACCTTCTGTTATTACGGCCATAGCTAAATATCATTCTACTGAATCTTTCAGGAAAATAATAGCTGACGGCATGGATATTTTGGGCGGAAGGGCAATTATTAGAGGGCCGAGAAATTTATTGGCTAATGCTTATTTTTCTGCGCCAATTTCAATAACGGTCGAAGGGGCAAATATTGTAACTAGAAGTCTTATCCATTTTGGACAGGGCGCCATGATGTGTCACCCATATGTATTTAAAGAAATAGAGGCTCTGGAAAATAAAGATTTAACCAAATTCGATATGGCATTTTTCTCGCATATTTCTCATTTAATTAGAAATATTGCGCGCTCAATTTTGTTGTCAGTAACGCGCGGACAAATTGCGAAAACAAACTCAAAAAACAAATTAGTAAAAAAATATCAGAAGAAAATAGCTTGGCTTAGTGCGACATTTGCGGTTTTGGCTGATATTTCAATTGCAAAATATGGCGGTAATTTAAAAAGAAAAGAAAAGTTAAATGGTAGATTTGGCGATGCATTATCGGCAAATTATATGATTTGTGCTATTTTAAGAAAATTTGAAGAAAACGGCTTCAATAAAGATGAAGAAGAGGTTGCTGAATATGCCATAAAAGAACATTTAGTCAATGCTCAAAATGCAATTAACGGAATTTTTGAAAATATGTTTTCTGGTTTTTCTAAAATAATAATGTCTCCTTTTGCTTTTTTTTCTAGGGTTAATATATTTTGCCAAAATCCATCTGATGATTTGCAGCATAAAATTGTTAAAAAAGCAACCAGGCAAGGATATTTACGCAATCATATTTCTGCTGGAATTTATCTTAGCCAAGATCCACAAGATAATATTGGTAGAATAGAAAATGCTTATAATTTGTATTATGAATCGCTAGAGCTTGTAGAAAAAATCAAAGTTGCTATATCATCAAAAAAACTTCCTAAAAAAAGAATTGAAGATCTTTACGATGAGGCATTTGAGATAAATATCATTAATTTAAAAGAAAAAAATCAACTTCAAGATATGTCAAATGCAATTTTAGATGCGATGGAGGTTGATGAATATAGCCTTGAAGATTATGATAAAATAGTTTAAAATTTAAGATGGTAAGTTAAAGAAGTTATATTTTAAATAAATTTTTCTTGCCGGCAAGTTACATTAAAGCCTATCTTGCAAATATTTTAAAACAGTAAATGGCCGCTAATTTTAAACTAATATGATATTACTAATCGATAATTACGACAGTTTCACTTATAATCTATACCATTATTTATTAGAGTCTGGCGAAAAAAATGTAATAGTAAGAAGAAATGATAAAATTTCGGTTGAGGAAATAAAATTGCTAGACCCAAAAGCTATTGTTTTGTCTCCGGGGCCCTGTACCCCAAATGAATCTGGAGTCTGTTTAGATGTAATAAAAGAATTCTCTCAAACAATGCCAATTTTAGGAGTTTGCCTTGGGCATCAAGCAATAGGTCAAATTTTTGGTGCAAAAATAGTAAAAAATGAGCCGATGCATGGTAAAGTAAGTGAAGTTTTTCATGGTGGACAAGGTATTTTTCAAGATATTCCTTCGCCATTTAAGGCTACTAGATATCACTCTTTAGCTATAGAAAAAAAATCTTTTCCTAATGACGAGCTAGAAATTACAGCCGCTACGCAAGATGGAATTATTATGGGAATTTCTCATAAAAAATATCAAATTTATGGCGTTCAATTTCACCCAGAGTCAATTGCATCAGAATTTGGTCATAAAATCATTGAAAATTTTATAAAAATAGCTCAAAGAAGACGAAATAATGACTAATTTTGATTTGAAAAACCAGTCAACAGAAAAATTTGTAGAAATTTTTGAAAATATAATAAGCGAAAAATTTTCTCGAGAAGATTCAATAAAAATATTGCTGCAAATTAATGAAAGCGGATATTCTAGCCATATATTTAGCGCCGCTGTTAATGTTTTAAAGGGCAAAATGAAGAAAATAAAGGCTCCGAAAAACACGATAGATATTTGTGGAACTGGCGGCGATAAACTAAATACGCTAAATGTTTCAACCGCCTGTTGTTTTGTTGTTGCTGCTGCTGGTGTTACGGTTGCTAAACATGGAAATAAAGCAATTTCTTCAAATTCGGGCTCGGCTGATATTTTTTCTGAGATTAACATAAAAAACTTAACTGATTCTGACGAAATTGAAAGAACTTTAAATCAAAAAAAATTATGCTTCTTGTACGCTCCCTTTTTTCACGAAAGTTTAAAAAACTTAGCTAACATTAGAAAAGAAATCGCTTTACGACACCTTCAACCGACAATTTTCAATTATTTGGGACCTCTTTTAAACCCAGCTAATACAAAAAAGCAAATAATTGGCGTGTCGCGACTTGATATAATGATGCCAATTGCTCAATTTTTGCAAGAGCAGGGCGATAAAGAGGTTTTTTTAGTTCATGGTTTTGATAAAATGGACGAAATTACAATTTGCGATAATTCATATTTTCTTAAGGTTAAAAACGATAAAATTTATCCAGAAGAAATAATAAACCCCGAAAATTATCAATTTAAAAAATCTGATATTTCCACAATTCAAGGTCGAGATCCTCATTATAATTCTCAAAAAATGCTTGAAATATTTTCTGGCGCAAAAAATGCTTATTATGATATAGTGGTTTTGAACTCGGCTTTTGCACTTGTTTTGGCGCAAAGATGTAAAAATATTGAAGATGCCATAAAGAAAAGTGCAAAAATAATAGATTCCGGTCAGGCAATGAAAAAGTTGAGGCAAATGCAAGAAAATTAGTTTTTGTTAGTGAAGTTTGAAATATTTTGTGAAGATCTATCATTTGGATTTACTTGCGATATTTTATTGTCAAGCCCGCCACCTAAAACCTTGAATAGATCTATTTTATTCATTAAATATTGTCTTTTTGCTTCAATTTCAAGATTTCTAGAGGTAAGATAATTTCTTTTGCTTGAAATTATATCGATGCTGCTTTTTGACCCAATTTCAACTGATTTTTCATCAATTTTTAGAGTTTCTGAGTCGTAGCTACTGGCTAATTCATAAGATTTAAGTTCTTTTTTCAAAAATTCTTGCCTAGAAAGTTCGTCATATATTTCTTTAAAAGCATTTTGAATTTTTTTCTGATAAGTTTGTATCGCAATTTCTTTGTCAATTTTTGCCACTTTAAGCTGTGCATTTAATTTACCAGCCTGAAAAATAGGAATATTAATTTGCGGCGAAAAAGACCAGGCGCCTTTACCGGAAGAGCTAAATAAATCAGAGAAATCGACACTTGCAAACCCGTAAGATCCTGTGAGGGAAATAGAAGGGAAGAATGCCGCTCGAGCCGCTCCGATATTGGCGTTTTTGCTTTTAAGGTCAAATTCGGCTTGCTTGACATCGGGTCTAAGCAAAATTACTTCGGACGGTAAATTTTGAGGTAAATTTTCAATTATTTTAAATTCGTCAAGTTTAATTTTCTCTATTCTTAAGTCGTTTTTATAAGAAAGTAAAGATTTTAGATAATTTTTATCATTTTTGACAATTTTTTCTAAATTATTATTTTGATATTTGGCAATCTCAAAATTCTTTTTCGCTGTAAGTAAATCTTGTTTTGTTAAAACTCCTATTTTGTACTTATTTTGCGCTAAATTTAGGTTCTTTTCTTCGATTTCAACCCTTTTTTTGGCAATTTTCATTTTTTCTATATCGCTAATATATTGTAGATAAGCGTTGGCAACTTCGCTAATCAAAGAAATTTTAACGCTATTTCTATTTTCTATTTTTGATAAGAAATCCTGAAAAGCTGCGTCATTTATATTTTCAAGGCGCTTAAAAAAGTCAAATTCGTAAGAGGCGGAGGCTAAATTTGCTCGGTAATTATTAATGAGAAAAGCTGAAGAGTTAGAGGCGAAGTTACCTCCAAAGCCAATTAAAGAAGCGGACGGAGTTCTTTGGCGCGAAAATGATGCGTCGGCCGAAATTTGTGGCAATAAGTCTGCTTTCTTAATTGCGTAAAACTCTTTAGCTGATTTAATATTTAATATTACAAGGCGCAAATCTTTGTTATTTTTAAGGGCTATTGCAATTAAATTTTGTAATTCTTTGTTTTTAAAAAATTTTTCATATGAAAGTTGACTAATTTTTTCCTGCCCCTGTTTGTTAAAATTAGTTTCTTCAAAATCTGACCAGTTATTGATAATTTCTGGCTCTGGTTTTTTGTATTCCGGTTTTAAATTACAAGATGAAGCAAGACTAAGAGCTAAAGAGGAAATTAGTAATGTGAAATAGTTTTTTATGTTAATCAAAATATATAATTTTAAATTCTTTTATGGGTTATTTTTGTCAATTTTTAAAGTTTTGTTATACTATTTATCTTCAGAACCGCTGTTAGATTTAGTTTTTTTTGCTAAACTTTGTATTAAAATATAAAATGCTGGAACAAAAATAATAGAAATCAAAGTTGCAGATAGCATTCCACCAATTACTGCGATGCCAATTGCATTTTGCGCAGACGAACCTGCTCCACTAGAAATGGCTAAAGGGGTAACTCCTAAAATGAAAGCAAAAGAAGTCATAATAATTGGTCTGAACCTAATTTTTGCCGCGGTTAAAGTTGCGTCAAATAAATCTTGACCATCATCATATAATTTTTTAGCAAATTCCACAATTAGAATTGAGTTTTTTGCCGTCAGGCCAACTGTTGTTAGAAGGGCAACTTGAAAATATATATCGTTATTAAGGCCAAATAATTTTGTTGCCAAAGATGCGCCAAAAATTCCAAGAGGAACGGTAAATATAACAGCAAATGGCACAATCCAGCTTTCGTAAAGTGCCGCCAAAGATAAAAATACAATTAAAACTGAAAGTGCATAAAGTGCTGGTGTTTGGGATCCGCTAAGTTTTTCTTCATAAGAAATTCCTGACCATTCTATGTCGAACCCTTTTGGTAATTTTTTTACATATTTTTCAATTAAATCCATTGCATCACCTGTTCCGACACCCTTGGCAGGCTCTCCAGTAATTTTAACGGTTGAAATTCCGTTAAATCTTTCTAGTTTTGGTGATCCTGAAACCCATCTTGAATTGATAAATTCAGAAAATGAAACCATCTTACCTTGACTATTTTTAACATACCACTTGTCTATATCGCTTGGCATCATTCTATCTTCGGATCTAGCTTGCATATAAACCCTTTTTATTCTTCCATTATCAATAAAGTCATTGATATATTCCGAGCCAAAAGCGCTGCTTATAATCTGATTAACATCAGAGATTGAAATTGCGTAGGCTTTTAATTTTTCCGTGTCTATATCAATTTTAAACTGAGCAACATCGTTTAAGCCATCATGTCTGACATAAGATAAGTTGGGATCGGCATTGGTCATTTTAAGTAAATTATTTTTGGCCTCGGATAGTTTTTTGTGACCCAATCCGGCCCTGTCAATTAACTGAAAATCAAAGCCAGAAGCATTACCAAGTTCTCTGATTGGCGGTGGGAAAAAAGCGAATGCTGTTGCGTCTTTTAGTTTTGAGAAAGCAGGCCCAGCGCGTCTAGCAATAGAAAAAACGCTTTGCGACTCGTTTTTTCGATCATTCCAATCTTTAAGTGAAACAAAGCCAAAAGCAGTATTTTGGGCTGATCCAGCGAAGCTAAAGCCGGTAACTGTAAATAAATATTTAATATTATCTTTTTCGCGCTCTAGAAAATAATCTTCAATTTTTTTAACACTTTCTAAAGTTCTTTGCGAGGTTGAACCAGGAGGCGTTTTTAGCATTAAATACATAAGCCCTTGGTCTTCATTGGGTAAAAATGAAGTTGGTAAGCGCAAGAAAATATAGATCGTGATAAAGACTATGGCAAAATATAATATTAATGTTCTTATTATTTTTTGAGCAAAAATAGTGGCAATTTTTTGATATCCATTTCTTATTTTGTCAAATAACTTATTAAAGCTGTCAAAAAAATTAAATCTTGATTTTCTTCTTTCCTTTTTTGAGTGCCTCAATAAAGATGCGCAAAGAGTCGGTGATAATATTAGGGCTACAAAAACCGATAATATCATGGTTGACACAATGGTTATTGAAAATTGGCGATAAATTAACCCCGCTGAGCCCGAGAAGAAGGCCATAGGAACAAAAACCGAGGATAAAACCATGGCAATTCCAATTAAAGCGTTAGTAATTTGCTTCATAGATCTTCTTGTTGCTTCTAGCGGGCTTAAATTTTCTTGCGACATCATTCTTTCTACATTTTCAACCACTACAATTGCGTCATCCACTAAAAGTCCAATAGCTAAAACCATTGCAAACATTGTTAAAACATTAATACTGAAGCCAAAAATATTTAAAATTGCAAAAGTTCCAAGCAAAACAATCGGAATTGCAATTGTTGGAATAAAAGTTGCGCGTACATTTTGTAGAAATAATAGCATAACAAGAAAAACCAAAATAACTGCTTCAATTAAAGTCCTGACGACTTCTTCGATAGAAACCTTAACAAAAGGTGTTGTGTCGTAGGGGTAAACCACATCGACATTGTCGGGCAAAGTCGGTTTAATTTCGTTAATTCTTTGCTTTACAAGGCGCGCTGTTTCAAGCGCATTGGCGCCAGATGCCATGCTAACGGCAATGCCAGTTGCTGGCTTTCTTTCATATCTTACAACTCTTTTATAACCTTGTGAGCCAAGTTCTATGACGGCAACATCTTTAAGTCGAACTTGAGAGCCGTCGCTATTTACTTTTAGAATTATATCATTGAATTGTTCAACCGTTCTAAGTTTTGACTTTACATTAATTACTGCATTAATTTGCTGTCCTTCAACTGCGGGCAGGGCGCCAAGTTCGCCGGCCGAAACATCAATATTTTGCTCTTTAACTGCTTGTCTGACATCAAGCAGGGTCATATTATACTTTAAAAGGCGATCAGCATCAAGCCAAATTCTTATGGCATGAGGCTCGCCAAAAACATTAACATCACCAACTCCGTTAACCCTGGCAACCGAATCGCGTACGGTTGACGATAAAATATCTGACAATTCTTGCTGACTAACGCTACCATCTTTAGAATAAAATCCGGCAATAAGTAAAAATCCGTCATTTGACTTGGTAACAAAAACGCCTTGCTCTTGTACTTCAAGCGGAAGTTGAGACAGAGCAGCTTGAATTTTGTTTTGCGTTTGAACTTGCGCAATATCGGGATCAGTTCCGGGTTCAAAAGTTAATGTTATGACAGAGCTGTTATCAGAGCTTCTAGAGCGAAAATAACGCAAATTATCAATTCCGGTTAGGGTTTGTTCAATAATTTGAGTAACGCTATTTTCAATTTCTTTAGCCGAAGCTCCAGGGTAAACCGCGTTAATAGAAACCGATGGCGGAGCAATATTAGGATATTGTTCAATTGATAATTCTTTAATCGATAAAATTCCGGCAAGCATCACAATTATTGCAATAACCCAAGCAAAAACTGGTCTTTTAATAAAAAATTCTGGCATTAGACTTAATTAATTTTTCTGTTTTGCGATTCAGAATTTTTCTGACCGTCTTCGCTTAACTCTATTTTTTGTTCAACAAATTTGAAGCCCGAGCTGTCTTCGAATTCTTTTTTATAATTTGCAATTTTATCTTTAACTATACGATCAACTTCTTTTTGATAGCTATTTTTGTCTTTCTTTTCTTTAAAGGCTTTGTTTATCTTATTAATTTCTTCTTCGAGGTTTTTATCGCTGCCATGCTGCAAATTTTTCTTACTTTCTGCTTCAAAGTCATGATTTTTTGTGTTATTCAAGTCTTTTTTAAGTTCATATATTTTTTTCTGATTTTTAATATCGTTTTTATAATTTTCGCTTTGCATATTTTTTAAATTATTTTGATTTTTTTGTTCAATTTTTGCTTTTTCTTTTTCTTTTTCTTTAATTTCTTTTTTGTCATCGATTTGCCTGTTATTTTCTTTATCAAAAACAACGGAAACTTTTTGGTTATCTTGCACTTTTTGGTAGCCCTTAGAGATAATTAAATCACCTTCTTGTAAGCCTTTATTAACAATCCAATAATTTTTATAAGGCTTGTCGGCCTGAATAATTTTTGATTTTACAACATTTTTAGAATTGATTACCCAAACTTTTTTATTGCCATCAAGGTCAATAGTGACAGAGCGCTGAGGAGCTACAAGAACCTTAGACTTGCCAAGCAAAAGCTTTGCTTTAACAAAAAGGCCCGGAAGTAACATAGAGGCCTCATTGCTAAAAACACAGCGCAATGAAACCGACCCGGTGCTTTCTTCAATAATAGATTCTGAAAATTTTAAAGTTCCTAGATTGCTAAATTTTGTACTTGCACCCGGAATTGAGAGTGAAACTTTAATTAGATCTTGTCCCTTAATCGCATTTCTGATTTCAAAATAATCTTTACTAGGAAGAGAGGTGTCGATATAAATTGGATTAAGCTCGGTAATAACCGCTAAAGGTTGCTCTTGCTCGGTTCCGACCAGGGCACCTTTGGTAACATAAGATTTGCCAATTTTGCCCGAAATTGGCGCATAAACTTTGCTATATTCATATTTAATTTCGGCCTGCTCTAAAATTGATTCTTTCGCCTGAATATCGGCCAAAGATTTTTCATATTCAGCCTTTATGTCGTCAAATTCTTGTTTGCTTATCGCATCAAGCTTAAGAAGTTTTTTATATCTTTCAAATTTTGTTTTTTTAGAACTTAAGTCTGACATAGAAAATTCTAGATCGGCTTTGGCTTTTTTAGCTTCAGCAATAAATTGTCTTGGGTCGATTTGATAAAGTTGCTGTCCTTTTTTGACATAAGAACCTTCTTCAAAAAGTCTGTCAATTATAATTCCTGAAATTTGCGGTCTTACTTGCGAAATTTGCGAAGCAACAACCCTGCCAGGTAGATCTTTTGATAATTCTATTTCAATATTTTCAACTTTATAGGCCTCAACTTCTATAGCCGGAATTTCGCCATTTTGCGCTTCAACCTTGTGAGTTCCTAAGATAAAAAATATGGGCGCAATTAAAAGAGAGGCAAAAGTTACAATAAAAAGAATTTTTCTTGGCATAAAATTATGATTTATTTTTTGATAATTCTAATACGATAAGAGGGTAAGTCAAGAATAAATATCGTTTATAAATTGGTAAAGTTAGCATAATAAATATTAATTTATTTCTGCCAAAATGTTCACGCAAAGTTCAAATGTAAGGCTTAAAATAACGCGGCAATCCACTGATTGTAAAAATATTATTAGAATTTATGTTATTTTCTATTCTTAAAGGTCATATAGTGAAATCATCATAAAAATTTAAGCACATAATATTTGATGCTTAAAGATTAATCAAAAAGTAAAAACTTTTGTAATATTGTCGATAAAATTTTTACCTTTCTTTACCCCTTTAATTATCAGTTATAAAGCCAAAATGATATTGGAGGTGTAATGTCAATATTTTTGATAATTTTTTACTAAAAATATTTCGTTCTTACCTAGCTTTAATAGATGCAGAAATGGCTTTTAATAAATTATTGTAAAATTTGCGCAATATCGTTATAAGTGGTAAAAATCATTAAAGTTAAAATTACCGCTAAGCCAAACTGAAACCCTATTTGCTGAATTTTAATTGGTACTGGCTTTTTAAAAACAGCTTCAAAAAAGTAAAATAATAAATGACCGCCATCTAAAATTGGCAAAGGCAATAAATTCATTACGCCTAAGTTAATTGAGATAAGAGCCATAAACCAGACTACAACAGTTGGGCCTAATTCAAAAGTTTTTCCAGAATATTTTGCAATTTTTATTGGACCACCCAATTCTTTTAAATTTCGTTGTCCGGTTATTAAAAGACCAATTGCATTCAATATAGAAACCGAGCTTTTATAAGTTGTTTTATTAGCTTGAATGAAAGATTCTAAAATATTATATTCATAATGTTTAACGCTGTTACTTGAAATGCCAAGCATACCAATTTTGGTAGTTTCGCCAAAAAGATTCTTCCTTTCGATTAATTTTGGGGTGACGCTAATTATTTTTTTATTGTCTGCGCGCAAAATATTGAATTTTAGTTCTTTTTCAGGATTTAGTGCTATTATTTCCTGTATATCAGCAAATTCTTCAATTTTTTTGCCATTAATCGCGGTAATTCTATCGCTAATTTTTAAGCCCGATTCAAACGCTGCGCTTTCTTGTAAAATTTCATCGATAATAGGAAGTGCTTTATGTGCGCCATTAAAATAATATAAACCAGTAAATAAGAAAATGGCCAAAATAAAATTAGCTAGTGGGCCAGCTCCGACAATTGCAATTTTTTGGTAAACATTTTTAAAAATGAAAGATTGCCTTTTTTCTTGTTCGCTAAAATTCTGTACTTTGTCAAAATCGGGGTTCGAAGCCGCACTTTTATCTCCAAACATTTTTACATAGCCACCCATCGGAATTAGACAAAATTTCCATCTGGTACCTTTTTTGTCAAAAAATCCGAAAATCTCTTTACCAAATCCAATTGAAAAAATCTCGACTTTAACTTTACATAATCTAGCAACAAAAAAATGGCCAAATTCGTGGATAAAAACAATTATTGAAATTATTGCAATAAAAGATAATAGATTTTGCGTTAAAATTTCGAGCATTTTATTTATTTTATAATTTATATGTTTGAGCGTTTAACTTGGGATAAATTTATTTTATGGGCAATTATTTTGCTTGTTAACTTTTGCATAAGTTAAGAGTAAATATTTCAAAAGAAGTCAAAATTACATAACATTAATTTTTTTATTGTTTAACTTGCCCTAATGAAGATAAAATATTTTTTTAAAGGGTCAATTTAGGTCAAAAAACGCATAGCAAAATGATATATAGGTTTTTTATTGCAAATTCAGATTAAAAAAGTAAATTTCAAAAGAGCAATTAATAATATTTAATATTCAAATTTTGTAATTAGAGTGCTATGGCTTAAGAAATTTCACTAATAATTTCACTAATAATTAGTTATTAGTGGTGATTTTCTTGACTGAATTTTAGCAGATAATTTTAGCAGATTAAATAATTAATAATAAAATTTAAATATTATAATATAATTTTATCGCTTTAAACTTTTTAAGGCCAATTCTTTTTTAAAATATATTTTTTACTAATATTTATTGCAAAAATTTCATTAAATATTAAATTTGGCAAGGTAAATTATCTTTCGCTGCTAATGTTTGTAATCTTTCCTTGCTTCTTGCCTTCCTATCATATCAAAATTTATAATTTCTGCAAGGTTTTTTATGTTTTTATGCTCGACTTTATTCAGAACTGCTTCGACAATTTCTGAAATTTGATTAAATTTAATTTCTTTTTTTAAGAACCTTTCAACCGCAACTTCATTGGCCGCATTTAATAAAATTGGAGCATTTCCTTCTTTTTTGAGGGATTCTTTACATAGTTTTAGAGCTCTAAATTTACTTTCATCGGGCTGAAAAAAATCTAGTCGAGAAATTTCGGACAAATTAAGGTTTTTATGCTTAATTTTCATTCTTTTGGGGTGGGATAAAGCGTAAGAAATTGGAGTTTTCATATCGGGTTGACTTAGCATTGCTAAGCTAGATCCGTCATTATAATCAACAATTCCGTGTATTATTGATTGCGGGTGAATCAGGATATCAATTTGTTCTTTTTTAATATCAAATAAATGAAAGGCTTCAATCATTTCTAAACCTTTATTCATCATTGTTGCTGAGTCAATAGAGATTTTTGCACCCATCGACCAATTTGGGTGTTTAAGAGCTTGGTCAACGGTAATTTTAGAAAAGTCGCATTTTTTATTGAAAAAAGGCCCGCCAGAAGCAGTTAAGATAATTTTCTTAATATTTTCTAGGTTATTTTGTTCAAAAATCTGAAAAATTGCATTATGCTCTGAGTCAATCGGAATTATTCTTGAGCCGCTTTTTTTAGCCTCGTCGTTTAAAATTTCGCCAGCGCAAACCAAAGGTTCTTTATTGGCAATTGCAATGTCTGATCCAGCCTGAATAGCGTTAAAAGTTGGTTTTAAGCCCGCAAAGCCCATAATTGCACAAATGACTAAGTCAAACTTTTCTTTAGCAATATCTTCTAGCGCTTGGCGACCAGCAGTAATATTGCATTGCTTGTAGGTTATTAAATTTTTTAATTCATCTAATTTATCTTCATCGGCTATTACTGCGTATTTTGGCTTTACTTGGTTAATTTGCGTGGCAAAATTTTTAATGTTGCTTTTTGCAGTTAAAAGTTCAATTTGAAATTGCCCGCCAGATTCTGCAATAACTTTAATTGCATTCTTGCCAATCGAACCCGTCGAGCCAAAAATCGCTATTTTTTTCATTTTTGTTGTTAATTAAATCATGAATCTATAATTTAGAATAGAGAGATTTGGTTAATTATTTAATTTTTTTAATTCTTTGTCGATTAAATTACTGATTTCAAGTGCGTTTTTTGTGCTTTGATCTTGAAAAAAACTTAATTCTGGCGTCGATCTTGATTTTAACTGTCTGCCTAATAGTCTACGAAAAGACGGGCTTGCCTGATTTAACTCTTTTAGTATTTTAGATTCATTTTCACCAAAAATATCAACAAAAATTTTGCAATTTTTTAGATCTGGACTAATGTCTGCCTGTGTGACAGTAATATAACTTCCTGAAATATTTGAAAAACCCTCTTTCATGAAAATATCGGCGATAATTCTTTTAATTTGTTCCGAAACCTTTAATTGTCTTTGTGTTTTTTCTCTGCTAGTCATAAATAATTAAATTAGTTAAAGCCCTTATATTGCTGAATTCCTTTCAAAATAATATCAAAAGTAACAATTTTGATTGAGCGATTATCAAGAAAATTGCTATTTCTAACTTTGGCGGTTAAAGATTTTCTATCTTGCTCGCTATATGATAGATATTGATAGTCGCTATTGTTTAGGTGGTGGTTTTCAAAATAAAGCTCTGTTTCAAGTTTGCCAAATTTAGGGTGGTAAACATTCATATTTATGTGCGGCGCCCTTCCTTTGACCCCACCGGGAAGAATTGTTATAAAGCTGTAATCGCCCAAATTATCGCTTAAAACTTTGCCCGACATATTAAAGTGCGGGTCGATATATTCACTATTTTTATTAAGCAAGTTGTGGTATTTTCCGGCTGAATTTGCTTGCCAAATTTTAATTACAACATCGCTAATTGGCACCCCAAAAGAGTCTGTTACCTTACCTTTTAAGAATATAATTTCGCCAAAAGACCTAAAAAAAGATCCGGTTTTTTTAGCCAAATTATTAGTGTTAAAAAAAACATCTGGCCTTGATAATTCTGCTTTAAAAAGCCTTGATGGCGTTGGTCTAAGTGGGTTGAAGGCGCGATGATCTTTTTGCGCCAAATCTTGCATAAAATTTTCATTTTCAGGCGAATAATTTGCCCATGAATTTACACTAAAAAATAATGTTATTATTGCTGTTAAAATTGATCTTTTTAAGCGCAAAAGATGAATATAATTTGAGTTAAGTTCAAAAATAATAGTTAAGTTCTTTAATTTTTTTATCAATTTTTGTAAATGCGAGTTTTCTTAAACTAAAAATATCTGTTATTTTTGCAGTTATAATTTCTTACTTATTTACCAAATATAGCTAAACTTTTGGCAAAGTTACACCTTTTTGCCCCATATATTTACCATTTCTTTTTGCGTAAGATGTTTTACATGGTTCATTGCCTTTAAAAAATAAAAATTGACACACGCCTTCAAAGGCATAAATTTTAGCTGGAAGTGGCGTAGTGTTTGAAAATTCTAGAGTAACATGACCTTCCCAGCCTGGCTCTAGAGGGGTAACATTAACTATAATTCCGCATCTGGCATAAGTTGATTTTCCTACGCATATTACCAAAACATCATCGGGAATTTTGAAATATTCCATAGTTCTTGCAAGAGCAAAGCTGTTAGGAGGTATTATGCAATTGTCGGTTTTTCTGCTTACAAAACTGGTATCGCAAAAGTTTTTTGGGTCCACCGTTGCTGAATCTATGTTGGTAAAAATTTTAAATTCGTCAGAAACTCTGGCATCGTAACCGTAAGATGAGTTACCGTAAGAAATAATTTTATTTGCGTTATCGTCTTGTCTAACTTGATTTTTAGTAAATGGATAAATCATATCTTGCTCAATAGACATTTTTTCTATCCATTTATCTGACATTATCGACATAATTTGTAGTTTTTTTCTTTTAATTTTAAAATAATAGATATATCCTTATGGATATTAGATTAATTAACTTAATTCTTCAAGCAATAAATAAATATATGAAAATTGCTTTGAGAGAATAAATAATAAAAATTAAATTACCAGCTGTTAAAATGCATAGCATGGATTATATTAACGAAATATTGATTTTGCTTGCGGCCTCGGTTTTTATTGTGTTGCTTTTTAAGCAATTAAAACTTAGTCCTGCCCTTGGATATCTTGTTGCTGGGGCTATGATCGGTCCTTATGGTTTTGGAATTTTAGATGACAACAAAACCACGGAATCAATTGCTGAGCTTGGTATTGTATTTTTGCTTTTTGCCATAGGTCTAGAGTTAAATTTAGATAGACTTATTAAACTTAGAAAATATGTTCTGGGATTTGGTGGCTTACAAGTTTCGATAACTACCATTATTTTGTCTTATGCTGCGTCTAAATTTTTTGGCATGGAGACAAAAACAGCAATAATTGTTGGAAGCGCTCTTTCACTTTCTTCGACTGCAATTGTTTTACAAATTATTTCTGAAAATGGCGAATCTTCTACTAGGGTTGGGCGCTTGGCTTTTTCTATCTTAATTTTACAAGATTTAGCGGTGATTCCTATTTTAGTTTTAGTGCCATTATTTGCAAAAGAAGATGCCAATTTGGTTGCGGCTATTGGTGGCGCGGTTATAAATGCTGTAATTGCGATGGTAATAATTTTTGCTATTGGTCGATTATTATTAAGGCCAATTTATCGCTATATTGCTGCAATTAAAAGCGATGTTTTATTTTTAAGTCTAACTCTAATGGTAATTTTAGGCGCCGCTAAATTGTCAAGCTTTTTTGGTCTTTCCACCGCTTTTGGCGCCTTTACTGCTGGTTTGATGGTGGCCGAAACTGAATATAAATATCGCGTCGAAGAAGAAATTATGTCGCTTAAATCTTTGTTGATGGGTTTATTTTTTATGACCATAGGCATGTCTTTTCAGCTTGATTTATTGCTTGAAAATTCTTATAAAATAGCCCTTGTTGGCGCTGGTTTAATTTTTATCAAAGCGCTAATAATTATAGTTTTATGTAAATTATTCAAATTTCCTTTGGCGCCCTCAATTCATACTGGTCTCTTTCTTTCGCAGGGTGGAGAATTTGCCTTTATTGTGTTTATTATTGCGGTCGACCATGGTTTACTAAGTCAAGAAAATTCGCAGTTTTTAGCCACGGTTGTAACTTCGACCATGGCAATTACGCCTTTATTAGCAACATTTGGACGCAAAATAAAAGGCCAGCTTTACATCATGAATGTTCTACAAGACAATAAAGTGAAATATGAAATTGGCGATATTTCAAGCCATACAATAATTGTTGGCTTTGGCAAAACTGGTCGCGTAATTTCTCATACCTTAAGAAAAAAAGGCTTAAATTACCTCATTTTAGACAATAATCATCGACTTGTGCGTCTTGAAAAGGCGAATGGATATAATATTTTCTATGGTGACGCTATGAATATTGACATTTTGCGACATGTCTCGATCAATAAAGCATCTTCGGTGGTTGTGGTTATGGAAGACGAAATTGCCTGCATGAAAATTACACGATTTATTGGCGAAAATTTTCCTAATGTTAACTTAATTACAAAAACTGAAACTGCAAATAACACCGAAAGATTTAAAGCGCTAGGTGCAAATTATGTTATTTCGAAGAATCTTGAAACAGGCTTGCAACTTGCTAAAAATGTGCTATTATGCTCTGGAGTTAAAATAAGAGAGACTGAAAAAATAATTGAATCTGTTAGAAATTCAGAGTCTGAATTAGCTCGAGAGTTCTTGCGCGACAAAGGCGAAGGCGGGGCCGTAGCCAATAAAAGCCAAAATCAAGAATCTAACTCGAAATTAGCCTAAGGTTACAAATATTTTGATAAAAAGCTATAGCTATTTTTAATCAAAGACCAAAAACTAAGTTTAAAAATTTGCCAAATAAGTGATGAAAAATCTCTTAATTGGCAAATTTTAATTAAATATTAACTTTGCAGATAAGAGCAAATATTTTAAATTATGAGCATTTTGCATAATTGGAAAATGAAATTACTGCCATTTATAGCGGTGTTAGGTCCTGGTTTAATTACCGCTGTGGCTGACAATGACGCTGGTGGAATTGCAACTTATTCAGTTGCTGCGTCAACTTTTGGCATGGCTTCGCAATATCTTATTATTCCTATTACCCTAGTTCTAATAATTACTCAAGAAATGGGGGCCAGAATTGCAATTGTTACCGGTAAAGGTCTTGGCGATTTAATACGCGAAAGGCTGGGCGTTAAAATTGCATTTTTAATATTTTTGCTATATATTGTTGTCAATTTTGGCGTAATTTTGCAAAATGTTAGTGGTTTAAAAGCGGCTATTCAATTATTTGAAGTACCATATTTACCTTGGCAAGCAACTTTGATTGGAATTTGCGCTTTTTTGATTTTTGCAGTAATTAAATTTAACTATAAAAGATTACAAAGAATATTTCTGTCGATGATAATATTTTACATCGCCTATGTAGTCTCAGCCTTTTTGTCTAACCCAGATTGGGGAGAGGCATTTCACGAAAGTTTTGTTTACCCTAAGCAAATTGATATTGCAAATATAGATTATTGGTTTACGCTAATTGCCGTTTTAGGTACAACCATTACTGCTTGGGGTCAATTTTTTATTCAAAGTTACATTGTTGATAAAGGTCTTACCGTTGAGCAATTGCCAAAAGAAAGAATTGAAATATATTTTGGTGCCTTTTTGACAAATTTTTTCTCGTGGATGATCGCTCTGGCCGTTACTTATACATTGTTTAAATATGGAATTCAGGCTGACAGCGCTTATACGGCGGCTTTGGCAATTAAGCCAATAGCGTCAAATTTTGCATCAATTTTATTTGCACTTGGTCTTTTTGGTGCCTCTTTACTTGGTTTGGTGATTGTTCCAATGGCAACATCTTATGTTTTTGGAGAAATGTTCGGTTATGCTAGAAGTTTAAATGCTAATTTAGGTCAAGGGGTTGGGTTTTATTTATTTTTCATAATTCAGGTTTGCCTTGGTTTAATTGTGGTTTTATTTCCGGATATCAACCTATTTAGCCTAACTCTTTACGCCGATTATTTTAATGGAGCAATGTTACCATTGATATTTTATTTCTTAATAAAATTTTCTGAAGATAAAGAAGTTATGGGTGAATATGTTTCAAGAGGCGTTTCGTCTTATATTTTAAGGGGTGCAACAATAATAATTCTGGCTTCAGTTTTAATAACATTCACTTTCAAATTAGGAATAATATAAAATTATGTGGTTTGCAAGCAGATTAATAAACTTAAAATTATATGATATTACCGAAAATAAAATCGGTAGAATTGTAGATTTATTCTTCATGCCTAGGGTTTCTGATTATCCAAAAATTGAGTTTTTGCAAATAAAAACTATTAAAAACGAATTAAAGTTCATCGATCTTTCGCAAATAGACACAATTATTCCGGGTCATAGTATTTCTTTAAAATGCAAAGCGGACAAAATAAATTACCGTCAAGTTCAAGAAGAAGATTATGCTTCAATGCGAAAATCAGTTTTAGATCAGCAAATTGTTGATTTAAAAAACGCCCATGTAATTCGCGTTAATGACATAAAACTTGGGTTTGTCAGGAAGGACCTTAAAATGCTTGGCGCCGATATAAGTTTTAAAGGGATTTTGCGTAGAATTGGTATTAAAAATTTCTCATTTTTTGGGCTTCTAAAGCCAATATTTCTTGATTTGCAAGATATACAAATTTTAAAGGGTGAGTCTATTAAGGTTAATACTATGATGCAAAAGTTAAAAAAGCTTCACCCAGCAGATTTAGCCGACATTATCGAAAAAATAAACTCGTCAGAGCGTGAAAAAATACTAGATTCACTAGAAGAAAAAACCATGGCTCGTGTAATTGAAGAGGTTGACGAGGATCTTAGAAGAAAAATAATTAACCAAATTAATAAAGAAGATCTAAAAGAGGTTTTTGAAAATATGGATGCCGACGATGTTGTGGACACAATTCAAAATTTGCCACAAAATATGCAAAATGAGGTAATTGCAACATTTGACGAGGTTACCAAAAGGCAAATTGCTCAACTTTCAAATTATGAAGAAGACACCGTTGGCGGCCTTATGACAACAGAATTTATAAAAGTTTCAATTGATTGGACAGTTAAGCAAACAATTGAACATTTTCGTAAAATTGCCGATGAATATCGCTCGGTTTTATATCTTTATGTTGTTGATGGCTCTGATCGGGTTCAGGGTTCTATATCTGCTCGAGGCTTACTTTGCGCCAAACCAGAAGACAGATTGCGCGATATTTACAAATATATTCCCGAACATTCATTTCTTAAAGTTGACCAAGAAATAAAAGAAATAATTGCCACCATGACTAAATATAACCTTTACAATGCTGCTGTTTGCGACGGCAACGGAAAAATGATTGGCTTGGTTTCAATTGATGATGTTTTAAGATATCAAAACCCCGATGTTTAGATTTTGGCCTTAAAGATTAAAAGATAAAATTCAAAATTACTTTTTAAAGTTTATAAATCGCCCTAAATGCTAGCTATGAAACTTTAAAGATTTCATAAATAATTTATCTTGATGAAATTTAGATTTTTTGAATAATTTTCGGTCTAAACAACTTTACAACGGATTTTCCTTAAATTTCTTAAGCAAGATCTTGTATAAAATTATTTTACCAACGAGATTTTTCGCTAATTTTTCTAACTATATTATTTGGCAAAAGTGCGTAATATTGGCCAAAATTTGCCATTGACGAGGCTTTTCTTTCCGCCTCTTTTCCATATCCAAAGAAAATATCGCCGCGAATTGTTCCTTTAATTGCGCTCCCGGTGTCTTGAGCTATCATCAGTTTGTTGATTTTACTGCCAAGTAAGCTTGTTTCAACCCAAAGAGGCGTTGCGTAAGGTATTATTTTATGATCAACGGCCAAAGAATGTTCCGGCGTTAGCTCTACACCTTGCCCGCCCTTTACAAATTTATCTTGCGAAATTTCAAAAAATATGTAGGAATCGTTGAAATTCATTGCTTCTTCAGCGATATCAGGGTTCTTTTTTAGCCATTTTTTAACATTTTCAGCCGAAATTTCTTCTGGTTTTAAATGCTTATTGTCAAGTAAAAAGGTTGATATTGGTGAAAATGGTTGATGGTTTTTGCCACCAAAAGCCAGTCTTACTACCGCGCCACTAGGCAAGCGAACTCTGCCAGAGCCTTGAATATGCATAAAGAAAAGCTCGACTTTATCATCGACATATAAAATTTCGAGATTTTTGCCTTCAAGGGCGCCATTCTCAATTTGCGAGCGGCTTAAGTAAGGTTGATCGGTTAAATCGCTTGGCTTTTTATAGACTGCATATTTAAATTTCTCAGTTTTTTTCTTACTTCCATTTAAACTTGCTTCGTAATAACCGGTAAATAATCCGCGATTATTATTGTTACGATCGGTTATTAAGAATGGCTTGAACCAATTTTCGAAGAAATTTTTGATTTGCAAATCTGACATTCCTTTTATTACTTCGCCAATTTCGCAAACATCGCGATAATCGCGCGCAGTAATATCGCCAAATTGCCCGCCAATTCTTCTATCTTGGGGTAAGTTTGCGAATTTTTGGCATGAATTTAAAAATGACAAAAGGGCTTCTCTGTGGTTAGAATTTTCCCAATTTTTAAGATCGTCAAAATAAGCCTGATGAAGTTTGACGTCGCCTTTACCTTTTATTGTAACTTTTGGATAAAGACAAGAAGAAAGGGCCATGAAAATAACCAACAATATTATCTTTTTCATTTTAATTATAATTTTTAAATTTGCGTTATTTTTCTTACATAATAATTTAAAGCTTAAGGAAGTAAAAGTGAATAGAAAGTTTTAAATTTATTATTTTTTATTAGTTTAAATTGTTGAATTTTAATATTTATTTTTGTAACAAATATCATTTTTAAAGGTTGATTTAGGATAGATAGTTTTAATTAATAAATTCTTTAGAAAAGACGAGTTTAGTAATATCGTCAAAACTTTAGTAATATATCAGTTTATGTTACTAATTTTTATAGTAGTTTCTCTTGATAAAATTTTTTGATCCCTTAAAAATCAATTATAAAGTTAAAATTATACAATAAAAATATGGTGGATAAGTTATTGTTTAAAACTAGGGCTTGCAATATAATGATGTAAATTTTCTTAAACAACATTGATTCTTGCTTTTAAGATTTATTTTTTTTAATAAATTATACAAATTTACTTGAAAATCCTTGTTTTTTAAGCGTATTTAGCTAAAATTATTAACTTAATATCTTAACAACTAATTATAAAATATGTCTGTAAAATGCGGAATAGTTGGCTTGCCAAATGTTGGTAAATCCACTTTGTTTAACGCCTTAACTGAAACCGCGGCGGCCGAAGCGGCAAATTATCCGTTTTGTACAATTGAGCCCAATGTTGGCAGAGTTAGCGTGCCTGATGACAGAATTGGTAAATTAGCAAAAATTGCTTCATCGCAAGAAATTATTCCGACCCAAATTGAATTTGTCGACATTGCCGGATTAGTTAAAGGCGCTAGTAAAGGCGAAGGTTTGGGCAATCAGTTCTTGTCTCATATTCGCGAAGTTGATGCGATAATTAATGTTGTTCGATGTTTTGAAGATGGCAATATTACGCATGTTGAAGGCAGTGTGGACCCAATTCGAGATATTGAACTAATTCAGCTTGAACTTATTTTTGCTGATCTTGAAAGTTTAGAAAAAAGAATCCCTAATATGGAAAAAAAAGCTAAGCAAGACAAAGAAATTTTAAAACAAGTTGAGTTAATAAAGAAAATTATTAAAGTTTTAGAAGGCGGTAAAGCTGCAAGAGTTTTTGAAACCAGCGATGAAGAAGAGTTAAAAATGGTTAAAAATTTGCAATTAATAACCTCGAAACCGCAATTAATTGTTTGTAATTTAAAAGAAGAAGAGGTTGGGGGAAATGAATATAGTAAAAAAGTAGAGGAATTTGGTCGACAAAATGGTTTTAAAGTTTTGAATATTTCGGCGCAAATTGAGGCGGAAATCTCTTCTTTGGAGAGTCAAGAAGAAAAAACTGAATTTTTAGATTCTGTTGGTTTAAGCGAAACTGGTTTATCGCAAATTATCAGAAATTCTTACGAAATATTAGACTTAATAACATTTTTTACAGTTGGTCCAAAAGAATGTCGGGCTTGGACTTTGAAAAAAAATTCAAGCGCACCAAAGGCTGCGGGTGTTATACATAGCGACTTTGAAACAGGATTTATTCGCGCCGAAACAATTTCTGGTGACGATTATATTAGGCTTGAAGGCGAAGAGAACTGCAAAAACGCCGGAAAGGTTAGGCTTGAAGGTAAGGAGTATATTGCGCAAGATGGCGATGTTTTTCATTTTAGATTCAACAATTAGATTATCTTTATTGATATGCTAAATTCTTATAATTATTATTTTAAGTCAGAAATTGACAATTTTTAATTGTTGTAAAAAAACTGAACGATAATTTTTGTTTTTATCGTGTGAAGTTATTGTAATTTTTTTAAAAACACCTTCTTGACCTCGTCAACAATTTAAATTAAAACGACCTATTATTTCTATAAAGGTTTAAAAAACTAACAATTCAAGAATTTATGTGGCAAGATAAAGCATATTACATAATTTTAATTTTACTCAGAAGATTAATTGGCGTTGGCTTTATGGGTCTAGCTTTTTTATTGACCTTGGCTCTTTTTAGCCACGATATTAACGACCCCTCATTTAATAGCATTTCTGCAAGTAGTGAAATTTCTAATTGGGTTGGATCTTTTGGTTCGCATTCATCAGACTTAATGTTTCAAATGATTGGCATTTCATCATTTTTCGTTTGCCTAATTTTATTTATTTTAGGTCTGAAAATGGCAAGCAAAGATGGTGTTAAAATGTTAATGCTTAAAGCCTTTCTGATCCCATTTTGTATTTTATCTTTTTCGATTTTTTTCGCTTCTTTTTCTCAACCAGATTGGTGGGGTTTTAACAGTTTTGGCGGAGTTAATGGCGCCTTTATTTTGCAAAAATTTTCATATTTGCCGCCATATTTTATTGCAATAATTGCATTTATTTTTTCGATAATTTTATTTTCAATTATTGCTGAAATTTCTATTTCTGACTGGATCTATTCTGTAAGATACGCAAAAGTTATTTTAGGATTTTTCTTTGTACTTGTCGCTGGGTTTTTCAAAAAATATTTCACAAAAGATATTAAATTTTTACCAAGTAAAAAATTCAAAGAAAATGATGAATTTATAAGTCGAGATCAAAATTATGAAGATGAAGATGAAGAGTCAGGCGAAAATCAAGAAGAAGATAGTGAAGACGAATATTATGAAGAAGTCGAAAGCGAAGAAAATGATGATGAAGATGAAGAAGACGACGATAGCGATAGAAGGTCTTTAAAAGAAAGGTTGAAAGAGTCAGTTAAAAAGAAGCGAATAAATTTGGGCGGCAAGTCAGTTGAAGATTTATACCAGCTTCCATCGGTAGATTTACTAATTGACAGATCGGGTGAAAATAAGAATAAAAAAATTAGCAAAAAGCAAATTAATGAACAATCGCAAAATTTGAGTCAGGTTTTAGAAGATTTTGGCGTTAAAGGTAAGGCTTTAGGCGCAAAAGTCGGACCGGTTGTTACTTTGCATGAATTTGAGCCCAAAGCCGGAACAAAAGCGTCAAGGGTTATTGGCCTTTCGGAAGATATTGCTAGGTCAATGAGTTCGGTTTCGGCCAGAATTTCTACAATTCCGGGCAAGACTGCTCTGGGCATTGAATTGCCAAATTTACAGCGTCAAATGATATTTTTCAAAGAGATGATAGAATCTCGGCAATATAAAAATTCTAAGGCAAATTTACCGATGATTTTAGGTAAAGACATTAGCGGCGAACCAGTTGTGGTTGATTTATCGAAAATGCCTCATTTACTAATTGCCGGAACCACTGGTTCGGGCAAGTCAGTTGGGCTTAATGTCATGATTTTGTCGCTTTTATATAAATTGCGCCCTGATGAGTGTAAATTTATTATGATTGATCCAAAAATGCTTGAGCTTTCAATTTACGATGGAATTTCGCATTTATTATCGCCTGTTGTAACTGATCCAAGCAAAGCTGTAATTGCTCTTAAATGGGTGGTTAATGAAATGGAAGAAAGATATCGTTTGATGTCTAGCTTTGGCGTTAGAAATATTACTGGATATAATGAAAGGGCAGAAAAAGCGGCGCTTTCAGGACAGACTTTAAGCCGAAAAGTGCAAACTGGATATAACCCAGAAGATGGCAAGCCAATAATTGAAGAAATTGAATTTGAGCCCAAGAAAATTCCGTTTATTGTTGTAATTATTGACGAAATGGCTGATTTAATGTTGGTGGCCGGAAAAGAAATTGAAGGCTCTATTCAGAGATTGGCGCAAATGGCGCGTGCGGCCGGAATTCATATTATAACCGCAACGCAAAGGCCCTCGGTAGATGTAATTACGGGTGTTATTAAGGCGAATTTTCCGACCAGAATAAGTTTTCAGGTAACTTCAAGAATAGACAGTAGAACTATTCTAGGCGTTCAGGGCGCAGAGCAGCTTTTAGGGCAGGGCGACATGATTTATATGTCGGGCGGAAGTAAAATGACTCGTGTTCATGGCCCATTTTGTTCAGATGAAGAAATTGGTGATATAGTAAAATTCATTAAAGAGCAAGATTTATCCGAAGTGCAGGAAGCTGAAAAAATTGATTTTGACAGCCAAGATGTTCAGCAAGAAGGATCGTCGGCAATTGCAACTGACAATTCTGTTGGTGGCGCCAGAAATGCGCAAAATGATGATTTATATCAACAAGCGGTGGCGATTGTTAAAAAAAGCAAAAAAACCTCAATAAGTTATGTACAAAGACAGCTTAGAATTGGCTATAATAAGGCGGCTAATTTAATTGAAAGAATGGAAGAGGAGGGAATTGTTAGCGCCCCTAGCGTTTCAGGAAGAAGAGAATTGTTAGAAAAGTAAAATTTATCAGCGCAAATATTTTTTTTCTTGATTTATAACTATAAGTAAAACTTATAATCTTTAGTCTAGCTATCAGTTTTACTTATAGTTAACTCTGAAGTTAATATTGAATTAAAATATATTTGATGAAAAATTCATTTATGGAAATCGCGCTTAAGCAAGCAAATATTGCTTACCAGCAAGGCGAAGTTCCGGTTGGCGCAGTAGTTGTTGAAAATAATGAATTAATTTGCGCTGCACATAATCAAAACAGAAAATTGCAAGATCCGTCGGCTCATGCAGAAATTTTAGCGCTAAGAAAAGCTTGTGAAATTAAAGGAAACCATCGCCTTGACGGTTGCGATCTTTATGTAACATTAGAGCCTTGCGCAATGTGTTCTGCGGCAATTTCATTGGCAAAAATACGAAATTTATATTATGGTGCAAAAGACAATAAGTTTGGATCGGTTGAAAGTGCTGTGAATTTTTTTTCGTCGAAAGCTTGTTTTCATAAACCTGAAATTTATTCGGGTTTATGCGAAAATGATTGTAAGTTATTAATGACAAGCTTCTTTAAGGGTTTGCGTTAATTTTAACATTTTTTAAAATTTGACTTAATATAAATTTGCAAAAAATTTATGATTTAGGCTATCAAGCAGTATTTTTTAGCCAATTTTAGGCAAAATATCATACAAGTTTTTTTGCTAAATTGTCAATTATAAAGTTAAAATGGTTATAAGCTCATCTAAAAATTTAATATAAATTGAAAATTGCATAATGATTGCGCTTTTTATCTTTTGATTTATTCTTGAAATTTGATGTGATTAGAAATTGCTTTATAAATACAGATTTGGTAAAGATTTGCGCGAAATATATTTTTTGAAAAGTAAATATTGGAAATTTGTAATTTTAGCTAGTTACAGTTTTTGAGAGTTGAGTTTTAAAATTTATATTATCTTTCAATCGTTTTTTGTTAAATGTATAATAGATTTGTTCAAGCTTTGCTAAATATTGCTACATATTTCTAAAGCCGACTCGCCAATAAGCATATCCAGTTATTATTGTTAAAACTGCTGATATTGCAAATAGTGCTTTGCCTATGTAAAAAACTAATCCGGCTAAAAAATTCATTAATCCGTGCTCGGCAACTCCGCCAAGAAGATAGTGAAAACTGTAGGAAGTTCCACTTTCGCCCAGTAGCAAAATAGTAATTGCGGTCATTTGAAAGCCGGTTTTATATTTCGCTAATCTGCTAACCGGAATTGACACTTGTAAACCAGCTAAAAACTCTCTGAGGCCAGAAACTAAAACTTCGCGACAAATTATTATTAAGCCCGGAATTACTATCCAGAAACTTTTTTCGCTATATCCAATTAGCATAACAATTGCAACAATTACAATTAATTTGTCGGCTATTGGGTCAAGACATTTGCCGAAATTAGATTGGGCATTCATAGAGCGGGCAAACATTCCGTCGAAATAGTCAGTAATAGAAGCTATGGTAAATAATGAAGCGGCAATAATATTAGAAATTTTTCCTTCAATGTAAAACGAAAGGACTAAAATTGGTATAATAAAAATTCTGACGGATGTTAAAATATTTGGTAAATTTTTCATTTCTTTTTCAAAATATATGATTTAATATTGCGATTAAATCAGAAAATTAATTGAATGTAAAGATTATAATTAAAATTTTATTGTTTTGTTAAATATTTCGCTGCATAATAATACAAACGGGGCTTGAGATGATAAAAGATAGTTCTTTAGATGAAGAGTCAGAATCTGCTTTAGGTGGCATTGGGGTTAATTCAAAAAATAATGATGGTCAAAATACTGCAAGTGATATAACTGGTCTATTGGGAAAGGTAAAAGATGTAAACAGCAAGCGAAAATCAGACTTGGGTGAAGAGCAAGATACAGATTATGAAAATAATGACGCACAAAATTTAGATGAAGAAGATATATTAAATCAGGCCTATTGTTATATTGACGAAGATGGATCAAGGCATTTAAAAGATGAGGCAGATGAATATGAAATGTCTGAATATGAAGAGGAATTAGATATAGATGAAAATTTTGATGATGAAGATAATTTAAGTCAAGATCAAGAATTTTCAGATTCGCATTTGCAAGAAAGTCAAATATTGCAACAAGACATAAATAATGAAATAATTGATGAGCGCAAAGAAAATTCGGTAGAATTTAGCGCATATAAAGATGATAAAGAAAGGTCGGCGACTAAAAAATTAGAAGAAAATAGTCGCAATGTAAATTATCACCCTAGCGATATACAAAATCAAAATAATTTTGAAGGCCAAATAAGCGCTTTACAGCAAGAAAGAGAAAAGGGCGATTATTTTAGTTTTAATTCTGATCGTGAAAATAAAATTAATGAAGCTAAAATCGGTCAAAATCATTATGATGAAAATAATGGCTTTAAAGATGTTGATGAAAATTATAGCGAAAAATACGATGACAAAGATGAGGATGAAGATGAGTCTGGAGATGGCTTTTCTGACTCTTCCGATTCTTCTGGCGGATCTGGTTTTAAAGAAGAGTCAAGTCAAAAATATGAAGATAATGAAGAGCAAGATTCTGACCAAAGGTCGATTTCTAATAACTTGAAACTTGAAGAGTTACTTGCTGGTATGGAAGAAGAAATGAGAGAAGTTGAAGAATCGCTTGAAGGTATATTGCCAGAAAGTAACCAGCAGCGTAACTTAGATCGTGAAGTTGGCGGCTTAGAGCGAGAAGAAGATGATAGAAAAGCAGTGAAAGATGTTTGGGATGAAAGAGGTGAAGAAGTTTCGCAAATGGGCGAAGATAATTTTGAAGACTTAATAGACGCTTCAACTTCAACATTGCGGCAATCTTATTTGCATAGGCAAAAGCAAGAAAAAAAGCGCTCTAAAAAGAATATTGAGCAAGCAGAAGAGGCTATAGAAGATCATGAGCATTCTAAAAGGGTTCAGGAAGAAAGGCAAAAAGACAGTAATTCTTCTCGGTTAAGGTAAATAAAAAATATTTAAGCCCTAAATAGTTTTTGAATGGTAAAGTTATAAATAATAAAGACTGAAAGTTGCTTTATAATCTAGTTTTGCTATTATTAAAGTAATTTGAGAAGCGGTTTGTATTATTTATTTACGGCTTTATAATTTATCTTTTTACTTAAAAACAATCAAATAATGAAGAATTATTATTGTGAAAAAGTTTATTTTTAAGATGATATTTAAGTAATAACAAGACTTATTTTTAAATATTGATCTGAGGATAAATAATTTGATTAATAAATTCATTAGTAAAAACAAGGCATTCAACGCTTTGTTGAGTTTTATTTAAAATGGATATAGAAATTAAACTATAACCGATAAATTGGAATTTAAAGATAAGACTTGTCATGACTTGTTTTAAGTAATAAAATTTCAAAGTGAATACAAATTTGACCTTTGCAATCTTATTATTTAATTTTTGTTATTAAAATAATAATCTGTATTTTGTGATAAAATATCTTTTTGTATAAATATTGAGTCAAAATTAAATATTACTTAAAATATGAATGAATTTTCAATTGCCCGATTAAGAAATAATAGAAAATCACCTTGGATTCGCAATTTATTTACCGAAAACTTATTGTCGGTTAACGATTTAATTTTGCCTATCTTTGTTATTGAAGGCGTTAATAAAGAAGAAAAAATTGAAAATTTACCTGGCGTTTCTCGGTTTTCAATAGACTTGCTAGTTCAACAAGTAAAACAGGCTAAGGACCTTGGTATTAACGCTGTAATGCTTTTTCCGGTAATTGATAAATCTTTAAAAACCCCAGACGGTCAGGAGGCTCTAAAAGAAAGCAACTTGATGAATAGGGCTATTCGTGAAATAAAATTACAGATTCCACAAATAGGAATAATATGTGATATTGCCCTTGACCCTTATACAACACATGGTCACGATGGTATTATTGATGAAAAAGGTAATGTAAAAAATGACGAAACAATAGAAATTTTGTGCCAACAATCATTTCTTCAAGCCAAAAGTGGAGCTGATATTTTGGCGCCCTCAGACATGATGGATGGAAGAATTTTTAAAATTCGTGCCATGCTAGAGAATTCTGGCTTTAAAGATGTAAATTTAATGAGTTACGCCGCTAAATATGCTTCAAGTTTTTACGGGCCATTTAGAAATGCAGTGGGTTCGCAAGGTAAGGTAATTGACAAAAAGGGTTATCAGTTAGATTATAGAAATTCAAAAGAGGCGGCCCGAGAGATAAAGCAAGACGAAATAGAAGGCGCTGACGCCATAATTATTAAACCGGGGTCATTTTATTTAGACATTTTATCAAACGCAGCGCAAATTACTAATTTGCCATTAATTTCTTATCAAGTTAGCGCCGAATATGCGATGTTAAAATTTGCGGCGCAGAAAAATATTTTTGATTTTGAACAAGCTTTGCTTGAGAGTCTTGTTGCTTTTAAAAGAGCAGGGGCTTCGGCCATCGTTACATATGGCGCAATAGAAATTGCCAAATATTTAAACGGCAATATATAATACCAAATTCCATCTTCAAGCGCCAATTTATCTGTCCGTAATTTAATCACTAAACTCATCACCAAAAACCTAACATAGCGTTTGTGACGGATAAGTTTTTGCTAATAAATTTATTAATCAAATTAT
>CBFIDI010000016.1:0-32184 GCA_965661355.1 Rickettsiales bacterium | reverse complement strand
TTTTTAATTTTGACATAGCAAAGCTTACTTTTTTAGATTTTGCACAATGGGAAAATTATACCAAAGATAAGCGCGTTGTTCGAAATTGGATTAATATTAAGGCGACAATGAAAAATCTCGATTTTATCAACTTAATTATTGAAAAACACGGATCTTTCGGAAAATTTTTAGCTTCGTGGCCCGAAAATGATCAAATTGGCTTAATGGAATTTTTAAAGAAAAATGGCTCGCGGCTTGGCGGAAATTCTGGTCAATATTTTTTGAGAAATATGGGTTACGATTCTTTTATTTTGTCGCGCGATGTCTGTGCCGCTTTACGAGGTTGCGGCCTTGAAATTTCTGATCACCCAAAAACCAAACGCGAATTAAAACTTGCGCAAGAGGCTTTTAATATTTGGCGCAAAGAGTCAAAATTACCTTACTGTCATATTTCGCGAATTCTTGCTTATGCTAGTTTTTAATCTTTAAAAATTTTTGCTAAGAAATGAAATATTTGTTTAACTTTAAGATGTGAATATCATCAATTTTCTCTGGGGCCAAAAATGGCAGTTCCAACTCTGATATAATTACTATTTAATGCAATTGCCTCTTCAAAGTCAGAACTCATGCCCATTGACAGATTTTTAAGGTTATTTCTTTTTGCAATTTTATTCAAAAGGGCAAAATATGGTGATGGCGATTCTTTTTGCGGAGGAATTGCCATTAAGCCCGAGATATTAAGATTGCATTCATTTTTAGCGAATTTAATAAAATCTGTGACTTTTAAGGGGTCGATGCCAGATTTTTGCTCTTCTTGGCCAATGTTAACCTGAATAAAAAATTCTGGCGCAATAAAATTTTTATCTTTTTCACGCTTTTTATTGATTTCTTTTTGAAATTCAAGCGCTAGTTTTTCGCAATCTAAGCTTTGAATTACATCGAACAAGCCTAAAATTTTTTTAACTTTGTTTTTTTGCAAACTGCCAATAAAATGGAGTTGTGTTTCGGGGTATTTTTCTTTAATTTTTGGCCATTTTTCTAAAGATTCGCTAATATAATTTTCGCCAAAAATTTTGCAATTTGCATTAATTGCCTCTATAATTTTTTCAGCTGGCTTTTTTTTGCAAACCGCGATCAAATTAATATTTTCGCGCTTTTTATCGTAAATTTTACAAGCTTTAACAATTTTTTGATTAACTAAATATAAATTTTTCTCAGTTTGGTTCATGGATTATAAAATTTTATTTTCAATAAAAAAGTTCAAAAAGAACAAAAATTTTCCTTACAAGGCTGCTTTTTTTACAGATTATTCTAGGGTTGATAATTTGTTTTTGGCCATTGAAAATTTGCCAAAGAATTCTATTGTAATCTTCAGAGAATATAACCTAGATCAACCAAAAAAACAAGTTTTAGCCTTGAAAATTAAAAAAATATGCAAAAAACTAGGGCATAAATTAATTATTGGCAAAGATTTTAACTTGGCGAAAAAAATCAAAGCAGACGGGGTTCATTTTTCTGATAATAGCACAAATTCTTGGTTGCAAATCAATAAAAAAATGCCGAACTTTGTTAAAACCTTAGCTTGCCACAGTTTAAAATCTGTAATTAAGGCGAAGAAATCAAAAGTAAGCGCCTTATTTTTCTCGCCTGTTTTTTATACTAAAAGCCATAAGAATGCAAAAATTATGGGTCTAAGGAACTTGGCAAAATCTGTTGGCAAAAGCAAAAAACCAGTTTTTGCACTTGGTGGAATTAATCAGAAAAATATCTCTTCAATTCAAAAGGTAAAATCAAATGGCGTTGCTGGCATTGATCTTTTTGGGAACTAATGCTAATTATGTATATTTACAGTGACATAAAAAAATATTTTTAGCGAAAAATTATTAAAAAAATCAAAATCTTATCCAAGATATATAGTAGGATTTTTATGGTGATTATTTGCTAAAACAAGTTAAATATACGCCCAGTTTTTCAAGGTGTAAAAATGGCTTAATGTCATAAAATCATAGTTAAGATTTCTTTAATATTACCGATATTGCTCATGGTTTTTACAATAATTATTTTGATAAAGTTTTTATTGATTAATAATTAATTACAAAGTTTAAATTTAGGCCTGCCTTCCACCCTTAAAAGCCATCTATTTATCGCGCAAACTCAACAAAAATTTGACTATGACTTATTATTAATATTAAAAGATAGAAGTTGATTTAAGTTGGCGAAAATACAAAATTTTAGATGTTTTTTTCTTTATTTTGCTTTTTATTTTGCAAAAATATAATGATTTTTAATTAAAAGATTGTTAAAATAAAATTCAGGAAAAAATTATAAAAATAAAATGGATAAAGATTCTAAAATTTACATTGCGGGCCATAAAGGTATGGTGGGATCGGCAATTTTAAGAAAATTGCAATCTGAAGGCTATGGCAACATAATAACAAAAAGCCGCCAAGAGCTAAACTTGACAAACCAAGCCCAAGTTGAAGAATTTTTCAAAAGCGAAAAGCCGGAATATGTCTTTTTATCGGCGGCAAAAGTTGGTGGAATTGAGGCTAACCGAACTCAAATGGCAGATTTCACTTACGAAAATTTGCAAATACAAAATAACATAATTCATAATTCTTATTTGAATAATGTAAAAAAGTTGGTTTTTCTAGGAAGTTCATGTATCTATCCAAAATATGCACAGCAACCGATCAAAGAAGAATATCTTTTAACCGGACCGCTTGAAGAAACAAATTACGGCTATGCAATTGCAAAAATTGCTGGCTTAAAATTGTGCCAAGCTTATCAAGATCAATATGGTTGCAATTTTGTTTCGGCAATGCCAACTAATCTTTACGGCATTAACGACAATTTTAACTTACAAAATTCTCATGTTTTGCCAGCTTTAATTCGTAAATTTCACGAGGCTAAAATTTCTGGTGCAAAATCTGTCGAAATATGGGGTACGGGCAAGGTTTATCGCGAATTTTTATATGTTGACGACTTAGCCGATTGTTGCATTTTTATTATGCAAAGCAACAATATTAAAAATTTTATCAATGTTGGTACCGGAAAAGATATATCAATATATGATTTGGCTCATTTAATAAAGGATATTGTCGGTTTTAACGGGCAAATAACTTTTGACATTTTGAAACCTGACGGCACACCAAAAAAACTTCTTGATATATCAAAAATAAACTCTTATGGATTTAAGGCGAAAACATCTCTTGAAGATGGAATTAAAACAGTATATAATTGGTATTTAAATAACGAAAATAATATAAAAAAATGAGCGCAAGAATAATAGATGGTAAAAAAATATCTCAAGAGCTAAGAAATGAAATTTCTAAAAAGGTTGAAGAAATAAAGCAAAAGCACCATATAATACCTGGTTTAGCCGTTATATTGGTTGGAAATGACTCGGCAAGTCAAATTTATGTATCAAACAAAGAAAAAGCCGCCCATCAAGTTGGCATGAATTCTTTTCAATTTAAAATGACCGAAGATATCTCTGAGGATAAGTTAATAGATAAAATAGAAGAGTTAAATCAAGACAGCAATATCCACGGAATTTTGGTTCAACTTCCTTTGCCTAAATCGATCGATGCCCAAAAAGTAATTCGCGCAATTAGCCCCGAGAAAGATGTTGATGGGTTTAATATAATTAATGTTGGCAAGCTTTCAGTAGGGCAGGTTGAAGGGGCTGATAAAGCAATTATCCCCTGTACTCCGCTGGGCTGTTTAGATTTAATAAAAAGAACTTTAGGTGAAGATTTAAAAGGCTTAAAGTCTTTGGTTATCGGCGCTTCTAATATCGTAGGAAGGCCAACATCAAGGCTTTTAATGTTAGAAGGATGCACTAATACAACGGCAAATCGCTCAACAAAAGATTTAAAAGCCGAATGTTTAAATGCCGATATTATAATTTCTGCAACTGGCGTAGCTGGTTTAATTAAAAAAGATATGGTAAAAAAGGGTGCAACTATAATTGATGTAGGAATTAATAGAATTCAAGATGAAGATGGTAAAAGCAGACTTGTTGGCGATGTAGATTTTGAAGGAGTTAAAGAAATAGCTGGTGCAATAACTCCGGTTCCTGGTGGTGTTGGCCCAATGACCATAGCTTATTTACTTAGTAACACAGTGCAATGTTGCCTTAAAATTATTAATAAACAAAATTAAAATGAGCGACAAACTATTAAAACAAATAAAGGAAGAGGAAAGAAGTGATAAAATATCTAATTTTTTCAAAAAAAATATATCAACAATCAAAAAACTAGCCATAGCGGCAATTATAATTTTAATTTTGGGGGTTATTTTTTGGATTTGGCAAAATCATCAAGAGGAAAAATATTCTTCAATTCTTCATAAATCGTTAATTGAAGAAGAGCTTAATAATTTAGATAAAGCAAAACAAGAATTGCAAAATATAATAAATGCAAAATTGGCACCGTCTGGCGCAAAATCGGTTGCTCATTTGCGTTATGCTGGTTTTTTATTGCAAGAAAATAAATATGATAAGGCGCTAAAGGCCTATCAGGAAATATCAAATTCTGTAACTTATGATGATTTTATTCAAGATTTGGCAAATCTTTTAGCGATAAAAATTTTAGTTAACGAGCAAAACCTAAACCCAGAAGAGAATTTAGGCAAAATAAAGAAATTGGTTAATAAAAATAAAGACTTACGCCCTTACGCGCTTGAACAGCTTGCAATTTATTATATAAACCACAATAAAAAACAAGAAGCCAGAAGAAGCTTAGAAGAAATAATTCACGATCAAAAGGCTTCAAAAACGCTTAAATTAAGAGTACAAGAATTAATTAAGGTAATATAAAATATGTTTAAATCATTTTTAAAACATATTATCATTACTATTTTTGCCACAGCCCTCAACTCTTGCAGTGACGATGAAACCTATGACAGGAAGAAGGCAATTTTAGCATTTTCAGGCAATAGCTCGTTTGAAATTGATAAAAATCTTAAAGATCAAAATATAATAATTCCTGAGCAAGTTAATGTTTTTAGCTTCGAAAAATCGGTCGCTAAGCAAAATCAGCAAGTTGAGAATTATTATTTTACCCCTAGAAAAAAGGGAAAATTTTTCAGTAAAAGCAAAGAAATGTGGGCTGGATATCGTTCATTTTACGATATTAGATCAGTTTTTTCACCAATAATAATAGAAAATAAAATATTTCTTCTTGATGGGCGCGGCAATTTATGGTGTTATGGCTTAAAGGATAAAAAAGAAATATTTAAAAGTAGAATATTTGACGGCAAATTTTTAAAAACCTTCAAAAACCCAAAAATAGGATATGGCGAAGGAAAGATTTTTGCAATTACAGGAAATAACCAAATTGCAACAATAAATTCAGAGAATGGTGCGCTTTTATGGAAAAAAGAAATATTGTCTTTACCAATATCAAAACCAATTTACAACGATGGTAAAATCTATATTATAACTAATGACAATAAAACTTACGCGCTAAATTCAGAAAATGGCAACATAGAGTGGATTTCTTCGGGAATTAACCGACCAACGGCAATTTTTGGTTCGGCTAGCCCGGTTGTAACCGAAAAAATGATAATTTCATCATATTCATCTGGTGAAATTTATGCTTACAACAAGGAAACCGGAGAGGTGATTTGGTCTAATTCTTTAAATCAAAATCGCGCAATTAATTCTGACTTCTTCTTAAATGATATTGACGCAACGCCAATTATCAAAAATAATATTGTTTTTAGCTCTTCAAATGGCGGATTAATGATGGCAATAAATCTTGAAAATGGCAATTATATATGGAAGAAAAAAATTGCAACAATTTCTGATTTCTGGGCCGCTTCTGACTTTTTATTTGTAATTGACAATAATAATAAATTAATTTGTATAAAACAAAGCAATGGTAGAATAAAATATATCAAACAGCTTCCTGATTATAAGAATGAAGATGATTTAGAATCAAAAATAATTTATAACGGCGTTTTAATGGCTGGCTCTAAGTTGATAATAACAAATTCTGAAGGGGTAATTTTAGTTGCCGATCCGCAAAACGGAAAAATTGAACAAAAATTTAAACTTGGCGAAAATATTGCTCATCAACCAATTATAATTGACGGCAAAATATATTTTCATATAATAGATTGGTTTACAACCAGCTTAATTGAAATAAGATAAATTTAGTTCACAATGCTTGATAAAAAATATAACCATAAAGATAAAGAGAAATTTTGGCAAAATTATTGGCGCGAAAATGAAATTTATAAATTTCAAGACGATCTTGATAAAAGTGAAACTTTTGTTATCGACACTCCGCCGCCTACCGTTTCTGGTCTTTTGCATATGGGGCATGTATTTTCTTATTGCCAAGTTGATTTTATTGCTAGATTTCAAAGAATGAATGGCAAAGACGTATTTTACCCCATGGGCTTTGACGATAACGGATTGCCAACCGAAAGACTGGTTGAAAAAGTTAAAAAAATTCGCGCCGTTCAAATGGATCGTGAAGATTTCATTAAAGAGTGTGAATCGGTCGTAAAAGAGGCTGAAGAGCAATTTGAAGCGCTTTTTAGTTCTGTCGCACTTTCGGTTGATTGGAACGAAAAATATCAAACAATTTCAAATAAGTCACAAACTCTTTCGCAAAGCTCTTTTGTTGATTTATATCAAAAAGGTTTAGTTTACCGAGATTACAAGCCTGTAATTTGGGATATAGCCGACCAAACCGCTCTGAGTCAAGCCGACTTAGAAGATCTAGAAGCTTCTTCTAAGGCAAATTTTATTAATTTCGAAAGTGAAGATGGCGATAAAATAGAAATTATGACAACGCGCCCCGAATTGCTTCCTGCGTGTGTTGCGTTGCTTTTAAACCCTAATCATTATTATGCAAAAAAAATAAATGCAACAAAAGAAGGCAGAGTAAATAAATTTGCCTATAGCACAGCTTGTGGTGTAAAAGTTCCAATTATTATTGATAATGATGTAAAAATTGATGATGATAATCAGAGTAATATTACTGGTGCAGTAATGTGTTGTACTTTTGGCGATGAAAATGATGTAAAATGGACGCAAAAATATAATTTGACCGTAAGGCAAGTTATTAGTGATTATGGCAAAATGTACAATAAAACCCTGGTCCGTTTTTTAGGCCGCGATGAATATGTTGGTTACAATAATTTCAATATAAAAGAATTAAGTAATTCGACCGAGAAAATAAGCAATATAGCAATTTCAAATATCAGTAAATCTGACAATGGTCCAGAAAAAATTTACCTTGAAGATATTGAAGATAAAAGCTCTGTTTTACTACAAGTAGATTCTTTTAAAGATAACATCAGTATTGTAAATTTTGTTAAATTGTACAACGAAATATTTGCAAATAAAAAAATAAAACAAGCGCGCGAAGATATTATTGAGTTTTTAACGCAGCAAAATCTTTTAACCAGGCCTTCAAAAGAAATTAAGCAAGTTAAAAGAATTGCTGAAAGAAGTAAATCTGAAATTGAATATGTTTTAAAAGAGCAATGGTATATAAAAATATTGCCCTTTAAAAATGAGCTAGAAAAGCAAATTACAAAATGTAACTGGTATCCAGATTTTATGAAAATTCGCGCCTTACAATGGTGTGAAAACTTAAATTCTGACTGGTGTATTTCGCGTCAAAGATTTTTTGGCGTTCCGATTCCGGCTTGGAAAATAGAAGAATCAAACGAAGTTATTGTTGCTGAATTTACCGATTTGCCAATTGACCCCAAAAATGTCAAGAAAGAAGAGATTGAAAAATTTCTTGATCAAAAAGGCTATAAACTTATTGATTTTAGTAAAAATGGTAAAATTATTGCAAAAGACAGTTCGGGGTCTGAGTTAACAATTATTCCGGAAACTGACATTTTAGATACTTGGGCAACTTCTTCAATCAGTCCACAGCTTTCTTCGGGTCTTGTAAGTGAAGAAATGTTAGAAAAACTGAAAGATTCTAAACTTATTCTAGAAGGTGAATTAAATGAAAAATTGCGACGCCACAATAAATTATTTCCGGCCGATTTGCGCCCGCAAGCTCATGAAATTATTAGAAGTTGGGCTTTTTACACCATAGTAAAGGCTTATTTGCATAATCTTGATAAAGATGGTAAGCCTAAGAAGGGTCAAGAAAATTTGATAGATAAGTCAATTCCGTGGAAAAACTTAATGATTTCTGGTTGGTGCTTAGCTGGTGACAAAACCAAGATGAGTAAATCTAAGGGCAATGTTATTACGCCGACAACGTTAATTGAAGAAAAAGGCTCGGATGCGGTTCGATATTGGACATCAACTTCAAACTTAGGATCTGACACCGCTTATAGCGACACAGTTTTTAAAATTGGCCAAAAATTAACAACAAAGCTTTTTAATGCTTCGAAATTCGCCGCAATAAATTTTGAATTAATTGGTGATATTGACGAAAATTCGGCGCATGATAAAATAACCGAGATTTCTGATTTGTGGATATTGTCAAAACTTCGTAAAACTATTTTGCTGGCAACTAAAGATTTTGAAAAATTTGAATATGCTAAAGCGCGAGAAAAAATAGAAGATTTTTTCTGGAACGACTTTTGCGACAATTATCTAGAAATTGTCAAAGTTAGATCTTACGGCCTTGAGGCGCAAAAATTAGAAAATCAAAATTTTAGCGATACTCAAAAAGAGGAGATAAAAAGCAAGCAAATTAGTGCAATTTTAACGCTAAAGATATCGCTAAATAAATTACTAAAATTATTTTCGCCTTTTATTCCGCATATTTGCGAAGAAATATATTCAAAATTATTTGAAAACGAGTTTCGAAAAACAAAATCAATATGCGCCAGGGGAAATTGGCCAAAAATAAACAAAGATTTTGAAAATGAGCTTTGCGAAGAAATTGGCGAAGAAATGTTAAAAGTAATTTCTAGGGTTAGAAAATATAAGTCAGATAACAGTCTTTCTATGAAAACGACAATAAGTCACTTAACAATTGTTAGTAAATTAGACATAAAAAGATCCAAGGAAGACCTAGAAAATGTTTGTGGCGCAAATAATATCGAATTTCAAAAGGGTGAATTTAGCGCGGTTATTAAAATTGATTAAAATTTTCTTAATCGCTTTTATTATTTAATTATTTTTTAAATAAAAATACGCATTAAGCTAAAAATATAAAATATGACAGGGTGGTTGTTGTGATAAAATAATTTTCTTTTAAGTCAATAAAAAAATTTATCTTTTAAAGCGATAAATTATCACAAAAATTTGGACTTCGCAACTCCGCTTTTATGTCTTTTTTAGCAAAAAATTATTAAATAATACAAAGCTCTATCAGAGTCTTTTTAAGAACTGGTGCTGCTAGGCGGAATCGGACCGCCGACCTCTTCATTACCAATGAAGCGCTCTACCCCTGAGCTATAGCAGCGCGTTAAATTAGCGCAAAAATAGCTTTTATTAACTATGTCAATTGCTAAATTAAAATATCATCAAGAAAATAATCGATAAAAATTTATAATATTACTGATGATAATTGATTTTTAACAACAAACCTAAGTCTCCTGAAAAAATCTTTAGCCTAAATAACCATTAAATGTTGTTGGTGTTAGCTTAAATTTAGTGAATTAGTATAAAGCTTTTTTGCCTTATAGTCAACAACTAAAGGTTAATTTGGGCTTTTATCTATTTTGCTTCGTCTTTCGATGAAGAATCTTTACTATCTTCTGCACTATCGTTGCTTCCACCGGAAGAGTCACCTGCGCTATCGACGCTATTGCCTTGCGACCCTTCGCTATCTCCTGCTTCGTCCGATGATGTGCCCATAGCTTTTTTGTTATCGTCAACGGACTTTCCTTTTTTACCCATTTTCTTCGCCAAGCCTTTAGCTCCCTTGATGCCACCCCTGACACCGCCCTTAGCTGCGTTAAGCCCAGCTCTGTTGGCGCGTTTTTGTACCCCGCGTAACAATCCGGCAAAACCTTTGACCATACCAACGGCATCTTTAGTCGATGATGGTAATTTGCCACCACCAACAAGTTGTTTTGCGATTCCTGGAATTTCATCCATGAACTTACTCAAGAAGTAGATCACAATTGCACCCTTTATTACTGTAAGAATTTTATCTTTGGCGTTTGTTGAGAAAATTTCGATTATAAAAGGTATAGAAATTCCTATCAATTCTAATCCTGGCCAACTTCCAAAGTCATTTCCATTTATTAAGCAGGCAAAGCTATCGGATTTAGGGTCTATGATTTTTTCGCCAAGCTTGTCACAATTTGGACTTTTGTCACTTGTTACTTTTTCGCCATACATGTCTACGCAATATTTGCTGCATTTTATTGATTTTACTGGCGGCGTACCGTAAAAAGTAGCGCTTCCTGTTAAGGTTGTATCTAAAATTGATATAAATATTGCTAAATAAGCAAATAATATCATTGGTTGCAGCGAGAATCCTATAAGTTGCTTGACCCAGCCTTTAAATATGTTTTCGGTTTTCTTAAATAAGATTGCTGTTATTGTAATAGGTGAAATAAATACTAATATAATTATTGCCATTGATGAAGCTAAAAATATATGCAAAGCTCTTATGGTTGCTGAAATCATTAGAAATGCAAAGAAAAAAAGAGAAATAGAAAAGTAAACCCCTACTGCGCCCGTAAGGAAGCCGGCCAGAATTAATTTTGCTATGCCCGCAGTTGACATTTCGGGGCCAAAGTCCATATAGCGCGATATTTTACAGTCTAAACTATCCCAAATTGCAAGATATTCTTTATCTTTTGGATAGGTTATTGTTGAAGGTAGGTCGTTGCCGTTAGAGTCGGTTATTTTACCAAATTGACAGCCGTCTCTTTTTTCTTCTGCATCAGGAATTTGAATTTTAAATACTATCTTAGAAAATTCATTTGAGGCCTTGTAAACGCCGTCAAAAAAGAATTGTTGCCAAGCAGATCCGGTAGCAAAAAACATCACTATCGCAATTTGAGTAATATAAACAATTAAATCTTTCTTTTTAGGTACTTCGCTGGCAATAAGAATTTTCATGCCCCAAAATGTTATTGAAATGGTTAATATCAATTTTACCAGAACATGAAGTTCGCTTTGAAGGGTTTCGAAAAATGATTTATCCGACACCTTTTCGCCCTCTTTATAAGCTGTTCCATTTTCGCAATTACCAAAAGAATCTGGTATTTGGTCTTCTAGTAAGCATCTTGTGTGACCAGCGCGGTTGTAAAATACATTTTCTAGCGTCTCTCTAAAACATTGCGCTATGGGCGTACTGAAGTGGCGAGCACTTCCGGCTATATAGCCATTTTTTATTTTCAGAACATTTTGCGAATCGCCAACAAAATTTAGACAAGCATATGAAAAATAAGGCGAAAATTCTGTGTTTTTATGTTTGTATGCGTTATTTACCTTGGTGCAATGGCGCATATATTGGCAATAATTTTTGCATTTACCAGCTTTGTTGTTGTAGGTGCAGTCGGGGTTTCTAATTTCACTTCTTCGTGCGCAATCACCATCTTCTATGTTTTTAAGAGTGATATAATCGTACCTGCCGCCGCTATTTAAAATTCCGTCTTGGAAGTAGTCGCATTCTTCACTTCCTCCTCCAAGATAAAAATTGTAAGGGCATAAGCTATAGCTTTCGGCGCAAACCATACCTCTATTATTATGATATCTTGCACTAAAATAAACAATTCCAAGCTTGCAACGCGAACCAGCTTTACAGAATTTCTTTTCTCCTTTGTAAGAAATGCAAATATAGTTTTGCGACCTTTGAATACAGCAATTATAAGCTTGCTTAAACTCTCTTAGTCTTGCCTGAGTTATTTTTTCGCCCGTTCTTGGGTCATTTTGACCTTCTAATATATCGTATTTTTTGCAATTGTAATTGGCTGTTTCATAGCCTTTCATGTAATATTTTTGCGCCGGATAACTTCCTCCTGTTTTTTCTAGCGTTACATCTTTGCAATAATTCCCATTACTTGGGTTGTCTGCTACTTCAACTCCACCATAATACCATTCTCGGTAATATTTATTGCTAAAATTTAGATTATCCCCTCTTAAAGTATCGTCATTTAAATATTCTTCTACCTTTTGCTCGACCAGCGCTTTGTAATTTGGGCTATTGATTAAATATTGTTTTGGATTAGGCGATACCCACTGAGATCCGCATATTCTGGCATCTCTAAATGTGTTTTTTGCTTTTTCGTAAATTCCTCTTAAAAGCGCCATAGAAGTAGAAAAGGAAGTAATCGCAGAGGCGTAACCAGCGGCGCATTGAGCATTACCAACAGTTTTTACTGTCGCTTTGGTAATGTCGATAGAGTCTTTAAATGGCGAAGGAAGAATTCGTGGAACGCCACTTCCACTATTGCAAGCTCTATTCATAATTGCAATAGCAACCTTTGTGATTGCGTAGGTATAGGCAATTACACCAATGCAAACGGGGTTACTTAGCACAAATTCCGAGTCTTTGCCAGAGGTTCGTGGGTCAAAATCTAGGGTTTCGTGATTTCCTTGCGGATCGCAACCTCTAATTCTTCCAAGGCCTCTGCTTTTTGACCAACTGTCAACTGGTGTAAAGGATGTTATCGCAAAGCTTAAAACTATTATAGATAACGATAAAAACTGTGTTATTTTATTTTTTCTAAGCAACTTATAATATTTTAAAATATTTCCATATTCATATTTTCTTTACAAAGCTACTTAATAGTAACTAATTTATAGCAACAAATAATTTGTCGCTAAGATGTTTTTTCTAAAAATATTGGCAACCAATCATCCGGATCATCGCCAACTTCTTTAATTATTTCTTCTAAAAGCAAGATTGTGTCAATTCTTCCTGATAAAATACTGACTACTTCACTCATTCCCGATAAGTCAACTCTGGCAATAACGCCATCGTTATCTTGCTTTACCAAGAAAAATCTTGTAGAAGGATCGGTGGTTTTCACTAAAGAAAACTCTCTTTCGCTTAACATAAAAACTTCGCGATATACTTTTGTTGCTTTTAAATTAGGTAAAAATATCTGCGTAGCAGTTTGCTGTACTAAGGTATCAGAAATTGTACTTTTAGATGCATCTTCCACCGATTGCGTTGCAAAAACTACGAAAGTGTTTAATTTTCTTAAAACTTTGAGCCAATCTTTAATTTTAGGGGCAAAAACCTTGTTATCAATTAGAGCCCAAGCCTCGTCAAGAACGATCATGGTTGGGCTGCCGTCGAGTGAAGATTGAATTCTGTGAAATAAATAGAGTAAAGTTGGTGCAATGCTTGTTTTATCTTTTAGAATTTCCCCCATTTCGACTCCGAAAGTTCTGGCCGATTTAAAATCTATTACATCTTCTTCGTTATCAAAAAGCTTTGCGTGCGATCCGTCAGAGTGCCACATTTCAAGGCGTCCAGCTAAAGTTCCGGGTCCAGAAAGACCTAAAAAAGGCGCAATATTTCTAAGTCGCCTTTCTTTTATTGGCAATTTATAATTTCCTTGAACAGCCTCATTTATTCTTTCCATGTCGTGGGCGGTTATTACTTCGCCATTAACCGAAACTAGCGACTTAATAAATTCAACTAAAAAAGATTTATTTTCACTTGTCGGGGCAAGTTTAAGCGGATTAAACCCAGATTCTCTTGCGGCGTCGGGCACCATATATTTGCCGCCAATTGCCCTTAAGAAAATTTCTGCACCTCTATCTTTATCAAAAAAGAAAAGCCTGCCATTAAACTTTTGTGCTTGGGCACAGAAAAAGTTGAGCAGAACCGTTTTACCAGAACCAGTTGGGCCAATAATCATGGTGTGGCCAACATCGCGTACATGAAAACTAAAGAAAAACGGAGTTCCTGAAACTGTATCTAAAACTGTAACAGCATCGCCCCAGTGATTTTTACGCCTTTTGCCTGACGGATAATTGTGAAAAGACGCAAAAGCCGCGGTGTTATATGTGTTAATTGTTGAGCTTCGAGCCATAAAATCTGCATTTCCCGGAAGTTGTGACCAATAGGCTGGCTCAAGATTTATTCTTTCTCTAACCCCAGTAATGCCCGAGTTAGAAAGCTCTACTACTGCCATCGACAACATGCTTTCAAGCGATTTGGCTGAATTTTCGATGCACATTATTGTTAAATGGTGTTTGCCAAACGCAAACTCGCCAGACATCGCAGAATCTAGGGCTTGATCAATTTCTTGAACTTGCGAAACCGCAACATCTTCTGACTGAACCAACCTTCTTTGTTGAAGCTGCATTGAAGAAATTGCAATCATGCGGTTAATAAATTCAAACGACTGGGAAATAACCATCTCGCAGGGCATTTGCATAAATCCATCTAGAAGCCCAGCATTGGTTGATGGCCGATATTCTTTTATTGAAACCATTCCTGCATGTTTTATGCTATTTGGATTGTGTATTTCAATTGATTTACTGCCAAAATATAAACGACTTATTGGCAAATGTTTAGAAATATCATCAAGTGGAATTGAAATAGGTTGAGAATATCCGGCGTTAACAAGGCGAGCTAAAAATTCTAGTAATTCAGAATAGACTCCATCTTCATTTTCATTAAGACCCAATAGTTCTGCTCCGTAATTTGAAAACCCGTTTAATATTCTTTCTGTCATTTCTTCAAGTTCGTCAAAAGATTCTTTTAAATGCTCTTTCCAAGAAGATTTATCGGTTTTATGTTGAATTTTTTTGGCAAGATTTTCAATTGTTGCTATTCCTGATTTTTCTTTGCCGCGAATTATTGTAAGAAAATGTTCATTAACAAAGCTTTTATCGCCGTGTTTTGCGGCCCATTCTTCGTTTAATCTTTGCGAAAATGAATCTGGCATTTCTCCATCCGGAAAGCCTTTTTCGCGCCTTCTAATAGTATGAAAATACATTGACAAATTACCAGAAGACATACCTTTAAAAAGGTTATTTCTGGCGTCTTTTTTTAGATCGATATCTACATCATCGGCGGTTTCAAAAGCAAAACCTTTAATTTTAATGACTCTGATTAATTCTTCATCATGGGTTAAAATTGTATCAGAATTATAGTGACATTTATAAGGCACGAAGTGACTCGCAGAGGCCTCGTATTTTGCTATTTTTTCTCTTTGTGGCTTTACTGTTTTTAATCTAAGCATTATTTTTGCTTGTTTTATTTTTAATTAAGGCCAATAAAATTAGACTTGGAATTGATAAAAAAACTGTGAAAATAAAAAATTCATACCAGCCAATTTGCGCAACTAAAACTCCTGATGCAGAGGAAAATATCGATCTGGCAAAAGTTGCAAATGAAGATAAAATTGCATATTGCATAGCGCTAAATTTTACATTACATAAAATACTTAAATATGCCACAAAAATTGCATCGCCAATTCCTCCGCTAAAGTTTTCAATAAATATTGCGCAATATAATGCCTCAATATTGTAACCAATTTTTGCTAAATATGCAAAGGTAAAATTTGACAACATTTGTACAATTACTCCTAAAAAAAGGCCTTTGTAAATACCAATTCTTTTGACAATAAATCCACCAACAAAAACACCGCACAATGTAGCGAAAAGGCCAAAAGTTTTGACAATTGCGGCAATTTCTGACTTTGAAAAGCCAATTTCAAGTAAAAATGGAATTGTTAGGCTTCCGGCAAAAGCATCGCTTAATTTAAAACTTACGATGAATAATAATATTAGATACCATTTTACTTTCTTTGTAAAGTCTAAAAGTGGAATAATTACAAAGCTTTTTAACCATAGCATAAAATTTCTTTGCGATTTTTGTTTCACAGTTTTTGTTTTGCCTGAAAATATTGTTACCAAAGTAAAAGCAAGCATTAATATTGATAGAATAAAATATACTTGCCTCCAAGATAAAATTTCGGATAGAAATAATGATAAAGCGCCAGAAATTAATAGCCCTATTCTATATCCAAAAATATAATAAGACGCTGCTGGGCCTTGATTTTTTTCTTGAAATAACTCTATTCTGTATGCGTCAACAGAAATATCTTGATTAGCAGAAAAAATTGCAACTAAAGACGCTAAAGCAAACATTAAAAATGCGCTTTGACTTTTTGCAAAAATACCAAAAAGAAATATTAAAATTGCCAACAAAACTTGATTTAGAAAAATCCAAGATCTTTTGCGATCAAAAAACTTTGATAGAAAAGTGATATTAACCGAGTCTATGAAGGGTGCAAACAAAAATTTAATTGAATATGGAATTGTGACTAATGACAAAAGGCCGATTAATTCGATGCCAAAACCTTTTTCTGTCAAAAAAGCTTTTAAAGTTGAATAAATAAGCGCAAGAGGAAGCCCGCAAGACATTCCTAGGGCGAAAATTATTAAAAAATCCTTGTGAAAAAATTTCTTTATTCTTAGCATTGCTTGATTTATAATTAATCTACTTTGAAATATATTAAACTATTAAAAATTAAATTAAACAAATTTTATGCAAGAACATAAATCAGATAAAATTTATGCAACTACAATTTTATGCGTTAGAAAGGGTAAAAAAGTAACAATTGCTGGTGATGGTCAAGTTTCTTTTGGGCCAACAATTTTAAAAGGCAATGCTAGAAAAATTAGAAAAATTGCCGATGGTTCGATAATTGCTGGTTTTGCTGGTTCAACCGCAGATGCATTTACTTTATTTGAAAGGTTAGAGTCTAAGCTTGAGGAATATTCAAATCACCTTACTAGGGCCTGCGTAGAGCTTGCCAAAGATTGGCGAACCGATAAATATTTGCGCAAGTTGGAAGCTATGATGATTGTTATAAATAAAGACGAAACCTTAGTTTTAACAGGAAACGGAGATGTTTTAGAGCCGCAAGGTGGAGTTATAGGAATTGGATCTGGTGGTAATTACGCAATGTCAGCAGCTAAAGCTTTAATTGACATAAAAGGAATATCTAGCGAAGAGATAGCTAAAAAGTCAATGAATATTGCCGCTGATTTATGTGTTTATACTAATCATAACATAATTTCAGAAACACTTTAGGGTATTAAAATGAAGAAAATGCTAATTTTAGTACATATTTTTCTGTTGACATTTTTCAACTTATCAGTTTTAAATGCAAAATTGTCTTTTGAAGTTAGTGAGCAAGAGGCTCCGAAAACTAAAATAATATTTTTTGGACTTTCTTCAAATGAACAAATTCTTGATGATGACGCAAATTATATTTTTGAATTAATAAATTATAACCTCAAAACAACAAATCTTTTTACCATAATAAAAGATGATTCTGCGCCGCGGACAATATTAGAAAGGGATAACGGTTTGGTGCAAAGCCAAATTAATAAAATTATGCCTAAGGTGCCAAATGAAGATAATCTAAGTCCCTATATTTTTGGCGAACCAGAAGAAGTTGGAGTTGAAATAATTGACGCTGCTGCTTCTGAGAAAATACCATTGGTTACAGTTGAAATGTTGCCTGACTTTCAGAAATATTCTAATGCCGAAATTGGAGCAATTGCCGTAACCCAGATAAGTTATGACTTTGAAGGTAATTTGGAGATGAAGTTACGATTGTGGGATGTTCTTGAGCATCGTCAAATTTTAGGAAAATATTATTCGGCTTCGCGAGATAATTACAAAAAACTTGCCAACACAATTTCTGACGATATTTTTATGGCACTAACCGGAGAAAAATCTGGTCATTTTAATTCGATTATAACCTATGTTTCGGAAACTGGGCCAATAAGAAAGCGCATTAAAAAAATTGCTGTGATAGATTTTGATGGTGGTAATCATTTATATTTAACAAGTGGTAAACATTTAGTTTTAACACCGGTTTTTGCCAAGAAGCCACATGAAATTTTTTATTTAAGTTACAAATCTAGAAGTCCGCAAATTTACAATCTTGATACATATAGCCTTAGAAGCGAAAGAGTCGGTGGTTTTTATGGAACAACATTTGCCGCCAGCCCGCACCCAATAGATGAAAATATTTTGCTAATTTCAGCGATATTTGATGGTAATTCTGATATTTACGAAATGCATATGAAAGAAAATAAGGCGATAAGATTAACCAAAAACCAAGCGATTGACACAACGGCTAATTACTCTGTTGATGGTAAAGAAATAATATTTATTTCTGACAGAAATGGTTCTCAGCAAATATATAAAATGGGTCAAGATGGAAGTAATTTACGAAGAATAAGTCGTGGTCAAGGTAGTTATTCGAAGCCAATTTTTTCGCCTAGTGGCAACCTTATTGTGTTCACTGTAATAAGACATGGTATGTTTTTTGTTGGCACAATGAACCCCGATGGCAGTGACGAAAAATTATTAACAAGCGCTTATTTAGTTGAAGGCGCAAGATTTTCGCCTAATGGAAGATATTTGATATATTCTAAAACCAGGAAATCATATGGCCCTTTAAGTATTCCGAGGCTTTTTACAATAGATATTGCAACGGGTTACGAGCGAGAAATTCCTATGCCCAAAGGCGAAGGTGCAACAGACCCCGATTGGAAAGCTTTAAACTAAAATAATTAGTCAAAAATAACAAATCTTTACATAGGCAATTGTAGCTATAATAGTTAAAAGACGATATAACAAGAAATTGAATATAAATTTAAAACAAAATACATCGCAAGCAAAAGGCTTTATCTTGTTGTCTTTTTTATGCCTTTTTTCATTTAATGCAAATGCAAAATTAATAATTAAGGGCAATGAAAGGGTTGACAATGAAACTATTTATTCTTTAATTGCGATTAAACAAGACGCCAATGCCAGTAATATTTCAAAGGCGCAAATCGACAGTAAATTAAAAGCGCTAATTGAGTCAAGCTTATTTTTTGATGTAAAAATTTCAAAAGAAAATAATAATCAAGACTTAATTATTAATTTAAAAGAAAATCCAATAATTTCCGAAGTTAAAATTGTTGGTAATAAAAAAATAAAAGATGACGCGCTAGAAAATGAATTATTACTTAAAAAAAGAGGAATTTACACAAAATTTAAGCTGCAATCAGACTTGAAAAGAATTAATGAAATTTATGTTAAATCGGGTCGTTTTTTAACTAAAATTGAACCAAAATTAATTCAAAATTCACAAAACAGAGTTGAAGTAATTTTTGATATTAAAGAAGGTCCGCAAGCAAAAATAGAAGATATAATATTTGTAGGCAATAAAGCCTTTTCTGATTCTGAGCTAATATCGCAAATCACTACAAAGCCATCAAGATGGTATCGATTTTTTTCATCTTCTGACATTTATGATTCTGATAGAGTTGCTTTTGACCAAGAAAAATTAAGGCTTTTTTACGGATCTATGGGCTATGCTGATTTTAGTACAATTTCTGGCAATGCACAAATTACGCGCTCTAAAGATAAATTTTTGATAACATTTTTAGTTGAAGAAGGTATAAAATATGATTTTGGAGAAATTAAAATAATTAACCAAATTGAAAAATTTGATGAATCTATTTTAAAAGAAACAATTTTAATTCAAGAAGGCAAAACCTATAATTCAGACTTAATAAAGCAGACCATTGATAAGATGATAGCAATAATGTCAGAAAATTCATATGCTTTTGCCGACATCGATCCAGTTTTGCAAAGAGATAAAGAGCGAAAAATTATTGATATAAGTTTCGTAATAAGGCAATCTCCCAGAGTTTATATTGATCATATTGTAATTAAAGGCAACACCAGAACTCAAGATAAAGTTTTACGCCGTGAACTTAGGATAAAAGATGGCGATCCGTATAATATCACCAAAATAAATCGCTCGAAACAGCGGTTGCAAAATTTAGGATTTTTTGAGAGCGTAGAATTCAACACTAAAAGGGTTGGTGACACCGATAAAGTTATACTTGAAATTAATGTTAAAGAGCGTAAAACTGGTGAGTTAAATTTTGGCGTTGGTTATTCCACTGTTGATGAGGCCACTGCAAATATTGGCCTAAAGGAAAGAAATTTTTTAGGAACGGGCCGCGAATTAGGGGTTAATATTCAGCGTTCGCAATTTAATCTTTCGGGAAATATAAGCTATTCAAAACCATATTTTATGGACAGGCCAATAGAAGTTGGTACTAATCTTTTTGCTTTTGAGTCAGACAGCAGAAATACCTTGGTTTACAGTCAAAAATCGCATGGTTTTTCTGTAAATGGTATTTATGCAATTAGCGAATATCTTGGTCATAAAGTTAGCTATTCATTGCGCGATGAATCAATATTTAATGTTTTGGACACTGCGGCCGTAACAATACAACAGCTTGAGGGTGACTTTGCTAGCTCTTCGGTTGGCCATACTTTGTCTTACGATAAGCGAGATAGCAGAATTAACCCCACCGAAGGTTATTATTTTACCATAAGTCAAGAATATACCGGCATTGGCGGCGACATAAAAACTTTTAAAAATACTGGCTCTGTCGGTTTTTATCAACCAATTGTTAATAAAGACTTTGTCCTGAAGCTTTTGGCGCGCGGCGGTGTAATTGATGGCTTGGGACAGGATGTTAGAAATAATTTAGGATTTTTTTTAGGGGGTAATAATTTTAGGGGTTTCGAATTTGCTGGCCTTGGACCCAGAGCTATTGGCCCCGATGGATCGGCGGTTGGTGGTAACGCAGTAGGCGGTAATATTTATTATGTTGCCACTGCCGAGTTTAGATTTCCGCTGGGCTTGCCAAAAGAATTAGGAATTCAGGGTATTATATTTTCTGATAACGGAACCGTAAAATCTGTTGACGCCAAAACTAGCAATGCAACTCAAATTGCTGATGTCGGAAGTTTGCGCTCGACCTATGGCTTTTCTGTTGCTTGGTCTTCGCCACTAGGTCCGATTAGATTTGACTTTTCGCAAATTGCTCGAAGTGAAGAATTTGACCGCACCCAGACTTTTCAATTCAATTTTGGCTCTACCTTTTAGCGATGAATTTAAATAATAAAACTTGATATAAGAATTGTTATAAAAAATTCTAGATTTAAAGGTTTAGCTTTGAATTTTTATCTGTTTTTACCTTTTTCTTCAATATTTTGTAAATTTTTATAAAGCCAGCAAATGCCAGTAAGGCACAGCCAAGCCATATTAAGCTTATAAATGGCTTATAGTAAATTCGAAGAGCGTAATCATCGTTTTCATCTTTATTGCCGATGGCCAGATATAAATCGGCGAAAATTCCATGATGAATATCAGCTTCGAAAGTTGTTTGGTCGGAAATTGGATAAAACCTAAATTCTGGCTCGAGGCGGGCAAAAATTTGATTATTATTTTTTGCAAAAATCACAGCCTTTCTTGACAAAAAGTTCTTACCAGCTTCGTAACTTACAGCCTTGAATTCTAGGGTTATTGAAGATTTTTCATTCAATTTTACTTCTTGACCTTCTTTAATATTTATTTCTTTAGTAACGCCTAAATATGAATTTAATATTATTCCCATTAAAAATAAAGCAAAGCTAAAATGGGCGATATTAGATATAGACTTTTTGCTAAAAAAGGCGATGCAAAATAATAAAAATGCTAGAAATAATATGGTGGTTTCAATTAAATTAACCTGACTTGAATTGGCATAAAATATTAGCGATAAAAATAAACTGGTTAATATAAAAAAAATATTTTTATGAGTAAAGGCGCTTCTTAAATTTTTAATTTGAGTAAAATATGAAAATATTAAAAATATTAAAAATGGTACAAGTAAGATTGCAAAAATTTTATTGTAATAATTGGCGCCAATTGAAAGTTTTAAATCGAAAAATTCACGCGCAAAAATAGGATAAAAAATACCAAGAAGCATTGTAAATAATGCAATTATTAAAATATAATTATTAACTAAAATGGCAAAAGATTTAGATAATAATTTTTCTTTCTTTGCCTTTATATTATTGCTAATAAATATTTTATGAGCCTTTAATGCAAAAATTAATAGCGCCGAGCCACCAATAATTAAAACCATTGAAATAATAAAGAAGCCTCTTTTGGCGTCAACTGCAAATGAGTGAACTGAAGTCAAGAGACCAGACCTAACCAAAAATAAACCAATTAAACATAGAATAAAGGTAATAATTGCCAATAATATCGTCCATAATTTAAAGCTTTGGTTTTTATCTATCATTTTAACTAAGTGAATTAGGGCGATTGAAGCAAGCCAAGGCATTAAAGATACATTTTCAACAGGATCCCAAAACCAATATCCGCCCCAACCAAGTTCGCGATAGGCCCACCAAGAACCTAGGCCAATTCCGGCTGTTAAAAATGACCAAGATGAAAAAAGCCATGGTTGAATATTTTGCGCCAAATCTTTGTTTATTTTTTCGTGCAAAAGCCCAGAAATAGCTAAAGAAAAAGCGACAAAAAAGCCAATATAACCCAAATATAAAATTGGAGGATGAAGAGCTAAGCCAATATCTTGCAAAAGAGGGTTTAAACCAAGACCTTGGCTAGCGAAGTTTTGCTGAACCTCGAACGGGTTAGAAGCAAAAGCGGTGTAAAAAGAAAATGCGAAAATAATAAAAGATTGCGATGCCAGAGCGCTAATTTTAAACTCGCTTTTATTAAAAATAGCAAATAATAAACTATGGCCCGCTAAAATTGTAATTAATAACAGCATAGAACCTTCATGATTACCCCAAGAGCCAGATATTTTATAAATTAAAGGTTTTAAATGATGGGAATTTTGGTAAACATTGACAACTGCATAATCAGAGGTTACATAAGAATAAATTAGGCAAATTTGCGCAAAAACCGCTAAAATAAAAGTTGCAGATATTACAAATAACGAAATTTTGTTAATTTCGGAGCTAAAAGGGTTTTTAGATAAAGATTTTTTGTAATATAAGCATAATATTGGCAAAAAAAAGTTTAGCGCCGTAATTAATAATAGCGATGTAAATCCTAAATTTGGAGCCATAATATTTTAGTAATTTATAATTTTTTGCGAGTTATTAATTTGGTAAAATAAAATAAATGCAGTTTAAAATTAGGGATTTTTGAAGAATTTTCTAATTTTTGTTACATTTGCGTAATATTCTTATATTTGATTATTTTTTACTTGAATTAGCTAAAATCTTTGTTTTTTTCAAGAATAAAAAAGTATAATGTTTTTTAGGCCTAAAGCTTTAAAAAATATGTGTTTTTTTTAAAATATTTTATAAATAAAGTTAAAGATTTTTAGAGATAAAATTCTTTATAATTCCAATGTCATTTTCTAAAATTTCGTATTTTTCTTGTTTTTTAGGCAAATCTTGTAAAAATAATGGTAAATTTGGTTTTGGCGCGCCAGATTTCGTAACAGAATCTGGGAATTTTGCCGGATGGGCGGTTGCTAAAGTTACGACATATTCACCTTGATAATTATCGCTTTTGATAAATTTTTGGCTGGCCAAGGTGCCAATTGCGGTGTGGGGGTCAAGAAGTTCGCCAGTATTATTGTAAAAATCAATAATAGCTTCTAGAGTTTCTTGGTCGTTAACCGAGTATGATTCAAAGCTTTCTTGTATTTTTTCAAGAATTTTGGCATCAACTTTTAGTCGATGGTTTTTTTCAAATTCTGTCATTAATTGATTTAGCTTTTTTTCATGACCAAGTTCTTTGTGGGTATCAAATAGCATTCTTTCAAAGTTACTTGAAACCTGAATATTCATACTTGGCGATATTGTTTCTACCATTTCGCCTTTAGAATAGTCGTTTTTGTTAATGAATCTGGTTAAAATATCGTTTGAATTTGTTGCAACAATTAATTTTTTGACGGCAAGACCCATTTTTTTAGCTAAGAAACCAGCGTAAATATCGCCAAAATTACCAGTCGGAACAGTAAATGAAACAGGGCGATTTTTATTGGCGCCAAGCCTTAAGCCACAATAAAAATAATAGACAATTTGCGCCATTATTCGTGCCCAGTTAATTGAGTTAACGGCAACCATTCTTTTTTTATTTAAAAAATCTTGATTTCTAAACATTTTTTTGACATAAGCTTGGCAATCGTCAAAATTACTTTTTACTGCAATATTAAAAACATTATCTGACAAAATTGTTGTCATTTGTTTTCTTTGAATGTCTGAAATTTTTTCGTGCGGGTGTAAAATAAAAATTTGCGCATTATTGCATTTTAAACAACCCTGAATTGCCGCCGAGCCAGTATCGCCAGAAGTTGCGCCAATAATTACAATTTCTTCACCACTTTTCGTTAAGAAATAATCAAGTAAATTTCCTAAAAATTGCAACGCAAAGTCTTTGAAAGCTAGGGTTGGGCCATGAAAAAGCTCTAGCAAAAATTCATTTTTGTCTAATTGTTTTGTCGGAGCAATTGCGCGATGGTTGAAGCTTTGGTATGATTTATCGATAATTCTTTTGTAATTAGCGTCGCTAATTTCTCCGCCAATAAATTCTTTTGTTATTTCGAAAAATAATTCTTGATAGCTTAAATTTTTGAGCTCTTCTAGTTTTTTTTCATTAAAATTTGGCAAAAATTCTGGAACATATAAACCGCCATCATCGGCCAAGCCTTGAAGTATTGTTTCTTGAAAATTTAATTCTTTTGAGTTCAATCTTGTCGAAATATATTTCATTTTATTTAAAGCGGATAAATAATTGATTTTTACATATAAACCTACTATGATTTTAACATAAAATATTGATAAAGTCAAAAACTATTAAACATTATGATAAGCACCGATAAAAAGCCTGATTATCTGTATCGAAAGGGTGTCGGTATTGTACTAATTAACTCTGACAAGAAGATATTTGTTGGCAAAAGAATTGACAATAATTCTGACGCTTGGCAAATGCCACAGGGCGGAATTGACGAAAATGAAGATGAGAATTTAGCCATGTTTCGTGAATTAAAAGAAGAAACTGGCGTTGAAAAGAGAAATGCTCAAATAATTTCAATAAGCGAAGATTATTATTACTATAATTTGCCATATAAATTACAAAAAAAATTTTGGGGCGGAAAATATCTTGGGCAAAAACAAAAATGGTATTTATTAAAATTTACCGGTGACAATTCAGCCATAAATATTAATACAGAAGAGCCTGAATTTTCTGATTGGAGATGGTTTGATCAAAATGAAGTCGTAGAAAAAATAGTATCTTTTAAGCAAAATCTCTACAAAGAAATATTGGCCGAATTTAATGACTATTTTTAAAATTTACGCCTTAGTAATTTGCTAATTTAGTCGTCGATTCTTAAAATTGAAGCCCTTTTTTAAGCTGTTTTTAATGTAATATTAATTAAGCAATATTAGTTCTTTTTAAATATTCTTAAATTCCATAAAATAAAATAATGAATGAGATAAATTTTTATCAAATTGACGATGTAATCGTTAAATCTATGGCGCCACTTCTTTTGAAGATTTTAGAAGAAAAGAAAAATACCTTAATTTACGCTAAAGAGCCCGCAAAAATGGCAGAAATTGATGGCGGTTTATGGCAATTTAGTAAAACAAAATTTGTTGCTCATGCAACTAATATTGAAAATGACATTGACTTAAAAATACAACCATTTTTAATTACGAATGAAGAAAAAAACGAAAATAATTCTCAATATTTAGTGCTAACCGAAAATTGCTCACTTGACTTCTTAATAAATTTTTCGCGAATTTTCTATTTTTATGATTCAATGACGACGGACAATGTTAAGAAATTTAAAAATAGTTTGGGTGATAGTTTTCAAGCAAAATCTTACAAAAAAATTGCTGGAAAGTGGGAAGAGTTCAGTCTTTGATTTCATTATTTTATTACGTTTTGCAAGTTTTTCCCTTCTAATTACAAAAATTTTGCCGTCAAAAAAATGCACATCAATAAAAATTAGCAAATTTCAATTACAAAAACTGCAAATCTTATTATTGACCTGAAATAAAAATTACATTTATTTGCCTGCTTTTTAGATTTTTAGTATCTTTTGGATCAATTTCTTTTATTTGCAATTTGATTATTCCTTCGTCAGAGCTTATTTGTGACAAAAATTGCTTTGATAATTTAATAAAAATTTTGTAATTTTGTGAATTGTTAGCATTAATTTTAACTATATTTTCGTTAATTTTTTTGCCGCGAATTTTTAATTTTGCTTCTTTTGGTCGAATGATATCAATTTTAAATTTGCGTAATCTATTTTCTTTATTGACAAATTTTAGCAAATATCCGTTGCGAATAGATCCGTCAGAAAGCAAGACATATGGAGGGTTTCTGTCTGCTACGGCTGCTATTTCAAGGTCTGATTTTGTTGCAAGTGAATATAATAAAAAGAAAGAAATGGCTGATAAAATTACGAAATAATAAAAAAATCTTGGCCTAAAAATTTTGAATTTAGCTTTTTTGCCACCTTGCTCTAAATGTCTTTGCGTTTCGTAGCGAATTAGACCTTTTGGTCGATTTATTTTTTGCATTACATCATTGCAAGCGTCAATACAAAGTCCGCAAGCAATACATTCCATTTGTAAACCGTCACGAATGTCAATTCCGGTTGGGCAAACCACGACGCATTGTTTGCAATCGATGCAATCGCCCTGATGAATTTCTGGTTCAAGTGAAAAATCTTTGCTTTTAAGCTTTCCTCTGGGCTCGCCGCGCTTTTTATCGTAAGCTACAATTAAAGTGTCGCGGTCAAACATCGCCGATTGAAATCGCGCATAAGGGCACATAAAAGTACAAACATGGTCACGGGCAAAACCAGCCATTATGTAAGTCATGGCCGCAATTCCTAGTGTCCAAAGTAGGGTGCTTAATTTTAAGTTAAATTGCAAAAGTTCTTCAAATTGAAAAAATACATCCGAAAAATAATTGGTAAAACCATAACCGGTAATTAACGCAACAATAATCCAAGAAATATGGGTTAGGAGTTTTTTGTAGAATTTTTCAAAAGAATTTTTGCGATCAAGAATTATGCGCTGGTTGCGATCGCCCTGAAAAACTTTTTCTAGCGCAATGAAAATATCAGTCCAAACTGTTTGAAAACATGCGTAGCCACACCAAACTCGGCCAAAAAGAGAGGTAATAAAAAACAGCGAAACCGCCGCCAAAACTAAAATTGCCATGAGGTAATAAACTTCGTCGGGCCACATTTCTATGCCAAAAAAATAACCTTTAGAATTTGCAAAATCAATTAAAATTGCTTGGTCGGGCTTGCCTTCTCCGCGGCCCCAGCGTAAAAAAGGTGAACCAAGATAAATAAGCAAAAACATTGCGTTTAAGACCCATTTTAAATTGCGAATCTTGCCTTTGACTGATTGCGGGTAGATGCGCTTTTTGGCTTCGAAATATTCTGATATGTCCATTTAGTTTTTGTTGATTTTCTTTAAATATTTGTCAATTTATTTTTCTTTCTCAATAAATTTTGTTGCTGTGTTAATTTGTGAATTTAAATATTATTTTGGTCAATTAGTAAGATTATTGGATAAAATAATATTTTTCTGTAATTTTTTATTCATTTCCTGATTTTCTAACTAAGCCCAAATAGTTTTGTTATTAGATCTTAGTCATTGACATTGTTTCTTTTCTAAATTAATTATTGCCTTGCTTAAATCGCCTATTTCTTTTAAATTCAGTTTTTCTTTTAAGAAGGCCTCTAAATTTAATCTTAAAAGAGAGGATATTTCCTTAGAAGTCTTCACGGCGATTGATTGAGTTTGTTCGCAATATATTCGGCCAGATTCTTTGCCTGGCTGTTATGTTAATGACGACAAAAAACTTCCCTCAAAACTTCTGGCTAAGTTTAAATTTTTGCTTTAAACATAAGGTCTGTCATATTCCGGAGCCTCTTCCGAAAGCGGCAATGAAGGAATTTCGCCATAAATTTCACCATTCATTTTAATTACAACATTTCCGGTGTCGGTTACTTTGCCAATAACTGCAAAATCTAAACCCCATTTGTCAAAAACTTCTTTTGCAGAATCTTCTTTGCCGGGTTTTAAAACCATTAACATTCTTTCTTGACTTTCCGAAAGCATTATTTCGTAAGGCGTCATGCCTTCTTCACGCTGCGGCACTTTTTCAAGGTCAAGCTCAACACCAGTTCCGCCTTTACCAGACATTTCAAAACTTGAAGAAGTCAGTCCAGCCGCGCCCATATCTTGAATTGACAAAATTGAGTCACCTTGCATTAACTCTAAACAAGCTTCAATTAATAATTTTTCAGTAAACGGATCACCAACCTGAACCGTTGGCCGTTTGTCTTCGTCACCTTCTTTAAATTCGTCCGAGGCCATAACCGCGCCGTTAATTCCGTCGCGCCCAGTTTTCGAACCCACATAAACCACTGGCGCTCCAACTTCGGAGGCAGCAGAATAGAAAATTTTATCAGCCCTAGCTAAGCCAACCGTCATGGCATTTACTAAAATATTACCATTGTAACTTTTGTGAAAATTAACCTCGCCACCAACCGTAGGCACGCCAACACAATTTCCGTAGCCGCCAATTCCTGAGACAACTCCGTTAAGCAGGCTTTTAGTTTTTGGGTGGTCAATTTCGCCAAAACGCAGCGCATTTAAATTTGCAATTGGTCTTGCGCCCATGGTGAATACATCGCGCAAAATTCCTCCAACACCAGTTGCCGCACCTTGGTAAGGTTCGATAAAAGAAGGGTGGTTGTGGCTTTCCATCTTAAAAATAATTGCATCACCATCGCCAATGTCGACAACTCCAGCATTTTCACCAGGCCCACAAATTACCCAATCTTCTTTGGTGTGCATTGTCTTTAACCATTTCTTTGTTGATTTGTAAGAGCAATGTTCGCTCCACATGGCCGAAATAACGCCAAGCTCGGTAATTGTTGGTATTCTTCCTAAAATTTCGAGAACTTTTTCATATTCTCTTTCGCTTAATCCGTGCTCTAGGGCTAATTTTGTTGTAACTTCTACTTCGTTTTTCATAAAATAAATATTATTTCTTGATTTGTTGTCTGAGTTAAAAAATTTGGAAATTATTGCATTAAATTCTTAAAAATTTAATTCAGATTTTTCATTTTTGATTATTAAGCAAAATATTATTTTCATCAACTTAAATTTTAATAAAATTATAGAAAATTTACAAAAAAATGCAAGTTTTTCTTGTTTTTGGCCAGCTTAAATTAAGGATCTAGCGCAATGTCGGTTTTTAGTCGTAATTTTTATAAAAAACTAGGCTTTTTCAATAATTTCAACCACTTTCAAAAAAGTTTCTTTTGCGTTTAAAGCGCCATTGTCAATAATAAAGGCGTCGCCATCAATAATAAGCGGCGAGTTTTTACGGTTTTGGTCATTTTCATCGCGTTTCTTAAGTTGCTTTAAAATTTCGTCAAAAGTAACATTTTCACCTTTTTCGCTAAGTTGCTTAAAGCGTCTTTGCGCTCTAATTTCAACTGATGCGGTCACAAAAAATTTGAAATTTGCTTCTGGCATTATTATTGAAGAAATATCGCGACCATCTAAAACTGCGCCATTTTTACTAGAAATTCCATTTTGAATGAAATCTTTCTGAAACTCGATTAACTTTAGCCTTAAAAATGCATTTTTTGCAATTTTTGAGGCAATTTCGCCAGTTTTTTCGCTAAAAAGTTCTTCGGCATCTAAATTGTCATCGCCAATATTTTTGGTAAGTTTGTCAAGATTTATTTCAAAATTTTCAAGCGAAATTTCATCATCATTAATTAAGCGCCAAGCCACCGCCCGATAAAGCGCGCCAGTGTTTAAATAAGCAATGTCGTAACGATCAGCAATTTTCGCCGCCAAACTCCCTTTTCCAGAAGCGCTTGGCCCGTCAATTGCAATTAGAAGTGGATTTTTCATGAAAATATTTTTGTTTTTAAGAAATTTGACTTGAGTAAAATGGTTAAAAAAATAACCAATGCTTAAAAATTTATTTTGCGCCTTAAATTATTTAATTGCGTAAAATTTTAACAAATTGCAGCTAAATTCTCAACTTTTTATTTTTTTAAGCAGAAAATTTATTGCAAAGATCTAGGTAAAATTATCTCATCATTTGAGGCCATGCGAAGCCTGAAAAGTTGCGAAGCCGTAAAAGCAAAGGGTTCAAGTTTTTTTATTGTAGATTTTTAGGTTTTTTTAGAGGATTTTTAAGTGCAAAAATGTTTAATTGAAGCTTCGGTTCTAACTTCTGTTATTGAGTTATTTTTACTTAAAGTTTAAATGGCGCTAAAGTTAAAAAAACAGGGCTAAAATGTAATTAAGTAATTAAATTAAAATTTAATGTTAAAATTCATTGCCAAAATCTCAAAATAGACTTTTTTCAAGGTTAGTTTTTGCGCACGAATTTATTAATCAAATTATTTAGCTTAAAATTAGAATTAAAAGCTAGGATTTGGCATTAGAATCTTAAAAAATTAACAAACAAAAACAATAAGTTTGCCTAAATAAATATTTTAACTTCAAGATTTTTCACGCCCCATGAAAATAAAAAATTTAATTCTTGCTAGAAAAATTTTAAAACCTCGTTAAAACAGCAATAATTCTTGCTTCTTCGTTAATTATTGACGAACTTCAAAAGCGCAATAAAAATCATCAAGACGAGTTTTGATTCAAAAAAAATACCAGCAATCAAGGCTTCCTCGTCAATCATTGATAAACGCAAAAACCCTTCAAAAATCGCCGAGGCGATTTTTAATCACAGCATTTCGCCCATTTTTTTACCCTTCAAAATTTCACGCGCTTTTTCATATTTGTCATCATGCCAAAATGGCAAACATCCGTTACAACCCTTGCCACAACAGCCATCTTCGCCAATTCTGGGCGTTTTGGCAACAAGCTTTTTATCCGCCAAATCAACGGCCTGAAAATAGCTTTTATGTTTCTTTTCATGTTTTTGGGCCGTAATTTCTCCGCCTTCAAGCTGATGCGAAAGTTGCCTTTCTTCAACCTTTAATTTCTCGGCTTGTTCCACTAATTTTTCTTTTCTAATCAATGAAAAAGGCGGTAAAAGTTCTTTAATTTTTTCTTTGTCAAAAAGATGAAAGGCCGAAGCATTAATGCGAATTTTTGGCTTTTGGCCGCCATGAATTCTGGTTTGTATTTCGCCATGTCTCAACCCCTTTGAAACATTGTCAAACTCGTAAAGTCTAATTAAAATTGGCTCGCGCTGGTAAGGCGACAAAAATTCTAAAACATCACCACTCACCAATAAATTTTTCGCCTCAAAAATTAAATCATCACCATCCCACTCAATAATTTTTCCGGCAAATTCATAAAAAGCGGTCGATTTCGTCGTGTCGTAATCATGCGCTAAATTTGTCAAACGCCCTTCATGAAAAGCCAAAGAATAGCCACGATTAGCAATTGAATTAATTTCGTCCATGTAATTTTCAAAATTCCAAGAATCAGAATCATTTAAATAATCATCAATCGCCGCCCGATAAACCCGAGCAACGCTTCCAGCGTAAAATTCAGTTTTATTTCTCCCCTCAACCTTAAAAGAATCAATTCCAATGTCGATATACTCATTTAATTTTGGCAACAAACATAAATCTTTTGCGTTTAAAATGTAAGAACCATGAACATCTTCTTCAAACGGCAAAAGCTGGCCAGGGCGAATTTCTTCTTCTAAGAAAAAATCAAATAAATCTTTGTTATTTTCGTTGATTTCAATTTCATGCTCGCTACCGTCTTTAACTTTAATTTTAAGCTTGTAACCCCAGCGGCAAGAATGCGCGCAACTTCCCTGATTAGCGCCGCGCTCAGCCAAAAAGTTAGACAACAAACATCTTCCTGAATAAGTCATGCACATTGCGCCATGAACAAAAGCCTCAATTTTAATGTCTGGGCATTTTTCACGAATTTCTTTAAGTTCGCTAAAACCAACTTCGCGCGCCATCACAACCAAACTTGCGCCTTGGTTTTTCCAAAAATCAACCGTCAACCACGAGCACACATTTGCTTGCGTCGAAACATGAATTTCAAGTTCTGGCGCCTCTTTCTTAACAAATTCCATCACCCCGGGGTCAGAAATAATAAGGCCATCTGGCTTAACTTTTTTAATAGTTTTAATAAACTCCGGAAGCTTTTCAATGTCTTTATTGTGCGAAAATAAATTCAGCGTCAAATAAACCTTTTTGTCAAATTTATGTGCAAATTCAACGCCTTCAATAACATCGTCAAGCGTAAAGCTAGATTTCACCCGAAGCGACATATCTGGCGTCCCTAAATAAACGGCGTCGGCGCCATAAAGAATAGCAGTTTTAAGGCGATCTAAATTTCCCGCAGGCAATAATAACTCTGGTCGTTTTTTTGTATTTGTCATTTTATTCAACGAAATTATTTTAAAAAAAATATCAGAAAACGCAGATTATAAACAAATCTACAACAAAAT
>CBFIDI010000015.1:0-33505 GCA_965661355.1 Rickettsiales bacterium | reverse complement strand
TATTCTAGGTTGGCGATTGAGACTTTTGCAACGACAAATCGCGTTGTAATTGGTGGCGAAATTAGGGCGCCCGAAATTAACAATAAGGTTTTTGAGGAAATTGTGCGTGGCGTGGTTAAAAAAATAGGCTATGAGCAAAGCGGCTTTGATTGGCGTAATTTTGAACTAACAAATTTATTGCACGAGCAATCGGTTGACATTGCGCAAGGAGTCGACGCTGATGACAAAAAAGAAGAGGGTGCGGGCGATCAGGGGATTATGTTTGGATATGCTTGTGATGAAACTGATGTTTTAATGCCAGCGGCAATTTACTATTCGCACAGAATTTTGCAAAATATTATGCAAATGACTAAATCTGGTGATTTAAAAGGCCTTGGCCCAGATGCTAAAAGCCAAGTGACTTTAAGATATGAAGGGGGAAAGCCGGTTGCGGCTGAAAAAATTTTGGTCTCAATTCAACATCCTGAGGGTTACAGCCAAGAGCAAGTTAAAGAATTAATCCGCCCGATTGTACAAAAAACTTTGCCAGAGGGTTGGATGTGTAAGGATGAAGATTTTTTAGTAAACCCAACCGGGAAATTTGTAATTGGCGGGCCAGATGGTGACGCTGGGCTTACGGGAAGAAAAATTATTGTTGACACTTACGGCGGTGCTGCTCCGCATGGTGGCGGGGCTTTCTCGGGCAAAGATCCGACAAAAGTTGATCGTTCGGCGGCTTACATGGCTCGTTATTTGGCAAAAAATGTTGTTGCGGCGGGCTTAGCGACAAAATCGACAATTCAAATTTCTTATGCAATTGGGGTTGCAAAACCGCTTTCGCTTTATGTTAACAACCATGGAACTGGTGTTGATGGCGAAAAATTGGTTGACGTTATTAATTCTTTGGTTGATTTGTCGCCACGCGGGATTCGCGAGCATTTAAAGCTTAATAGGCCAATTTATTCTCGAACTGCGGCCTACGGACATTTTGGAAGAAGTCCAGATGATGATGGCGGTTTTTCTTGGGAAAAAGATGATTTGGTTGAAAAATTAAAAAGGGCGCTTTAAATTTTTTTATGCACGAGTTTGAAGTTGGAAATTTGTAATCAGATTTGTAAAATATGGTTTTTTAGCGGGCAGCAGAGCTTTTTAATGAAGCTTTAGTAAGTTGGCTGTTTGCTTTAAAATATTTTTATTTAGCCTTTAAAAATTAGCATTAGCATTGTTGATGAGTTTAGAAGAAAATTTAAAATAAAGTTAAAGTACAAATTTTTAAAAGGGTTCTTATTTTAAGCCTAGTAAGTTTTTGTTGTTATTTTTTTGGGCGCTTAGTCTGGGTTGACTCAAGATTGATCTGTTGATTGGTGATGACTTACTATTTTTGTTGACCTTTTTGATTTAGATGATTTTTTGCCTTAAAATATTCAAGATTTATTGAATAATAAAATTAGAAATTTGAATTAATAAATTATGCTTCTTGAAACTCCTATTTGTGATTTTAGTGAAAAACTGCAAGATTTTTCGCTTGAAGATTTTGACGGAAATATCTACCTATCTAAAAGAAATTTTAGTGAAAATAATCAGAAAAAAGCATTTTTAGTAATGTTTATTTGCAACCATTGTCCTTATGTTAAGGCGGTGATTGAACGCTTGGTCAAAGATGCTAAAGATCTTCAAGAAATTGGCGTTGAGATTGTGGCGGTGATGTCTAATGATTATTTGACATATGAAGATGATTCGCCAGAAAATATGAAAAAATTTGCCAAAAAACATGATTTTAGCTTTTCTTACTTGGTGGATAAAAACCAAGAAGTTGCCAAAAAGCTGGGTGCTGTTTGTACGCCAGATTTTTTTGGATTTAATAAAAATGGCGAACTTAGATATCGCGGAAGGCTTGACGATTTGGGGATTAAGGGCGGCGATGAGTCTTTGAGAAGCAAAGAATTATTTGAGGCAATGACTTTAATTGCAAAAAATGGCGATGGACCTCAAAATCAAAAGGCTTCGATGGGATGTTCGATTAAGTGGAAATATTAAAATTGCATATCTTGGGTTGTTTTTTTAAGTTACGTCAAGCTTCATTTTTAAAGCCATGTAAAAATAAAATATTTTTAACCAAGAATTTATTAGGAAAATCGACGTCATATCTGGATATACGACTAGACTTTTATGATGATTGCTTGCTTAAAAAGATAAGGTTTTTATGTGAGTTTAAAAATGAAGCTTGTTATTATCTTTTTAAGGCTTAATTAATGCAGGGTTATTTTGTTAATAATTTTCGAGATTTTTTGTCTGATATTTCTAGTTTTGCGCGAGAAAAATAATTTAACTTTTTAAAAAACTTGGTTAAAAATTATTTTAATTGTTGATTATTAATATCCTTTTCTTAAACTTAATTTGCCTAGGGGCATATTAAAATTAATATTTTATTTATTCAAATTAAAAAATTCCATGAGCTACATTATTTCTGTATTCAAGGTAATGATTTTATCTTTTTTGGCGTTAATTTGCGTTTTTTACTCTAATTCTTTTGCTAGCAAAAAAGCTAGTGACCATGCGCCAATTGGCGTGATGCGCGACCATGTTCATAAAAAGGGTAAAATAATGACTAATTATCGCTTTTCTTACATGAAAATGAAGGGCTTGAGAAGTGGCAATAACAATGTTCAGACGGGAGATGCACTTAATGATTTTATGGCTACGCCAACAGAAATGTCGATGAGAATGCACATGATTGGCGCAATGTATGGTGTTGATGATAATTTCACATTGTCAGCAATGTCTGGATTCATTGAAAAAACAATGAATAATTATAGTTCAAGGGGTTTCGAATTTAAGGGAGAAGGCTCTGGTATTGCTGATTTGAAGTTAAATTCATTTTACCAATTTTACAAAAAGCAAAATAATAGGGCGCAAATTAATTTAGGGCTTTCGGTGCCAATTGGCTCTATTGATGAAAAGAATAATTCTTCAAACTTACCTTACCCAATGCAAATTGGCTCGGGTTCTTACGAATTTTTGCCGGGTTTAAGTTATTCTGGTAATCTGGCCAAATTGTCTTACGGAGCGCAAGTTAACGGTGTTTTTAGATTAAATGGTAATGACAATGGTTACAAATTTGGCGATAGTTACAATTTGACTAGTTGGATTGCTAAAGATTTAAGTCGTCAAATTAGCGTCTCATCAAGGTTAGATTATAACAAGGTTGAGGCAATTGAAGGTCTTGATCCAACTTTAGATGTTGAAATGATGGCAACTAACAACATTTCTTTGCAAGATTATCAGCGTCTTGACTTGTTGTTTGGAGTAAATTTTGTGATGTCAAAATGGTTTTTGCAAGGTAACAGATTCGCAGTTGAAATTGGAGCGCCAATTTATCAAAGAATAGATGGGCCAATGTTGGAGACTGATTACAAGGTGATGGTTGGTTGGCAAAATAGTTTCTAATTTCTAGAAAAGTCGCAGAGCTATTAAAAGTTGGTGCACCCGACAGGATTCGAACCTGTAACCGCTTGATTCGTAGTCAAGTACTCTATCCAGTTGAGCCACGGGTGCTTAAGGTAAAACTTAAATATCTACTCGTTTTCGCTTCGTCGCTTTTCTCATAAATTTCATAGAAATTTAATCGAAGACAACTTGCGCCAGGAAAAAATTACAAATTTTTCCCGTTATTCATTTAAATTGCAATGCAATTTATTGCGATTAAAATCGCAACCATTAATAACCCAGTTGAGCCACGGGTGCTTAAGGTAAAACTTTTAAATATCTAATTCGTTTTCGAATTTGGTAAAATTTAATTTTACAGGGTTTTTTCTAAAAATCAATTATTTTTAACTTAAATCACAATAAAAAAGCGAGTTTTATTTCGTCAAAACTCGCTTTTTTATTTAAAATATTAAAAAACTCTAATCGTCTTTCTTTTTCTTGGGGCTTTCTTCGGTTTTTTTAGCGCCGCCAATTCCTAATGTTGTTTTTAGATTGCTTTCAACATCAACTAAGATTTCAGGATTTTCTTTTAAGAATTTTTTTACATTTTCTTTGCCTTGGCCAATTTTATTTCCGGCGTAAGCGTACCAAGATCCAGACTTGTCGATGATGTCGTTTTTAACGGCCAGATCAATTACTTCTCCAATTCTTGAAACCCCTTCGCCGTAAAGAATTTCGAATTCTGCGGTTCTAAAAGGTGGGGCAACTTTGTTTTTTACGACTTTAACCCTAGTTTCATTTCCCAATACTTCGTCGCCATCTTTAATTGCAGTGCCTTTTCTGATGTCTAATCGGACAGAGGCGTAAAACTTAAGCGAGTTGCCGCCACTTGTGGTTTCTGGCGAGCCAAACATTACGCCAATTTTCATTCTTATTTGGTTAATGAAAATAATTGTTGCGTTGCTTTTTGAAACGGTCGAAGTCAATTTTCTTAAGGCTTTACTCATTAATCTAGCTTGCAGGCCCATTTGATTGTCGGCCATTCCGCCTTCAAGTTCAACCCTTGGCACTAAGGCAGCAACCGAGTCAATCACAATTAAATCTATTGCACCAGAGCGCACTAATGTGTCAGCAATTTCAAGTGCAGCTTCGCCGTCATCAGGTTGAGAAATAATCATGTCGTCAAGATTAATTCCGAGATTTTTGGCGTAAGTTGAATCAAAAGCGTGCTCGGCGTCAACAAAAGCGCAAGTTAAGTTCTTTTTTTGGGCTTGGGCAATTGCATGAAGAGTTAATGTTGTTTTTCCTGAGCTTTCTGGTCCGTAAATTTCGACAATTCTTCCGCGCGGGTAACCGCCAACGCCAAGGGCAATGTCTAGATTTAGTGATCCAGATGGAATTACATCAACATCAACAACTGGTCTTTGGCCAAAGGTCATGGCCGAGCCTTTTCCGAATTGTTTGTCGATTTGTGAAAGTGCAGCATCAAGGGCTTTTTTGCGGTCGTTTGACATGTTTTGTAACAATTTAATTAATAAAGTAAGTCTTTTCATTTTAGAGCAGAATTTAGAAAATGTAAAGGGCTTTTTGCTTAGAAAAAGGCCTTGCTGTTGGTTGTTTTTGACAAAAATTCACCCTTAAAATTTGATTAAATTCATCTAATGGTAATTTTTCATGGTTTAATCGTTTTTACCTAAAATATTTTTAAGAGGCGATTTTAATTACAAAAACAAAATCTAAAAAAGAAGGTGATTAACAAAAATTTATTATTGTCAATCTTTTTGGTTAAAACAGATTAAATTTGGTTAGTTTTTTAAGGTGAGTGTTTGAAAAATATTAGTTACAAATTTTTCTAAAAAATGATCTTGTTAGTCATTGGTTTAAAATTTTGATTTCTAGTTTTGTTTTTTGCAAGGGTAAAGAAGGCGTTTAAAAAGTGAAAAATTTAATTGCTACGAGTAGCACTTTTTTGTGAATCCTTTATTTAAACGGCTTCAAAATTTAAATTTTATTATTTTTTGTAAAAATTGGTTTTTTTGATGCCTTTAAAAAGAGTGAAGTTTTTTTAGTTGGTAATTTGATTTGTGTTTTAATGTCGTCTTCGCTTTGATCGCGATGAGATTCTTCAGCTTCTAGCAGTCAATTGTGAAGTTAAAATGGCGTAATTTAACTAAGTAAAATGTTCAATAAAAAAACCCGCCTAAGAAATAAATCTTAAACGGGTTAAAATATTCGTTAAATAATCGATTTGCGGGTCGTTTTTCGAAATTAAAAATAAGAATCTAGGGCGTAGATTAGTTTGTGCCTGCAATTTATTTTAATAATTCCATCATTGTTTCACCAAGTCTTGAAGGGCTGTCAGAGACCTTAACACCAGCTTCTTGCATGGCCTTAATCTTGTCTTCAGCACCACCTTTTCCACCAGAAATAATTGCGCCAGCATGGCCCATTCTTTTCCCCGGAGGTGCAGTTCTTCCGGCAATGAAGCCAACACAAGGCTTGCTTCTGCCTTTTTTAGCTTCGCGCGCTAGAAATTCAGCAGCCTCTTCTTCATCAGATCCTCCAATTTCGCCAATCATGATCATTGCCTGAGTCTCTTCGTCGCTTAAAAACATGTCAAGGCAATCGATGAAGCTTGTTCCGTTAACTGGGTCACCGCCAATTCCGATGCAAGTTGACTGACCAAATCCGGCTTTGGTGGTTTGGTGAACGGCTTCGTAAGTTAAAGTTCCTGATCTTGACACAATTCCTATTGAGCCTTTTTTGTGAATGTGACCGGGCATGATGCCAATTTTACATTCATCTGGCGTGATTACACCTGGGCAATTCGGCCCAATTAATCTTGACTTCGATCCAGACAAAGCTTTTTTAACTCTAACCATGTCAATTACCGGAATTCCTTCAGTAATGCAAACAATCAGCTCAATTTCAGAGTCAATTGCTTCAATAATTGCATCAGCTGCAAATGGAGGCGGAACGTAAATAACCGAGGCATTAGCATCAGTTGCTTTTTTTGCGTCGAAGACAGTGTCAAAAACCGGAAGGTTTAAGTGGGTTTGGCCACCTTTATTAGGAGTAACCCCGCCAACCATTTTTGTTCCGTAAGCCGCGGCTTGTTCAGAGTGAAAAGTGCCTTGCGAACCAGTGAAGCCTTGGCAAATTACTTTGGTATTTTTATTAATTAATACTGACATTTTTTATTTTATTTTTTGTTAAAATTATTTTCCTTCAACTGCTTCAACTACTTTTTTAGCAGCGTCGCCAAGATCATCGGCGGCAATAATTGTAAGGTCAGATTCGGCCAAGATTTTTTTACCTTGCTCAACATTTGTCCCTTCAAGGCGAACAACCAACGGAACTGACAAATTAACGGTTTTAGCCGCTTTCACAATTCCGTTTGCAATGATGTCACAGCGCATGATTCCACCGAAAATATTAACCAAAATTCCTTGAACATTCTCATCAGACATGATGATTTTAAAGGCTTCGGTAACTTTTTCTTCAGTGGCTCCACCGCCAACATCTAAAAAGTTAGCAGGACTTGAACCATAAAGTTTGATGATGTCCATTGTTGCCATTGCTAAACCAGCGCCATTAACCATACAGCCAATTTTGCCGTCCATTTTAATGTAGTTCAAATCGTATTTTGAAGCTTCAATTTCAAGTGGCTCTTCTTCGTCAAAGTCGCGGAGTTCCAGAATTTCTTTTTGGCGGTAAAGTGCGTTTGAGTCAAAGTTCATTTTTGCATCTAAGACAATAATGTCACCTTCTTGAGTTTCAACCAATGGGTTAATTTCAACTTGCGAAGCATCAGTTTTAACAAAAGCATCGTAAAGCTTAAAAACAACTTTAATAAAAGACTTTAAAGTGTCGCCTTTTAAGTCAAGCGCAAAGCCTAATTTTCTGGCATGACAGCCCTGAATTCCGGTTGCAATGTCAACTTTTGTTGTAATTATTTTTTCAGGAGACTCGGCGGCAACTTCTTCAATTTCTACGCCACCTTCTTTTGAAGCCATGAATATTATTGATTTTGTTGCGCGGTCAACAACGGCCGATAAGTAATATTCAGCCTTAATATTTGAACCAGATTCTATGTAAAGTCTTTTAACTTCTTTTCCTTCGGGGCCAGTTTGGTGCGTGACCAAGGTTTTTCCAAGAATTTCAGAAGATTTTTCTTTGACTTCCTCAATTGTCTTAACAACTTTAACTCCACCCGCTTTTCCTCGGCCGCCGGCGTGAATTTGAGCCTTAACAACGAAAACCTTCGATCCGTTAGCTTCAAGTTTTTTAGCGCCCTCAACAGCTTCTTCAACGCTAAGCGCAGGGTAGCCTTCGGGCACATTTACGCCAAATTTTTTAAGCAATTCTTTTGCTTGATATTCATGGATATTCATTATTTATTTCATTTTATTTGATAAAAAGCTGTCGCTAATTTTAATAACTATTGCTTGTAAAATCAAGATAAAACTAAAAAAACACTAAAATTATTTGATTTTTGTTCAAATAATTTATATTATTGCAATTTCGCTATTTAATTGCTTTTTTTAGGCTTTGCCACTTGATCTAAGATTTAAGTAAAAGAACTAAATAATGAAAAGAAGTTAATAATTGACGCTAATAGATGTAAGATCTGGTCTTGATTTGTTTTTTAGAACAATCAGTTAATAAAAATATTGAAATTTGCAATTTTTTAATATTTTTACTGGCGCTGAAATTCTTTAAATTTTGTGAATTTAAAAATAGTAAAGGTGAATTTTTTAATTTTAAGACCAAAAGAACAAGCCGCAGACCTAGAAAAAAAACTGCAAGAAGTTGACAATAAATATTTTATTGAACCTATTTTTAAAGTTGAATATTGTAAAATTAAGCTGTTAAATCAACCTAATTCTGTAATTTTAACTAGTTTTAACGCTATTTATCCGTTTTTATCAGCTAAAATTAGTAAAAATGTTGAAATTTTTGCAATAAGCAATAAAATTGCGCTAGAGATGCAAAAAAATGGCTACAAAAACATAAAAATTGCAGAAAACCCTAACTCTGCTTCTTTGCAAAAATTGATTTTGGCGCAAAAACTTAGTAAAAATAACAAAATTTTATATTTTTGTGGTAATTTCATTAAAACAGATTTTGGTCAAACTTTGCAGAATAAAGGTTTAAATTGCTCTAAAATAAAAGCTTACAACGTTATTTATAAAAATGAATTTTCGGCAAAGTTACTTGAATATGTCAAAAATAACAAGTTTGATTATGTTTTGTGCTATTCAAAAAATGTGGTTGAAAATTTTGCAAAATTAAGAAAGATGCATAAATTAGTTGATTACTTCAACAATTGTAAAATAATGGGTTTTAGCGATGAAATTGTTGCGCAAATTAAAGAAAATAATTTTAAAAAGTTTGATCACTTTAAATCAATAAAAATTTTACAAGAATTTTACAATATTTAATAATTAAATTTTATCATAAGTTTACAGAAATATGACAGAAAAAAAGTCTAAACAAAGGCCGTTATTGGCAATGATTGTTGTTTTAATTCTTGTTGCAATTTTTTACTTTGCTTTTGCTAAAGTTAAAAGTGAGTTTTTTACTAAAAAAAGACTTAAAAGTGACTTTAGTCAAGAGTTTTCGGTTAACAAGCCAGATAAAAACGCCAATTTTCAAGAAATTAACAAATCAACAGAAGAATCCACTTCCCAGATTGAAAATTTAACTGTTGAAAAGTTGCAAAATGGAGGCGCCGAGCTAATTTACAAGGCAATTATTTACAATCAAATGAAGGCTCGTGAAGTTGATGACAAAATTTCTGAATTAAACCGAAATTTTTCTTCGCACAAAGCTAGCGAAAAAATTGCCAAAATGATACTTTCTTATGTTAGATTGCGCGATAGAATTTACGCCCAAATAAATTACGAAAAGCAAATTCAAACCTTTGAAATTCTTATTTTAGACGATGAAAATTTGCATAAAAAATTCGCTATTTTTAAAGAAAGTCTAGCTATTTTTAAAGGCTACAAAGATCTGCAAAAAAAATTTGAAAGTAAAATTCCTGAATTAATTGCTTTAAAAGACAATAAAAATGACGGTGATTTTTTAAGTAAAATTACATTTAAACTTGCAAAAATAGTAACCATCAGAAAATTAGACGAAAATAACCAAGAAATTGACGGTGCTATTGCAAGAATTGAAAAATATCTAAAAAATCAAAATTGCCAAGATTCTTTAGCGGAAATTGAGTTTTTAGAAGAAAAATATTCCAAGGCTTTAAGCGACTTTAAAAAAAGGCTTAAAGCGGTTTGCAAGTTTGAGAAAATAGATCAAGAAATTATGTTCTATCTTGAAAGCTTAACCCCTATAAAAATTGAAAATTAAACCGTAAAATATGTTTAAATTCTTGTGGATACTGGTTCTGGCAATTTTGATAAGTTTGTCAATTAACTGGCTTGTTGAAAATAATGGCGAAGTTGTAATTAAGTGGCTTGGTTATCAAATTTCTTCTGACGCCTTGACATTATTGTTGGCAACAATTTTATTGGTTATCTTAATATTTTTTATTTCATATTTTGTTGCTAAAATTTTATCTTTTAAATTCCCCAATATATTTAAAGTATTTTTTAGAAAAAGCAGAGCTCAGCGCCTAGAATTTATTGTAAAAAGGCAATATAAATCTTTTGAAAAAATATTCCAAACTCTAAATTATATCGATTTAGGTGATATTAAAAACGCTAAAAAAATAAAGAAAAAATTATATTCTTCAAGCAAAAATGATAAAATACATAAATATTTGCAACATAAAATAGATATTTTAAAAGAAGAAGATTTCATCACTAGAAAAGACCGAAAAAAAGGATTTTTTAAAAGAATATTCGGAATTTAAGGTTAATTTTTAGGTTCCGCGCTAAGGGGTAATTATAAGAAATTTTGTTATTGCAATAGCAAATATAATAACAAAAAACAGAAAATTGACTTTTTTAGTTTTAAAAATTATAATCGCTAGTTCAAGATATTTACAATTAGTTTTATTTTTGGTCTAAATTTTAAGTAAAAATTTTGAGATCCACAATCATTTACTCAATCCTTTTTTGATTCAAAAGGCAAATACACAATGAAAAGCTGGCGCTAACTTAATAATTTTATTCGCAAAAGTTAAAAATTAGCATAAAATTAAAGCTTTGAACAAAATAATTATTAATTTCAACATAAAAATTTAAAAATATGAGCAATTTAGAGAAAATTATTGATAAAGCATTTGAAGAAAGATCGACAATTAACACTTCAACGGCTGGCGAAATTAAAGATGCCGTTCAGCAAACATTAAACAAGCTAGATTCTGGCGAGCTTAGAATTTGTGAAAAAAAAGATGGTACTTGGTCGGTTAACCAATGGGTCAAAAAGGCTGTTTTGCTTTCATTCAGGTTGCAAGATAATTATCTTAGCAAAACTCAAAACGAGTCGGGTAACGCTATTAGTTTTTATGACAAAGTAGACCTTAAATTTGCCGATTGGAGTGAAGAAGATTTTAGGCGGGCGGGTTTCAGAGCGGTTGCTGGTGCGGTCGTTAGAAAATCATCTTTCATTGGGGAAAATGTAGTTTTGATGCCGTCTTTTGTTAATTTAGGAGCCTATGTAGACGAAGGTACAATGGTCGATACTTGGGCTACGGTTGGATCTTGTGCGCAAATTGGAAAAAATTGTCATATTTCTGGCGGCGCCGGAATTGGTGGCGTTCTAGAGCCTTTACAGGCTAATCCGGTTATAATTGAAGATAATTGTTTTATTGGCGCCAGAAGCGAAATTGCCGAAGGTGTTATTGTGGGCGAAGGTTCGGTTATTTCGATGGGCGTTTTCATTGGCGCTTCGACCAAGGTTATTGACCGCGAAACTGGTGAAGTTTTTATTGGAAGAGTGCCCCCATATTCGGTCGTTGTTCCGGGATCGGTTAAGTCAAATAAAGGAAGTCGCGACGACATTTCGCTTTATGCGGCTGTTATTGTTAAAAGGGTTGATGAAAAAACAAGGTCAAAAACTTCGGTAAATGAACTTTTAAGAGATTAAATTTACAAGGACAAAAATTTAACATCAGTCTGCGTTGTTTTGTTAAGGCTTTATATTTGTAATTTGTAAAATATTGTAAAAAGCAAGGGTTTAAAATTTGAGCCCTTGCTTTTTTATGGATATAAAGACAAGCCTTAAAAATTAAGTTAAGTTCAATTCTTAAATTTAAATCTATTGGCTGTAATTAAATTATTAAATTCATCGTCAAGAACTCTTTGTTAATGAATATTAATGGCGTTATACATTATAAATCGTCATTTAAGGGCGTATTTTGTTGTTAAATAAATTAATATTTATTAAATTTGTAGCATGATTTATTTAAAAACTAAAAATATCACATAAATTTCTGTTATGAATTCAGCTTTTTTGTCGCTAACATTATTACTAATAGTTTCATTAAATATATTACTTATATTTAATGAAAAATCTCAGTCATATTCATATTTTTATTTAATTTTTTCTTTTTTATCTTTGGTTTTGCTTTTTTGCCAAACTTTTTATGGTGAAAATTTTGCTATGTTTCTTTATGTTTTTATTTTTCTGGGTGGTTTTTTTGGCTGTTTTATGTTTCTATTTTTGAATTTAAAATATAAAAAAAATGACTATAAAAAGAAATTTTTTGGCCTTTCTTTTAAAAAAATAGCCATTAAATCTATGTTATTTTTTTCAGTTTTAATATTGGTATTTTTACTAAATTCTATGCTTGTTGAAGAAAAGAGTTCTGATGTTAAATATATTATTGGTAAATCTTCTTTAAAATACCAATTAAATTATGGTTGGCAAAATGAATTGATTTTTGCTATTTTTAGTTTAATTATCATTTTTTCTTTATTTTGCATTGTAAATTTGCATTTTCAGCCTAAAAAAATCTTTAAAAATAGAACATGAATATATATAAAATTTTTCGGCCTTTAATTTTTAAAACAGACAGCGAAAAAGCGCATGAAATGGCTATTTTTTATTTAAAAAATTTCGCTAATTTGGCAACTTTATTTGCTTATAACAAAAATTATTCTACTTTAAATCAACAAGTTTGTGGTTTGAATTTTCAGAATCCAGTTGGCTTATCGGCGGGCTTTGATAAAAATGGCGAAATAATAAAGGCAATAAGTCGCTTTGGTTTTGGCTTTACCGAGGTTGGAACAGTAACGCCAAAACCACAAATTGGCAACGAAAAACCCAGAATATTTAGATTGACCCAAGATAAAGCTTTAATTAACAGGTTGGGCTTTAACAACAAAGGCTCGGAAGAATTTAGTAAAAATATTAGTCGCTTTAAGGCGCAAAAATCGGCGCAAAATAACAAGCAAAATGATTACAATTTAATAATTGGCGTTAATATTGGCAAGAATAAAGAGAGTATAAATGGCGTTGATGATTATTTGTTTTTGCTCGAAAAATTCTATCAAGAAGCATCTTACATTACATTAAATATTTCATCACCTAATACAAAAAATTTACGCGATTTACAAAAATATAATAATTTAGACGATTTTTTATCTCAAATAATGCAAAAAAGACAAGAGTTACAACAAAAAAAGCAAAAATATACGCCAATTTGGCTTAAAATTGCACCCGATATTAACAATAAAGAGCAGGAAGAAATTGCGCAACTTGTTATAAAAAATAAAATTGACGCTGTAATAATTTCAAACACTACAATTTCTAGGCCAAAATATTTACAAAGCAACAATCAAGAAAGGCAAGGCGGATTAAGCGGCAAGCCTGTATTTTTTAAGTCTAATGAGGTTTTGTGTAATTTTTATAGATTAACTCAAGGTAAAATTCCGCTAATTGGCGTGGGCGGAATTTTTAGTGCCGAAGATGCTTATTGCAAAATTAAAAATGGCGCCTCGCTTGTGCAAATATATTCGGCCCTAATTTACCAAGGTTTCAGCACGATTGAAGAAATAAATTCAGGCCTTAATAAATTGCTTAAGCAAGATGGATTTGACAATATTAGCCAAGCGATTGGGGTGGAGGTGCGTTAAAGTCAAATTATACAATTTTAACTTTGTAATTGATTATTGGAGGTTAAAAGATTCATCAATAGGGTGTAAATTTATGTATAATAGTTTGATAAAAATCATTAAAAAAACGAGGCGCAATAATTCTATGACGAAATATTAATGAGTAAAATTATGACAGCAGAATGTCATCTAGAAGTGCTTTTTTGACGGATGAACATCTTTTTATTTAATCACTTTTGAAGGTTTGTATTTTTTATTTAACAATGGCGATAATTTTACAGAGTTTATAATGCTGAAGATTAAGCAGTAGTTAATTTTTATGCTTTTGTTAGTTTAAGCTAATAATTATTTGATAATTTGATAATTTTTTGGCCAAATCAAGTAAAGTACAGCATTATTTAATTGACCTTAGAAAAAATAATGCTGTACTTTGTAATTATATTTCTGTGACTATGGCGTTTGTATTGCTTTTTAATTTGGACGATTCGGCTGTAGGGCTTGCCGCACTGCTTGGAGTTTTTGTAGTGTCCCTAATAACTCTATAAGGCGGTAATACAGTTGGTATTGGTGGTAATGATGACAATGATCTTGTTGGCAATGGTTTTTGTTCTCTGTTATCACCGGAGTCTAGTGGCGCTGGTGATTGGGTAACCTGATTTATTGATTCTTTGCCTCGGCTGCTTCCAAAGCCAAAGGAATCAGAGCTGTCAGTGACTGTTGATCCACTTGGTGGAAGTGAAATATAGTCAAGCGGCATTGCCGCCCCATGTTGATTACTTGGGCTTAACGGGTTTGTATCTCTTGATGATGCAGGGGGTATGCTATTAAATGCACTTGATCTACTTGGACTTAACGGCGTTACTTTTTCCATAAATTCGCGAGATTTTTGTGTCAATTCTTTAAATGCTGGCGAAGGCTCAAGGTAAATGTTTTCTTTTGGTCTCGCTTCAACAATGTCTGCTGATGAAAGTAGGGCGTAATCATCTTCTCCTGTTTGAGCTTGAATATAATCAGGTTCAGCTTCAAATTTTTCACGCTCAGGATTGCCCTCTGATGAAAATAGAGCGTAAGTAGGGTCTCCTGTTTGAGCTTGAGCATATTCAGCTTCTGGCGGCGCTGTAAATGATATTGCTGGATTTGCAGCGTGCATTACTGGAAAAGATGTAATTCTTGTTGTTGCCTCATCAGCACCACTTTGGCCTGGTGGCTGATTGTAAATAGTTTGTCCCTGAATGCCAGCGCCCGATGGTTGTTCGTAAATTACCCGCTCCTCTTCTTCTCTAGAATTTTCGATTGCTTCAATAACTTTTTGACGAAGCGTAATTGGCCCAAGAATGTTTAAAAATTCTTCTTCCGTGCTTGAATCTGATCTAAGTTGGTAATTGCGGATTGATTCTGGTTCAATTGAATTTAGTTGATTTATGAAATCATTAAAATTTAACTTGGTGTATCCACCTTCAAGTTCAACAGTGTTGCCGTTTATTAATTTGGTATAGAAATTTTCAAATAATATATTAAATTCTGAACTTAAGGGGTCAAGTTCTGTATTTCCAGCTATTTTGCTATAGATTAACGAGGTAGCAAGATTAGTGTTTAGAATCTCTTGAGAGATAAGGTTATTAATGAAGCGATTTAACCTTTGAGGCGATGAAACATCGTACGATTGAGTTAATTCTTTTAAGTCTTGGCCATTATATTGCCAAGGGGAGTTGTCATCTGGTTTAATTATCTTTCTTTTAAAACTCTTTAATTCACTAAATGCTTTTTTTAGTGCTGTACTTACTATGTCAAAAGAGCCAATGAACTGATTTGGGTTAGCTTTGGGGTCGAAGCCTAGGCTAAGCATATATGTGCCAATAATTTGCGCAGCATCATTATAACCATTAGAAGTATCTTTGGTAACTATTCCTAGAGTCTTAAGCAGCTCTATTGACATTTCATTAGATGATTCAATATCACTTATATGTTCAATAGGTGCGACTTTGCTCTTATTTTTAGCAATTACAGCTACTGCCGAAAGAAACAGAAGCCCGCCGACAGCTCCGGCTGCTATTGGTAAAATGTTAAGGCCAGATCTAGTATTTTCGCCTGTGCTAACTCTGGGTATAGCAGTGTCAACCGCTGGTTGCGTTGTCTCTAAAAAATTAGTGGGCAATGTGGCGCCAGAGGCTGAAATTGTAGTGGTTGGAAATGACGAAAAAGGCCCTGTGCTAGGAGCAGAGGTTTTCATAGTTTTACCATCTGTGTAAGTACTTGAGATGTTGCCATTATTGTTGGTGACTGTTCTGGTATTATTTCCGTCAGTGGTTACTTCTTGATATACGGTAGATGTTACTTCTCCGGTTGCGTTTTTATCCTCTATTTTTGTTGTGGTAATCTCGATTGGCGCCCCTGTTGAAATTGATACTGGGGCAATTGTAGAAATTTTTTCTCTGGTGCTTCCACTAGGCTTGGTTACTGTTGAATTTTTTGTTGTGCTTCCATCAGGATTTTTTGTTGTTGACCTAAGTATTTCTGTCGAAGACGATTTTGTATTGCCGTCTGGAGTTGTTTTTATTGAGGTTTTTGTTGTTAACGATGTCGTTTTATTAGGTGTAGAATTTTGCGTAGTAAACTGGGTTCTATCAATTGTACTTGAGCCATCTGGATGTCTTGTGGTATGTGTAGTAGTTGTTGTTGAGCTACCATTAATGGTAGGAGACTTTGTTACAACAGATGTTGTTGAGGGTTTTGTTGTTGGTTTTTCTGTAACTGGTACAAATGCCATATTATTTAAAATTAATTATTATGAGTTGTTAAAAATGCTCAATATCTTGACCATTTAAATAAAAATTGTACAAATATTACTTAAATTATTACTTTAAGGTGATTATATTTTTATATTTAGTTTTTAAATACTTATTAATCAAAGATATTTAAAAAAAATTACTTGTCAAATAAAATGTTTATAATATTATAAGATCTGTAGTTGCTTGTAATAATTATAATCTATAGAGTTTAGTTGTTTAATTGATATGAACAATTATAATTTCATAATTAATTGGCAACGAAACATAAATTTTAAACAAGTTTCAAAAATTTTATCTAATTTAAATTATAACAGTAAAATGAACAAATGTAAAGCGATAATAAGTTTTTCTTTTTTTGTAGCAGCAACCTTTTTGTTTTCTGCTGGGTCTAGGGCTAGTAACTTATATTTTGGTGGTAATTTAAACCACTCGCACGGTCAGCACAAAATTGCTGAGATAGCAGATGGTGGAACTCCATTTTTTATAAATCCGGAAAGAACAACTACAGATTCTAAAAATGTAGGATTTGGTTTTAACGCTGGGTATAAAATTGATTTAAATCAAGATTTTTATTTGGCGCCAGAGATTTTTTTCGATCAATTAAACAACAGATCTTCTGATCCGGCCTCAAATGATGGTTCTGACTTTAACTTTAAGCAAGATTTTTTAACTTTAAACTATCGCTATGGGGCTCAGGCTAAGCTTGGACTTAAGGCAACTGAGAATTTTAGCCTATTTGCAATTGGTGGCGTGACCAATGTAGATTATGACATAAATTGGAATAGCCTTTCCACTGGAATATTTTCTAAGTATTCTTCTTACGGTTCACAAAAAATTGCCTTTTTATATGGAATTGGTTTGGCTTATAATATTTCTGATAAATGGACAATTCAAGGAAGTTATGATCATCAAAATTTTGCAATTAGATATGGCCTAGATGGCTGGAGAAGTAAAGTAGAGCTTGATGTATTCAAGGCTGGTATCAATTATAACTTTTAAGATATAACTTTCTTAAATTTAATTTTTATTGTAAGAGTTAAAAAGCTCGTTTTACTTTTTAAATAAAGTGAAGCGGGCTTTTTTTGTGTTTTTAATTTTGTTTTTTTACAAGGGTAAGAGGGTTTGTTGCCTGTCAGAGTAGATGTGATGATAATAATTTAAAGTCAAATCTTTATTTTTTTTTACCCAAACATCAATTTATATTCTTATATCAAGTAGTATTTTTAAATATAAATTTATCCGTCATGGTTGAATTAATCAGTTAATCGTCAAAAAAAATTAACATATCTACTTGGGCTATACATGTTTTTTGCCAATAAATTCATTAATTAAATTATTTGACCTTTATAATTAATATTTAAAGACCGATTTTGGTGTTGTAATATTTTAGCTTTATAATTAACAATTTATGAAGTTAAAATTCATTCAAGAAAATCATCGCTGAACTTCTGCAATATATAAAAAAGATATTCTCGTTTTTTTCACAATATTTATCTTGATAAAGTTTTTTGAGACTTTAAATCAATATTTAAAGATGGAAAATGGCGTAAGTTTTTCTTTCTAGCCTTTATTGAAAAATATATTTTTTGGATAAGGTAAATTTCTATGCAATTTTGGTTTTTAATTTTAGGCGCTAGTTATTTAGTATTTGGCGTAAATTATTTTTTAAATTACAGCCTAAGAAATTTGGTTGTTAATTGTTTTAGGTTGTTAATCTTGAAGTTATATTTGCTTGCTAAAATAGCATTATAGTAATTTTGGGTCGGGTAATTAAAACGCAAATATAAAGCCAGCCCTTAACACTTCTATGCTTATTTCATCAGTAAAGCCATTAACGACATAAACCGCTTGAATTTCTTGCCAGTCATGCGCAAGGTTTAATATTAAATTTTTATGCAAGTTGATATGAAGGCCAAGGCCGTAAATTGGCGTTAATTCAGACGCGCCATAAGACCTCTGGGATCCTAGGCCTATAGATCTCCAGCGTATGTCATAATCGACATTGGCAAAGCCGATTGTAGTATATAACCCAACATATCTAAATGGTTCAAAGCCAAGCTTTAATCTTGCGCCATAGCGATAATTTACCGATAATTCATTGTCTTTGTAAGGAAAGTCTACAACATTGTCGCCTCGGCCAGTTGGCTCTGATGCGAAAAAACCGGGCGTGTTTGAATTTAGTTGGTCAAAAAATAATTCTGGCGATACAAAAACCCCTCTGTAATATGCCAAATAGCCCAAAGAGGCACCAATGCCGTAGTTTGAGCTTTGGGTTGTTGGGTCAAATGGTTCAAAATATCTTAAGCCGTCAATAACAAGATCGCCCTGAACATTTGAGACAAATAAATGCTCGGTATTTACTTCTAGGCCGTCAAAGCCAAGTGTAATTTTACTTTTTCTGGCCATTGAATTTGGCGCAAGAGAGACAAATGCTAAAGTTAAAAATATTGCAATTTTGTTAAAATAATTGGTAATTTTCATGAATATTTTGATTTTAAGTTGTTGGCTAATAATGGTTTTGTTTGTTTTTATAGCTATTCAAACCTTAAAAATGAATTAAATTTTTAATTCTTTATAATTTAATTCAATAATGTAACAGAAATAGTAAATTAGTTCAAGTTAATTTTTTAAAATCAATAGCAATTTTATTTAATTATTTTGCTATTTAAAAATCTAAAATAGTAAAAATTATCATAAAAATTGGGCTATATATTTTTATGTTTCTTTGTTTTTATGCCGCCCTTAAATATAGAATTTGGTATGGCGCCAAGTCTTATTTTTAATCATTAAATTATCAGTCATAGTTTAATCAATAGAGTTGTCTCTAAAAATTTATGGAATATCAGGTGGTATTACTCATTTTTTAACCCTAAATCTAGAAATCAACTCTAAATTTGAAACGAAATAAAAGCTGATTTCTGTGATTTAATTGACTTAAGTTGAAAAATATGATATAGTCGGGAAAGGACTATAATTTTATAAAAATAATTAAATAATTAAAAATCATGAGTGCAATGCAAAGTCAAAGAGATCGGGCAAAAGAAATTATTAGTAATATTGAAGCAGAAACTGGTAGTGATATTAAATGGTTGAACGGCAAAATGGGCGGTAATCATAAAGCAAGAATTAAATATTTAGAATCTTTGTATAAGGCCGCTTTAATAAACCCAGAAGGGTTTTCACAGCTTTTGGAAGATGCGAGAAAAATATTTGCAATTAAAGCCTTAGTAAAGTCTGAGAGTGAAAAAGAGGCAAAAATTAAGGCGCTAGATGATAAAAAAGTTGAAGATTTAATCCAAAAAGGTGACAGCAGAACTTGGAGTGAATTTTTCGAAATGGCGTCATTACAAGCTAAATCACTTTTGTCTAGCATTAACTTGCCAGAGCTTCCTAAACTTTTACAGCCGAGAATATCGGATGCTGAAAAATTATTGGCAAATTTTGACAAAATAAATAAAGGTCAAGATGTTTCCGGTGGAAGGCAAGCAGATGTAATTGCTGGTCTTGATCTTTTAGAAATTGAAAAGGTTGGCCAAATGGTTGGGGGCGACTTAAGCATTGATGAATTTACAACTACTAGAAATATCGCCGCTGATTATGATTGGATGTTTTCTGGTAATCTTGATCAACTTTCTGGATTTGATACAGAAGGTCAAGAAGTTAGTGCGAACGATATCGCTAAATATGTTGAAAAAAATTATATTTTAAAAGATCAATGTGCAAAGCTTGATGAAAAATTAGGTCTAAAAGGTTCTGAAAACTCAATTTATCAACATATTCAAAAGTCTGCTGGTAATAGTAATATTAAAAATATTGATGATATTAGCCATTTTATAAATTCTATTTTACATTCTGTTGAGTTAGGCGAAGAATCTAAAGAGGGCAATAAATCTGATTTGAAGCATGAAAGTTCAGAATCGGTTGGTAAATTAAAATCCGAAATAGAAAATTTAAAAAAAGGTAATAAGTTGGAAGCGGGGGGTCAGGCTGAAAAATTATATGATAATTTAAAAGCCATGGCACAGGGCGCGAAGAAGTTAAATGATGTTGAAAATCTTGATATTGAAAAAGTGACTGATGGTCGCGTTCACAGAAGAGATGGCCCTATGGCAGGGAAAGACACTACGACAGCAACTAGTTCTGAGGCTTTAACTACAAGGGTTGTAACAACAACTAGAGCTGCAACTGAAGCCTCGACCAAAAGCGCAACCGGAGTCGCAACCACGACCAGACCTTTGACAGAAGCCGTTACGACGGGATCGTTAAGCCAGAGTTCTCTGACCACGACCTCGGCGATATCTTCAACTTCTGCTATAATAAGAGAGAGTCAGTCGGGTGGTGACGGAAGGGCCGCCGCCGCTAGTGCCGCTGCTGGTGGCGCTATATTGTTGGCGGCTATAGTCGCTGGTTATATTGCCTTCAGAAAAAGAACGGTTGCGGTTGGCATTGCGGCTCAGGAAGATACAGAGATGCAACCAGTTGGCAATGAAAGGGGAGGCGAGGGAGCAGCTGGGGTTGGAAATTTTTTTGGTTTTGGAGGAGGTTTAGATGCCCCAAGTTCTAGCGTTCAGAATCCTGAGGGAAATGATATTGGCGTTGGGCGTGGAAATGGTGGAAATGGTAGATAATAAATAATATTTAGCACAAAAGATAATTCTGGTTTTAATTAGACTTAGATAGATAAATATGTTGAATTTATGTCGCGCCAATTTTTATCTTTAAGCGCCAATTCATAAGTTATTGACTAATTTGACAATAAATTTATTAATTAAATTATGGCGGTTAAATTAGCGCTTATGTAAACAAGAATTATGTATTGTAATATTTTTGTATCTTTCAAGGCTATAAAAAATTTATTTTATTAGTAAAAGCAATCATACATTAAGAAAAAATTTGTTGCTTGATGAATTGTGACATTAAAATTTAATAATTAGCTATTGATTTGCAAATTTCTTTATAATAAATATTTTGATGAGATTTCTTAGTTCTTTATAATTAATGGTAAATTGAATATGGCGCAATGGCCAAATTTTATCTTTAAATGCTAACTTATCCGTAAATGCTAGTTTATCTGTAGTAACTTTTTGCTAATAAATTTACTAATAAAATTAATGCTTAGCTATAAATTAATAGTTAAAGATGGTGATTGTTGTAATTGACGGGGCTAGGTAATAAATTTGTTAAATTTTTGGGTCGTTATATTGAAAAATATCGTCAATTGCCGAATTGTGATCCATTGAGAATAAAGGCTTGACAATTCCGTCTTTAAGGCCGTAGACCCAGCCATGAATTGTTGGTCTTTGTTCTTTTTTCCAAGATTTTTGAACTATCGAGGTTTTTGACAAATTAACTATTTGTTCCATTACATTAAGCTCGACCATGCGATCGAGAATTTTCTTGTCGCTTTTTAATTTTTGTAACTCTTGTTTATGAACGCGATAAACATCTTTTATATTTAGTAGCCATTTATTAATTAAGCCAAAATCATTTTTTGACAATGCTGCTTGAACGCCACCACAGCCATAGTGGCCGCAAACTATTATATGTTTAACTTTAAGGTGGTTTACGGCATATTCTAAGACGGTAAGAAGATTTAAGTCGGTGTTGACGACCATATTGGCAACATTTCGGTGTACGAAAATTTCTCCGGGGTTGGTTCCTGTTATTTCATTGGCCGGAACGCGACTGTCGGAGCAGCCAATCCATAAAAATTCTGGCGTTTGTATATTTGAAAGGCGCTTAAAAAAACCTGGATCGTCAAGAGTTTTCTCTTGAGCCCAAGCCTTGTTTTCTAGTAATAATTTTTCTATTGCGTCCATTGTTTTTGCTTTATTTAATTAGTTTATGGAGTTTGTTGTAGTTATTTTTTTTGACTTCAATTCTTATTTTTTTTAAATGAGCATGTTTCCTGAAGTCGTTTATAACTTCGATTACATCTTTGTCGATAAAGTCTGATTTTGTCACATCAATTAATATTCTGCTTTTTGGAGGTAGGTTTTCTAGGGTTAATTTTACATTTGATTTATTAAAAAAGGATACATCTTTTCTGAATCTTAGCAAATAATAATCTTTTTCTTGCACCAAAATAATTGACGATTTAAAGCTGTTGCGTAAAATGAAAACTATGCTGGCAAATATTCCAATTGCTATGCCGTACAATAAATTTGTTGCCAAGATTGCGAATATGGTAATTGCGAATGGAATTATTTGATCATGACCATTTTTGTAAAGATCTTTAAATATTTTTGGGTTTGTTAATTTAAAGCCTGTTATTATTAAGATTGCAGCCAAAGAGCTGTAAGGAATTTTATTTAATAGACCCGGAATTAAAGCAATTGACAATAAAAGCCAAACCCCGTGTAAAATTGCTGAAAGCTTGGTTTTGGCGCCAGCATCGACATTTGCCGAGCTTCTGACGATGACCGATGTAATTGGTAGACCACCAATAAAGCCAGCTAGAATATTACCAATGCCTTGCGCTTTTAATTCGCGATTGCCCGATGTGCGGCGTTTTAATTTGTCAATTCTGTCGACGGCCTCGGTACAAAGAAGTGTCTCTATGCTGGCGACAATGGCAATGGTAACTGCGGTAAACCAAGTTTGACCATTAGAAATATGTTGAAAAGATGGAAATATTAGAAAATTTTTTATGGCACCTTCCTGGCTAAAATTTATGTCTAGGTTGACAAGATGTTCTTGGTAAAGCGCTAGGTTAGGGTAGTAGGCGAGAAATAATTCATTAATAAATACACCGCTGGCTACTGCTATTAGTGGTGCGGGAACCATTTTTAAGATTTTGCGCTTTTTGATAAAGGTAAATTCGAAAAATATTAAAACCGCAACCGAAAACAGACCAATTATGGCGGCGCCCTGTGAAATATTGTCGAAAACTTGGGTTAAAGTGATAAAGACATTATTTTGATCAGACATTTGCATTGAATTTTCGGCAATTAAGGGCGATGAATCATAGCCAAAAAAATGCGGAATTTGTTTCATGATTAAAATTAATCCAATTGCTGCAAGCATGCCTTTTATAACCGAGCTTGGCACAAAGTCGCCAAGATTTCCGAAGCGCAGAACGCCAAAAATAAATTGAATTAGACCGGCTAAAATTACCGATAGCAAAAATGCTTCAAACGAGCCAAGAGTTTGAATTGCTATTAGTACAATTGCAATTAAGCCAGCTGCGGGGCCGCTAACACTTAAGGGCGAGCCACTTAAAAAACCGACAATAATACCACCGATTATGCCTGAAATTATACCTGATGAAAGAGGCGCCCCCGAGCCCAAGGCAATGCCTAGGCATAGTGGTAATGCAACTAAAAAAACAACGATAGAGGCTGAAAAATCTGGAATTAATTGCGACTTTTTTAACATTTTATATTTTTGTCAGATCTTGATATTTTGTAATTTAGCTTAAAATTTATTTTATCTGATGAGGAAGGTAAAATCAAACCTATTTAACTTTATTTGTAAAAGCAAAAGGGAGGGGGTTGGTAAAATGGGTAACTTTTAAGTCCAAAGATGTTTTTTGGACTTAAAAGTATTTGGCTGAATCGGATTCAGGTTAGCTAGCTTTGCTTTTTATGATTGAAACTAGCCGATGCTCGAGCTTAGCATCCAAACATGTTTTTGGTGCTGTTCTACCCTTGCGGTAAGCATGTCTGCTGTTCCGTGGTCTTTACTGTCTTCGGCCGTTGCAATTCCGTCGTTTAAAATGCTAATTACGGTTTCATGGCTTTTTACTAGGTCTTCAATCATTTCTTGACTTGAAAGATTTTTGTTAGCTTCTTTAAACTTAGTTAATTTGTTGAAGCTTTCGTATGTTCCGTCAACTTTTTCGCCTAAAGCTCTAATTCTTTCGGCTAAATCGTCAATTGCTGGTGCAAGTTCATTATATTGCAATTCAAAAAGTTCGTGAAATGTTTTAAAGCTTGGACCGGTAACATTCCAGTGGTAATTTTGAGTTTTTAAGTAAAGGCTGTAGCTATTGGCTACTACTTCGTTAAGATTATCTGTTACTTTTGTCATTAGATCCTTATTTTTAGGTTAATATTGTAAATAGCTAAATTCTAGTCTAGTGTATTTTTCGTGATCTAGTCAAGTTTAAATTTGTTTTTAAGCTATTTCGTTAATAGTAATCGCTCTGCCTGCTGCTGAAATTACTGAGGCAATTTTTGCAATCATTTGAACTTGGCTTTTATTCATGCCATGTTTTAAAAGTTGGTTGGCGTGGGCGTCAACGCACATTGCGCAACCATTAATAACTGAAATTGCTAGGCAATAAGCTTCAAAGCTAGTTTTGTCGATATTGTGATCGTTAATTCCTTTCATACGAAGTCCAGCTGGCATTTTACCATATTCTTCGTCAGAAGTTAAATGTGTGAAGCGGTAATAGATGTTATTCATTGCCATTAAAGAAGCCGCTGACTTGATGGCGTCTATTTCTTTTTGCTCTAGGGTCATTTTTGCTTCATTTTCAAGTTCTAGCATAACTGTTTTTTCTTCATTTGCATAGGCCGATGCCAAAGCACAGCCAAGAATTTGATTGTAAGGTAGGGCAGTATTTTCTTCGCTTATTAAGTTTTCAATATTAATTTTGATGTCTTTCGCGAAAGAAGGAATATCTGCTATTAGTGATTTTAAATTTGCCATTTTTTATTTTATTTAATTGTTATTTAAGAATTTTTGCAATTATTTTGAACCTTAGGCGACGAATAATTGCTGATTTTTCGTGTTAAATACGAGAAATTTTAAGTTACAAACCAATATTAAAGTTTTAATTTTAAATTTAAAGGCTTTTAATGTTTAAATTTAACTTTGGGGCGTCGCAGAATTTTATGTTTTTGGCTAAATTAATTATCAAAATTTAACAAGTAAAACCAGTATCAAAAACTTTCAATATTGACTATTTTACTCTGGCTCTGTATCTTTATGTGGCTTTAAAAGACGCAGAGCCAGAAATGTTTATTTTTAACAATAAAATATTACTGCTAAAATTTTTTAGTCCTTAATGTTAAATTCAAGACAGCCCTAGACCTTAATGGTTTCTTCGCCTTGTTTCCAATTACAAGGACACAACTCGTCGGTTTGTAAAGCGTCAAGCACTCTTAAAACTTCGCTCGGGTTTCTTCCGACGCTTAAATCAGTAACATAAACGAAGCGGGTAATTCCTTCTGGGTCAATTATGAAGGTTGCGCGCTGGGCTACGCCCTCTTCTTTGTCAAGTATTCCTAGCTTTTCGCACAATTCGCGTTTAATGTCGCTGTACATTAAAAACGGTAGGTCTTTTAGCTCTTCTTTTTGGTTTTTCCAGGCTAGGTGAACAAATTCAGAGTCGGTGCTGGCGCCAATAATTTCAGCATCGCGGTCTTGAAAGCGCTCATTCATTTTGCCAAATTCTGCGATTTCGGTTGGGCAGACAAAGGTGAAATCTTTTGGCCAGAAAAACATTATTTTCCATTTGCCTTTGTAGGTGTCTTGATTTATGTCGATGAAGGCGTTGTCAATGTTGTTGCCTTGAACTGCTTTTCCTGAAAAATCAGGGAATTTTTCTCCGATAGATATCATATTTTTCTCCGTTGTATTAATAAATTTTATTTTTGTAATTGTTAGTTATTTTGATTGTTTTTTTCCCTCCTTTTTTAATTGTTAATAATATTATTTCATATTTATTTTTATTAGTAAAATAGATTAATTTTGTAGTAACGATCTATTTTATTCATGATGATTCTTTGTTGTTACTATTCTTAATATTTTATTGACTTTTTGTTATTAGTAAAATAGATTAATTTTATGATATCGATCTGTTTTATTCATGATGGTTTTATTGTCTAGGTTTGCTGTTTAAGGCGAAAATTATTATTGCTTAAACTTAATTAATTTCAAAAGTCGCTTTGCCTTAAGGGTAGCGCGAATTAATAAATTTAAATAATTGGCTAAATATTGCAATTGTCATTGATGTGCAAACCGCAAATGGCTAAGTTTTAAGAATATTTTTACTTTACTAATGGCTAAATAATATTTTTAAGCGTTAATTTACTAATCAAATCAATTAGCTTTGAATTAGCCCTTAAAAAGGAGTTTTAGAATTAGTTGTTTTTTTTAATATTGACCTTTGTTTTATTGTTATTTTTTGACTTGAAATTGCTAAAATAATTAAGTTTGTAAAAAATGCCTCTAGAGGCATTTTTTCTAATTAGCCAAGTTAACACCGCTAATATCAACTTTTTTACTAAATGTAAAGCGAGCTTTAAGTCTGAATAAAATAAAATATTTTCAGTATTAACAAACAGCCAGTGGTAAATTAGAATATGGAGCTAAAACAAGATTGTTGCCAGATTTAAAGGTGCTAATTGTATTTTAGTTCTTGTTGTTTTGATCTAATTTTAAACAAAGAAATAATCAAATAGTTAAAATTAACAATAAAGGAGAGAAAAATGAATATTAGAGATTTACAATATTTGGTTGAGGTTGAAAAACAAAAAAACTTCACGCGCGCAGCCGAGGCGGTTTTTGTTAGTCAATCTGCGCTTTCGCATCAAATTAAAAAACTTGAAGGCGAACTTAATGTGCAAATTTTTGAGCGCAAAAATAATGATTTTTTGGTTACACCGCCCGGTAAATTAATTATTGAGAAGGCGCGTCAAATTTTACACAAAGTTGACGACATTAAAAATATTGCAAAGATTTCACAAAATCAATTTGCCGGAGAGTTTAAAATTGGAGCCTTTCCTACATTGGCTCCTTATTATTTTCCGCAAATTGCTAGTGAAATTAGTAAAAAATTTAAAGATTTGAAGCTGTTTTTAGTTGAAGAAAAAACTGAAACTTTAATTAAAAAATTAAAAAATGGCGAGCTTGACGCAGCTTTTTTGGCTGATCCGGTCGATGAAATTGACCTTAAGAAAGATAATATTTTTGAAGAAAAATTTTTACTAATGATCTCGCAAGAAAACAACTTAGCAGGGCAAAAAATAATTGATTTTAAAGATCTTAAAGGTAAAGAAATGATGCTTTTGCAAGAGGGGCACTGTATGAGAAGTCAGGCTTTGTCGGTTTGTGAAATTGCTGGGGTTAGCGAAAATAGCGACTATCGGGCTTCAAGTCTCGAGACTTTGCGACAAATGGTCAAAATTAATAGAGGTATTACCTTGGTGCCAGAAATTGCAGCAACCAAAGATAAAAAAATTATTTATTTGGATATTAAAAATGCGCCAACAAGAAAAATTTCATTATTTTGGCGCGAAAATTACTACCGAGAAGATTTAATAAAAGAAATTAGTAAAATTGCAAAAAAATAATTCACACAATTTTTCTTGCTTAAGGGGGTTTGAATATTTTTAAAACCCCCTCATTTTTTTAGCTGTGAATTGCCCTTTTATCAACCGCAAGAGCGGCTTCTTTTACGGCCTCGTTGTAGGTTGGGTGGGCGTGACAGGTTCTGGCGATGTCTTCAGCGCTTCCGCCAAATTCAATTACCGAAACCGCTTCATGAATTGTATTTCCGGCTTCGCGAGCAACAATATGGACGCCCAAAACGCGATCGGTTTTTTTGTCGGCCAAAATTTTAACAAATCCTTGTTCGTCAAATGTTGCGCGAGCACGAGAATTGGCCATCATTGAGAATTTCCCAATATTGTATTCAATTTTGGCTTCTTTTAGCTCTTCTTCGGTTTTACCAACGCTGGCAACTTCTGGATAAGTGTAAATTACATTTGGAATTGCGTCGTAATTAATATGTGGTTTTTGGCCAGCAATTAACTCAGCAGCAGCCAATCCTTCATCTTCAGCTTTATGAGCCAACATTGGCCCAGTTGTCACATCGCCAACGGCGTAAATATTGTTTATTGAGGTTTGTAAATTTTCATTTTCAATAAAGCCACGACTATTGGTTTTTAAAGAAATATTTTCAAGGCCAAGATTTTCTGTGTTTGGCTTTCTGCCAACCGCAACCAAAACAATGTCGGCTTCTAGAATTTCTTTGTCGCCACCTTTAGAAGGTTCAATTTCAACCTCAACACCAGATTCTGATTTTTTAACCGAAGTAACTTTGGTTGAAAGTCTGAATTTCATGCCTTGCTTTTCTAATATTTTTTTGAAATTTTTCGAAACATCGCCATCCATTGTTGGGGTAATTTTGTCAAGATATTCAATGACCTCTATTTCGGCGCCAAATCGACCCCAAACCGATGCCATTTCAAGACCAATTACGCCACCACCAATTACAATTAATTTCTTTGGAACTTTTGTTAAATTAAGGGCGCCAGTTGAAGAAACAATTTGTTTTTCGTCAATTTCAACATTAGGCAAGCTTGCAACTTCACTTCCGGTTGCAATAATGAAGCTTTTGGCGCTTAATTTCTCTTTATTGCCGTTATTGTCAATTTCAATTGTGTTTTTGTCTAAGAATTTAGCGTGACTTTCAATATGCTTTACTTTGTTTTTCTTAAAAAGACCAGAAATTCCACCAGTAAGGCCCTTAACAATTTCATCTTTATTTTCTAAAATTTTCTTGAGGTCGATTTTTGGATTAGAACCAGTAATTCCAAGTTTTTCAAAGTTGTGAGCTGCGTCATGATATTTGTGCGAAATTTCAAGTAATGCTTTAGAAGGAATGCAGCCAACATTTAAGCATGTTCCGCCTAAGGTTTTTCTCTTTTCAACGCAAGCTGTTTTAAGTCCAAGCTGCGCGGCGCGAATTGCCGCAACATATCCACCAGGCCCACCGCCAATTACTATTAGGTCAAAGTTATTTTCAGTCATTTTTATTTGGTTTTTTTAAAATTATTTATTCGGGCCAATTATATTAAATAGTTCGTAAAATACAAGTTTTTTCAAATTTCTTTAATGGTCACCTATGTCAATAAAAACAGATTTATTTTCTTGTTTAACAAAGTAAGATTTTTTAAAAGTAGAGAAAATTGTCTAATAATAAATTCATTTAAATCATTGCTTGTCATATTTTTATCATCTTTTTAACAAAAAACATTTTATTTTTCTCTAATTTTAAAGATAAAAAATGATAAAAACTAAATTATTGTTCGTTTTTGTGGGTTTTGTGGTTAAGTTCGTGCAATTTAAGTGTTTTATTTTTTTAGTAAATTTTCTTCAGCGGGAAAAATTTGATTTTTTACTTCAAAATTGTAGTTTTTTGCGGCCTTTTCAATCTTTTTGGCTAGGTTTTCATATTTTTTAACAAATTTTGGGGTAAATTCTTGGTTCAGCCCAAGTAAATCGTCAATTACTAAAATTTGACCATCGCAATTTTGCGAGGCGCCAATGCCAATTGTCGGAATTGAAACCGATGCGGTTATTTCGTCGGCAAGCCAAGCTGGCACCGCTTCTATTACTATTGCAAAAGCGCCAGCTTCTTCTGCTTGCTTGGCAAGCCTTATCAGCTTTCGAGCCGATTCTTGGTCTCGTCCCTGATATTTATAACCGCCTAATTCTTGAACTTGTTGCGGTAAAAGACCAATATGAGCCATTATGTTGATGTTGTTTTGGGCAATTAACTTGATTGAATCAATTTCATTTTCGTCCGTTTCAATTTTTACGGCGGCGCAGTTTGTTTTTTCCGAGATTTCAATTGCTGTTTTTAAAGCCTGCGAAGCCGAATTTTCAAAAGTTTTGGCCGGAATATCGACAACAACAAGGCTTTTTTCACATGCTTTTACAACGGCTTTTCCGTGTTCAATCATTGTGCCAAGGCTAATTTGCGCAGTATTTTGCAAACCGTAAATTGCCATGGCCAAAGAATCGCCAACAAGAATAATTTCGCAAATTCCATCAAGAATTTTTGCTGTTGGGTAAGTATAAGCGGTTAAACAGGTTAATTTTTCTTTACTTTTTCTAGCCTTAATTTCTTTAATGGTTATTTTATTCATTTAATTAATTATCTAGTTATTGATATATTTGACCCTGATTAATATTATTATTTTGCGCAGGAAGATTCCTTTCTATTTCTTGTAATATTTTTTGCTGCAATTCATCTTGACTCATATTTTGCTGTGTTTGTTTTTCCTCTTTTTCCTCTTCTTTTTCTTCTAAAACCTCTTGCTTTGGTTTTATTGGGCCAGAAATTATTATTTTAGTGGCGCCTTTATTAATTTGCTCTTTAACGGAATTAATATATTGCTTTGCTTGTTTTAAGTTAATGCCGTGATTCATATTATAAAATCTTCCTTTGTAATTACTAACTATGTTAATAGGAATTTGTCTTTCTTTGGTTCCGGTTAAAAATATTATGTTCGAGCTACCGTCAATTTTATTTTCAACAAGGTCAAACTTACCTGAGGTTAATCCATTTAACGCAGTGCCCGAAAATTTTATTTTAAAGCGGTTTAATTTACCGCGACTAATTGAAATTTCTCCAGAGGCTTTTTTTAAATTAGTAACCGCATCTGGGTTTTGCAAAATTGCCAGTGGATCTTCTAATTCGGCCTGAAAATAAAAAGGGTTAAACATTTTTTTAACCAAATCGTCAAGCCCCAAATTCTCAACCTTTAAATTAGCGGCCTTGAATTTAATTTGACTATTAAGATTTTTTAGAAACTCTTCTTTATTTTCGCCAAAAGATGAAATTGATGATGAGATATTAGCGACTCCTGAAATATTGTCAATTTGTGTAATAGCTTTTAAATAGGGCTTTAACAAGGTTTTTTCAAGATATAAATTGCCGCTTATTGTTTTTTCGAATTTTATTGCGGCCGCACCTTCAAATTTTAGGCTTTTGCCATATGATTTTGCGCTAAATTTCGAAAATTCTAATTGACCTTTCTTAAGTCTTCCTTCTGACTTTAGGTCAGACATTTCAAAATTATCGATATTGGCTTTTTCAAAATCAATAAAAACATTGCCAGAAAACTTTTCAAGCGAGGGAAGGGCAAAAAATCGATCTATGGCATTTATTTTAATGGTTTTGGCTAAAATGGGGGCGGCTGAATTTTCGCTTTGTTTATAGATAGAAGGGCTGTACTGAAAATTTTTTGATTTAAGCGAAATATCAAAATTAGGAATTGGCCTAGTTATGTCAATTGCAAGTGATGTGTTAAGGTTGAAATTGTCGGACTCTAGGTTAAAATTATCAATTTCAAGATATCCGGGGCCAAATCTAGATTTCAAAGAATGGTTCTTAAAAAGCAGATTTTTGTAACTTAATTTATCAAAAGTTAGGGTTAATTCATTTCTGGAAGATAAGCTATTAAGCCATAAGACTTTTTTTAACAAATCACCCGGCGAGAAGTAACTATTTTTTGACGAGGTTAAAAAATATTCGTCAATATCAAAATTATGAACTTCAAAATTACTAATTATGTCTGGTGCCGAGTTGCCATATCTAATTGTTATGTCACCCAGAAGTTCGGTATTTTTATTGTTAAAATTCAGATAAAAGTTGTTAAAAATTGTAGTATTTGGCACTAACATAACATCAGAATAAATTGAATATGCATTCAAGCTATTATATTTTAGATTTTGCGATTCTAATTTTAGCCAGCGCAAAATATTGGCTAATTTACTTCCTTTTGCATCTATTTTTCCTAAAAATTTAGGGCTACTATCCCGATTTTCTATGGCGCCAATAACTCTAAATTTGCCGCCGTCGGGCGCTCTGAAGCTTAGTGGCAAAATTAATATTTCGCCATTTTTTGAAATTGTAGAATAAAGATCCACATTTTGAATTTGTTCGGCAAGATATCTGACGCGGTTTATTTTTGTCTCTAGGGTTAAATCGATATCGCGCAAATCTTTGCTAAGTTCAAAGCTGGCTTGGCGAAAATTTTTGGTTAAATTATCATCACTTTGTGCGCTGATATCTTTTTTCTTGGGCTGGACCAAATTTTTTTTGTTAACAGCGATATTTTTTCTGGTCAAGATTGAATCTAGATTAAAATTTTCTAAATCAAGCACAACATCAATTAAAGGAATTGTGCTGTTAAAATTCATAAATATATCGCCGCGGCCGTTAATTATATCCGAGCTTATTGCTGCTTTTTCAATAGAAATATCGTGGTTATTTTTTTTGACCAAAGCTTTAATTTTAATCGAGGTTTGCTTAGGATTTATTTTATTAAAGATATAGCCATCTGACGAAATATAGCTTTTATAAAAGTTCTTTAAATTGAATATTTCCGACTCTAGAGTGCCTTCGAAATAATTGCCAAAATTGCTGCTTTTGTTCTTAATATTATAAAAAGTGCCGTAGATTTTTAAATCAGCATAAGTCGAGCTAAGTTTAAAAATTGAGTCATTTTTTTTAGAATTAGGGTGTAAAGATAATGTAAAATTATTGAGTAGATCTTGGTTTTTAAACGATCCCTGACCAGATATTAAGTTTCTTGAAAAGCTAAAATTAGCAGTTAACTCTTCAATTTCCTTCTTATTGCCAAGTTTTGAATATGATATTATGCGACCATTTTTTATTTCTAAATCAGGAAAATTAGTTGCCTTATAATTATTAAGATTAAGGCTTTTGACCGAAAATATATTGCCGCCAACGCCTTCTTGCTCTTTAGAATCAATCAGTTTTTTAGAAATCGCTTTAAGTACTTCTGATTTTAACTCCAGACTTTCTTGCGAATTATGAATTTCTGCTATTATGTTATTTAAGGTGACTTTTTGAATGTTAAATTTACCTGTTAAAGTAGACAAAAATGACAATTCAACTTTAGAATCTTCAATATAAAGATTATAGTTTTTGTTGCCAGAAATATAGTTTTTTAAGATAGCTTTTTTAATTATAAGCGAAGGGGTCGGAAGAAGCTTTACCCTAATTTCGCCTTTAATTTCGAGATTTCCTTTGGTATATTCTGAAATTTTTTGTTCAATTTGATAGCGCAAATCTTTATTGTTGAAAATATATGGCGCATATAACAAAAAAGCCAGCAAAAAGACCAGCGCAGGAATTACAATTATTAAATATTTTGAGCGAATAAACTTTTTTTCAAATTCAATTATTGAATTTTTAAAATTAGTGAATAAAAGTCTTAGTTTTTGCATTTGACTAAATTGAAAATTTTCATTATTAAAGTTTACTTCTTAAACCCAACAACGAAATAGTTAAGTAAAAGGATAAAACTTTTTGTATTTAAAGTCAAAACAGAATTTGTTTTGTAAGCAGTTCTTAATGCCATTTTTGAGTTACAAATAAATATTTAAAGCTAATTATCTTTTCACCGAATTGCAATTGGACCCTTATATCTTTTAAGCTTTTTATTTAATGGCCCGATCTTATGCGGGGGCGGGTTTTTAATATAGAGTCACTAGTGTCGGACAAAAATATTATCTCGCTTG